>JBNJFZ010000169.1:0-11829 GCA_051747295.1 Myxococcota bacterium
CGAGATTCCTATCGTAGGCAAACTCGATGGTCACCATGGACATATTGTCCTGGGATGACGAGCTGATCTCGACGACACCTTCCGTCGACGAGAACTCCTTTTCGAGCGGCTGGCTCAGGTTATCTGCGACATCTTCCGCCGACGCCCCGGGCCACGCGGTGACCACGCTGACAACCGGGGGAGACGTGTCCGGAAACAACTGCATAGGCAACGAGAAGTACGCCAACGTCCCGAAAATGGACGCTGCAATGGCGAGCGCCCACACTGCGTGACGATTCTTGACGATCAGTCGAGTCACACTCATCGCTGACCTCCCGAGACTTCCACGGAGTAGACCGCATCACCGTCGTCGAGTTCATCTACATTGGTGGTCACGACCCGAGACCCCGCTGGCAGTGACGGAATCACTTCGATCCGGCCCTCCACTCGATGCCCTGTTTCGACGCGCTCCTTCCGCGCTCGCTGGTCTTCGTCGACGAGGAATACAAAGGATTCGTCCCCGTGCGCCGAGATGGATGCACGCGGAACGAGTGTCGCCGATTCGCCCCTGCCGATGATAAACGACACGTCCACTGACATGCCGGGGCGAGCCGCCGTCATTTGCGGCAACGGGCTCGTCGCTACGAATGTTCGACCTGGCCCCGAGCCTCTCGGCGCAATCTCCGTGACTTTCGCCTCGACCGGCTCGGCCCCTGGTACGGTCATCTGAACCGCCGTGCCGACCTCGATGCCACGCATCAGGTCGCTCTCGACGACCGGTATCGATACCTCGAGATCGCGGGACCCGACGATGACCATCGGGCGCCCGGGGCCGACTTGTTCGCCCGCTGACGCGAGACGCTCCAATACTTGTCCATCCGACGGGGCGACGACGACGCCATCCGAGACTCTCTGGCTGAGTTCACGACGCTTCGCCTTTGCCGCCGAGACACCCTCGCGACTGGAGCGACACATCTTGCGACTCATATCGAGCTGCGCGTCGGTCAATACGCCGTCGCGCGCCAGTTCCTGGTCGGTCTCGAACCTGTCACACGCGTATTCACGCTCGTGTCTCGCTCGCCGCAGCTCAGCCTCGACACCATCGAGTCTGGCAGACAACTCGGGAGTGGCGACGCGCGCAATCACATCGCCCGCTTCGACCCGATCCCCCGTGTCGACGGCCAATTCGTCCAGCGTGCCACCGACCTGGGCCGTGATGCGGACCTGGTCGACAGCCCGAACCGTCCCCACATAATCGATGCTCTTGGTGAACGCCGCCGGAGACACCTCGGTGACGCGAACCGCCACCGCTCGCTCGTGCTGTGGCTCGGCCGGCGTGGTCTTATCGCTGCATCCGATCACACCAACTCCCAGCACCACTAACCCCACCATGACAGGCAAGCGAATACTTGCTCGCTTATCGAGAATGTCTCGCCAAAAAAAGAGAAGTCGCTGCATATCTAGGCTCCGAGTCGTCAACACGATGCATCCAGCTCGACTGGAAGGCTCACCACCTTCGCAAGCGAGTACTTGCTTGCTTAACTCTAGGCACGCTATGCACCAGTGTCAATAGTGGGATGGCGCAGGCCCTACTCTGCGCTCTCTGCGTCCCTGCGGTAAAAAAAGACCCTACTTCGCCACGTCGATCGCGCGGGTCTCGCGGATGACGCAGACTTTGACCTGCCCCGGGTAGGTGAGCTCGTCCTCGATCTTGCGGGCGATATTCTTACTCAGGGCGTACGCTTGTTTGTCGTCGACCTTGTCGTTTTCGACCATCACGCGGATCTCACGGCCCGCCTGAATCGCGTACGACGACGAGACGCCGTCGAAGCTCCCCGAGATGCGCTCCAGGTCTTCCAGGCGCTTCACATAGCTGCCGAGGACCTCGCGGCGAGCGCCGGGGCGCGCCCCGGAGAGGGCGTCGGCGGCGATGACGAGGTGGGCGATGACGGAGTTCTGCGGCTCTTCGTCGTGGTGGGCCGCAATCGCGTTTCGGACCAGCTCGCTCTCGCCGTGCTTACCGGCGATCTCGGCGCCGACGAGCGCGTGCGGCTCCTCCCGCTCGTGGGTCAGCGCCTTACCCATATCGTGGAGCAGGCCGGCACGGCGCGCAGCCTTGACGTCGACGCCCAGCTCGGCAGCCATCAGGCCGCACAAAAAGCCGACTTCAATCGAGTGCGACCACATATTCTGGCCGTAGCTGGTCCGGTATTTGAGCCGGCCGAGCAGCTCGATGATCTCGGCGTGCAACCCGTGTACGCCCAGCTCGAACGCGGCCTGCTCGCCGGCGTCCTTGATGACCTTGGCCATCTCGCCTTCGGTCTTCTCGACGACCTCTTCGATGCGCGAGGGATGAATCCGCCCGTCCGAGATGAGCTTCTCTAGGGCCAGGCGAGCGGTCTCCCGGCGCACGGGGTCGAAGCAGCTGACCACGACCACCTCCGGCGTGTCGTCGACAATGATGTCGACGCCCATCGCGGCCTCCATCGCCCGAATATTTCGCCCTTCGCGGCCGATGATGCGCCCCTTCATATCGTCGCTGGGAAGCTGCACCACGCGCACCGTATTCTCCACAGCGAACTCGCCGGCGTAGCGCTGGACGGCGGTGCTGAGGATCTTCTTGGCGCGCCGCTCGGCGTCGTTGGTCGCTTCCTCCTCGATGTCCTTGATCTTCTGGGTTGCCTCGGCGCGTGCCTCCTCGACCATCTCGTCGATGAGCTGCCGGCGAGCCTCCTGCTCGGACATGCCGGCGACCTCGCTGAGCTGCTGGGCGAGTTCGTCGGCGCGCTTCGACAGGATGTCTTCGCGCTCGTCGAGCTCCCGCTCGCGAGCGCCGAGGTTTTCAGCGCGCTTCGAGGCCTCTTGCTCGCGCTCGTCGAGCTTGTCGGCGCGCCGGTCCAGGTTCGACTCGCGATTGGACAACCGCTCCTCTTGTTTTTGCAGCTCCGCGCGCCGCTCGTTGAACTGCTTGTCAGCCTCCTTCTGAGCTTCGAGCTTGATGGACTCGGCCTCGAGCTCGGCCTCCTTCCGCAGAGTGTCCGCCTCGGATTGCGCGGAGTCGACGAGGCGCTCGGCTTCACGCTTCGCATCCTGCTGGAGTTGCTCGGCGAATTTATCGCGCAGCTCGTCTTTGACGTCGTCGACGAGCTCCTCGCGCAGGTCGCGCTCGACGCGCTTGCGGGTCTTCTCGACGGTCTCGTCGCGCAGCGAGTCGAGCTCATCCCGCACGCGGTCGTCCACCTCAGACGTAGCGCGACGCGACGCGATGAAGTAGCCCACGCCGAAGGCGACGAGGGCCGCCATCAAAACGTAAATCTCTACCTGACTGAACAAAATGCGTCCTCTCTCTGTCCGGACTGGTGCGCCGGGAAGCCGGGCAAGGCGCGCTCAGGAGCGCGAGACGCCGCAGCAAATGATCTCGGTGTCCGTGGCGATCATATCCATCGCCACGTCGTGGGGCTCGACGACGATCGGGTCGTCGACGAGCTGCCAATCATAGCAGACTCCGATGAAGACCGCCTCGTCAGCACGCTCGGCCTCGAGGCGTCGCCCCAGGATCCGGTCGTAGTAGCCGCGCCCAAAGCCGATACGACCGCCGTTGCGGTCGAAGGCGACGCCGGGGATCAAGAAGACGTCGATCTCGGAGAGCTCGGCGGGCGGGCCCTGGGGCTCCAGCACGCCGAATGCGCCCACCTGCAGGGCGTCGTAGTCGTCGATCTTGGCGAATTCGAGGTGGTGCTCGTCGACGACGCGCGGCAGGTAGACAGCGTGCCCGTCCGCGATTGCGTCCTCGAGCAGCGGCTTCGGATCGATCTCGCCGCGAATCGCGGAGTATCCGCCGATGCTGGTAGCGGCCTCATAGACGGGAGCGGCCTCGAGCCGTTCACACATCAATTGCGAAGCACGTTCGATGGTGTCGTCGTCGAGTCGACCACGACGCTCGAGCACGGCGGCTCTGAGTTGTTCCTTCGTACGGATCACTCGGCGATGGCGTCCTCGGCGACTTCGATCTGGTCGAGCAGCGACATCATCGCATCGGCGCGCTCCTCGACGGAGCCGCGCAGTTGGTCCAACTCGTTGCGCGCCTCGAAGAGTTCTTCGGCCACCGTCATGCTCGCCAGCATCAACAGCTTGGAGAGGGGTACGGTTGGCGCGTTCTGCTGGATCGCGGCGACTTTCTCGTCGATGTGGCTCGCCAGGCGTCGGACAAACTCCGGGTCGTGATCGCTCTTCACAGAGAGTTTTTGGCCGCGAATTTCGACGTTGACCGCTTCCGGTGATTTCTTCTTGGGAGAAGAAGTCGCGGTCGTCACTTTGTCGAGATTCGAACTCCTAGAACCGTGCGATGCCACGATAAGCTCCAGATAAGAAAGAAGAATTTCGGACCGAGTCCGAGCCGGGAGACTCGAGCATGCGGCCGAGATGACCGCATGACAACACCGTCTCTTTGCAGCTCGATCATGCAGCCAAGATGGCCACATGACAAACGACAATATCGGCATCATATACCCGGAGGCTCAGCCGACTTAGTCTTGATAATCAGCGCCGGGATAACTTAGAACTTTCGCACAGCTTCATGCAAGTAGCAGTGCGCCAGTCGGACCCTCTTTTCGGCGCGGCGCCGCCGAATCCCGGAAGTCCCCATGACCGACGATCCGCACAGCGACCCGGCCGAGTCCCAGTCCGACGACCAGTCCGACAACCAGTCCGACGACCAGTCCGAACACCAACCCGACTCGAGACAGGCCCTCGAAGACCAGGACGAGTCGACGTTTACGCCGGTGAGGATCATCGGATTCTTGCTGTCGCTCGGTGTGATCTTCGTGGCGTTGCCGATGACCAGCCAGACGCCGGGTGAGTCCCTGCAGACCACCACGAGGGTCATGTTGCAGGAGCAACTCGATCCGCTGAAGAAGGCATTCGACGAGCGCGGCGCCTCTAGCGAAGACCCCGAGAAGATCGCGCTCGCCGTCGACAGCGACGCGAGTCTCTTCTCGGCGCGCGACACCGAGCAGGACAAGGCGGAGCTGGCCGCTAGCCTCGACGCGCTGGTCCACCAGGAGCTCGAGCGGGTCCGTAGCATGCGCATCGTCCCGGCCGAGCAGGCTGCCGCCACGCTCCGGGTCGACCTCACACGCGAGGACGACGCGCTCGGATTCGAGGCCACGCTGCTCGACGAAGAACCCGAGACGCTCGCCCAGACCTCGAAGCGACTGGGGCATTGGGAGTCGGTCTTGCCGCCGCTGATCGCCGTGCTGATCGCCCTGTTCTTCCGGAAACTGCTCGTCGCGCTCGTCGGCGCCGTCTGGCTCGGAGCGCTCCTCCAGACGAACTTCAACCCACTCACGGCGACCTGGATGACCGTCGACGAGTACGTGGTCGCCAGCGTGGCCGACACGTTCAACCTCTACATCATCGCGTTCACGTTCACGCTGGTGGGCATGGTGCAGGTCATCACCCGCATGGGAGGCATGGCCGGGGTGCTCGAGGCGTTTCGCTTCCTGGCGACGTCAGCGCGCTCGACTCGCGTAGCGACTGCGTTCGTCGGGCTCGCGATCTTCTTCGACGACTACGCCAATACGATCGTCACGGGTACGACGATGCGCTCGCTGACCGATCGCATGCGCATCAGCCGCGAGAAGCTCGCCTACATCGTCGACTCGACCAGCGCACCGATCGCCGGCATCGCGATCATCTCGACGTGGATCGGCTACGAAGTCGGGCTATTCGACACGCTGTCCCAGCAGCTCGGCCTGGGCCGGTCGGGATACGATATCTTCTTCGAGATCATCCCGCTTCGATTCTACTGCATCCTCTCGCTGGTCTTCGTCTTTGCCAACGGATGGTTGGGGCGAGACTACGGCCCGATGTTGAAGGCCGAGCGACGCGCCATCGACACCGGTGACGTGCTCAGGCCCGGCTCCACACCGCTCACAAGCAAGGCGCTCAGCGATATCGGGCCGGCCGAGGGCATCCCGCACCGCTGGTACAACGCATTTATCCCGGTCACGATCGTGATCGTGGGCGTCATGCTGGGCATGTACTGGTCGGGGTGGCGCGGCGGCGGCGCCGTGGAGCAGATCCCCGGGATGAGCGCCGCGCTGTGGGGAGACTCGAGCGTCTCGACGCTCTTCGGCGCGTGGGGCACTGCGCTGGCCGACGCGGGGAGCTGGACGACCTGGCGCGACGCATTCTCGAATTCAGACAGCGCCAAGGTCTTGTTCTGGGCGTCCCTGCTCGGCAGCGTGGCCGCGATCGTGCTGGCCATCAGCCAGAAACTCCTGAGCGCGCGAGATGCGATCTTCACCTGGTTCAAGGCGATCCCCGCGATGTGGCTGGCCGTGGCTATCCTGGTGCTGGCCTGGTCGATCCAGGGCGTCTGCAGCGACCTGAGTACCAGCGTGTATCTGGTCGGCGCCATCGAGGGGCTCATCTCCCCGGCATGGCTCCCGCTGCTGACGTTCCTCCTGGCGGCGGTCGTGGCGTTCGCGACCGGCACGTCCTGGGGCACGATGGGGATCTTGTTGCCGGCGATCATCCCGCTCGCCTTCTATATGACCGGCGGTGAGGGTATCGTACTCCTGCTGTGCTTCGGCGCGGTGCTGGACGGTGCAATCTTCGGGGATCACTGCTCGCCGATCTCCGATACGACCGTCATGAGCTCGATTGCATCGGCTGTCGACCACATCGACCATGTTCGGACGCAGTTCCCCTACGCGGTCACCGTCATGTCCGCGGCCGCGGGCTTTGGCTACGTCGGCGTCGCCTTCGGGCTGCCGGTCTGGCTGGCCCTGGTCTTAGGCGCGGCCTCACTGGTGACCGTCTTGCTGACCGTCGGCCGCTCGACCGCCGATCGCAGGCAGGACGCGCTCCAGGGCAGCGGACAACCATGAAAGTAACCTTGATACACGGCGTGCGATGAATAGTTACGACAAGCTTCGACACAAACTGATGATATGGGGTGGCCTCTTAGGGGTGATCACCGTCGCGGCGACGCTACTTTCGATGCACTTTGCGCGAACCGACCTCTCCGCAGAAGTGTTCGACTCCGCCATCACCGCGTGCGCCGACGCGACCGAGCCTGGCGTATGTCGTGATCGCGTCGAAGACCTGCACGACGATTGCTACCGCTGGTCGCTCACTCGCCACGACGAGTACCCGGAGATCGATCGGGACAAATACGCGGATTGCCTCGAGCATCCGCCCGGCAAGTTCAAGAGTTCCTCGAATTGAGAGGTAGGCCAGATGTTTTCAAAGAACTACGCTCAGACTCACAAGCGAAACAATGTGCTCACCTTTCTGATCATGATTCCCTTGCTCGCACTGATCGGCTGGGGCATCTCAAAGTGGTCGGAGCCCACGGGGTCCCACGAGATTCAAACCGGCCAGCGCATCATCTATCAGATGGCCGGCAGCCAGACGCTCGACAAAGCCGGCTTCTTCGATGCCTACCCCGACGGCCGCCCCTCGGACTTCGTGTCCTTCGTACAATCGCGCCATGGCCAGAAGCTCTGGCCCTCGTCGCAGCGAGCGAAGAACGATGTTGCATCGCCCTCCTATCGGGACGACAACCGCCTTCGAAAGCCCGCAGATCTGACGTTCGCTGCGCACGAGCGCACCACATGGGACCGTCCTCAAGTCGTCTACATCCCGGATGATGCAAATCAGCAGCTGCTCCTCCACGGATACGATCCCGGCCACGAAGAACCGATGTACGAGTACGACTTCGACTTCCCGACAGACGCCGGCGAGATCCCGCTGGATTGAACCTCAACGACGAGATTTGCGTCTGTGATCACTGAATAAAATGCCGAGCTCGCGTGTCTCAGAGCGAGAGGACGCAATCATGAAGATATACCGCTACATCCTGACGCTCTTACTCGCTGCAGCACTCTGGTGGCCGGCGGGCGCCCTCGCGTCCGACGTCGACTGGGTCGTATCGGCGAGCGAGGCCAAGAAGCTCATCGAAAACGACAGCGCGCAGGTGCTCGACACGCGCGGCGAGTCGACGTGGAAGCGCGCGCACGTCCCAAAATCGAGCCCCATCGGCTGGCGCGACTTCTCCAAGAGCGGCAACATAGAGGGCGGCGAGCTCCTCGCGAGCGACCGCGTGCTCACCGAGCGCCTCCAGACGCTCGGCGTATCGCAGTCAAAGCCGGTCCTCGTCGCCGGCAACCCACCCGACAACTGGGGCGAGGACGGTCGTATCGTCTGGATGCTCCGGTCGCTGGGTCATGACAAGGCCGCGCTCGTCGATGGCGGGGTCGACGCCCTGAAGAGCGCCGGCGTCGAGCTCACGTCCAAAAGAGCGGATGTCGAGCGCGGCGACTTCGAGGTCACGCGCACGTCCAGGTGGACCGCCGACCGCGCGCAGGTCAAAGACGCCATCGGAAGTGACGTCCGACTCCTCGACACACGAGAAGCGCGCGAATACCGGGGCAAGACGCCATATGGCGAAAAGCGCGGCGGCCACGTCCCCGGTGCCGAGCACCTCCACTACACCGACCTGATGGACAGCGACGGAGAGCTGTTGCCTCACGGCGATCTCCTCGCCAGGCTGCGAGAGGCCAATATCACGCCCGGTAGCGGCGTCATCACCTACTGCACGGGCGGCGTGCGGTCGGCCTGGCTCGCCGTTGTCCTCATCGACCTCGGGTTCGACGACGTCAAGAACTACGCCGGCTCGATGTGGGAGTGGTCTGCCGCCCCTGCGAGCGCCTACCCGCTCGAGAAAGACTGACCTCGCCGACTGTCTTGGAATGAGCCGCGATTCACAGTAGTTTTCTCGACGAATTGCTGCTTCCGACACCGAGATTCATCCCGCATGAAATTCCTGCGCGCCTTCCCCCTGCTACTACTCGCCGTATCCATCACCGCTCTCGTCGCCGCCTGTGGTGACGCCGCCGGCGGGGAGGACTCCCAGCAGGACTCGCTCTGCCCCGACCAACTCACCATGTGCGGTGAGTTCTGTACCGAGCTCGACACCTCTTTCGACCATTGCGGCTCCTGCGGCAACGTCTGCCCGGAAGGCGGACAGTGCAACGAGGGCGTCTGTGAGTGCCCGACAGGCTTCCAGGACTTCGAAGGCACATGCGTGAGCGACGATACCGCCGAGTGGATCTGCTCGGCCGAAGCCAATGACTGTCGGGACGGCGAGGTCTGTGCGTACGGGATGTGCGCGCCCAACGAGATGGTCGCCGGGGTCGTCAAGTACACCAACGAGGCACGTCGGGAAGGATACGACTGCTACTCGGGCTACTTCGGACCGACTCAGGATGTCAGCCCCAACCGCTTCCTCCACGAAGCAGCGCAAGTTCATAGCGAAGACATGTCCGCTCAGGCAGATAGTGGCGTGTCGCCCGACCAGGCGCTCGACCATACCGGCTCGGATGGCAGTGATTTCTCCACACGGATCCGCCGCACTGACTATCGTGGCAGCCCCGGCGGCGAAAACCTCGCCTACGGCTACGCGACCCCTGAAGAGGCGGTGGATGGCTGGTTGAGCTCGACGACCGGGCACTGCGCTAACCTCATGAACCCGGACGTCGACGAGATCGGCGTTGGCTACGTCGACGATGGGGCACCCGGGTCGCCCTGGTGGACACAGGTCTTCGGCGCCCGGTAATCCCGCCACGTCACGACCGGCTTCAATCCTCGTCCTCGGCAGGCGCCGAATCCGGGGCGGCATGCTCGGGCGTCGAGGCAAGGTGCGCGCCGCCAGCGGCCCCGAGCACGACCGGTAACATGAACACGATGGGGAGCAGGTTGCCCTGGTCGAAGCTCGGAAGCAGCTTGAGTGGCAGCAGCAGGACTGCCAGTGCCGCGCACACGTACCAGACCTTTGGCAACCAACGCTCCGCTCGCTCGGAGCCAAAGGTCACCATCAACCCCAGCGGCAAGGCGAGGAAGGTCAGCGGGTTCGACAGGAACAGGTTCTCGTTCCAGTACGTGACCTGGTGATCCGTAAAGCTCGCCATCACGAAGAGCCCCAGCCCCAGCACGCCAATGCTAAGCCCGACGAGCGTCTGCATCAGGCCGTGGCCGATGCGCGCGCCGCGGTCTTCCGGGTTCGACTGCCTGCGTCGCCCGGCTAGAAGAGCGAGCCCTCCCAGGACCACGCCGACGACCAGCCAGTACGGCCAGCGCGTCAGGGGCTCGTCGGGCAGTGGCGGCCTGCCGGAGTCATAGAAGACGCGCTCTTCACCCGCCAGGGGCACCATCTCTCCGTCTTTATTCTCGTACTCGAGCTCCTTTACCCAATTTTCCAGCCGAATCGGCAGGAACATCTCGTCCCAATAGGTGATCTGCTTGTCGATACTGTCGTTCATCAAGAACATCAGCAGCATCTGCATCGGCGGATTGTGGTGGCTGTGAATCCGCGTCAGGTCCCGTAGAGTGCGGGGGGAGGGCTTCGAAGAGACCTCTTCGAGCCGGCCGTCGACCCCGAGGTCGACGATGTCTCGAATGCGGGTCGAGCAATTGTCGTCGTAGTGGTGGTAGAGGTAGTCGCGATTCTCGGGCAGCACGTCTTTCGCCAGAAAGTTCGCGACCTCCTGACGCTTTTCTGGTGGGAGGTTGAGATCGATGATGCGCACGTCGCGACCGTAGCGCTCGTAGAGCTTGTACGTCGGCTCCGCCGGGGCCTGGCCGACCCAGAACCACAGCCGCCCCATCGCGAATTTCATCAGCATCGTCGAGTCGAACGAGAACATCCCGTAATTGTAGAGGCGAGCTCGATCGAGCTTCGTATCCTCGACCACGAGGGCTGTGTGACCGAACCACTCCACCACGCGGTCGCCCACACCGAACGTGACCAACTTGATCTGCAGGTCTTCGGGATTGCTCTGACCGCTCGCCCACGGCGGCTGAGCCGCGTCCGCGGGAGCAGCCATACCGAGCACCGACACCATCGTCAGCGTCAGAAAGCCCCACTTGAGCAGCGCAGAAAACGTATGTGTCTGATTCACGTGCATAGCATTTGCCGTCGACGTCATGTATTCGGATGTCGGGGAGCTTAAGACTTTCCGCTAAAAAGTATACCCGAGGTTAAAGTGCAGGTTGCCAAAATCTTCGCCCGGGCGCCGGTCGAGGACCATGCCGTAGTCGAAGACCACGGGAATTTGCTCGACCAGCATGTACCGAATGCCGATTCCAGCCGCAGCACGGATATCTCTGAGCGGAGAAGGCTGGTTGAAGGCATCCTCATAGCAGCCGATGCGCGTTCTTCCCTCTTCCGACTCGGTAAAGCAGTCGGCGAGAAGCCCCGCGTCCAAAAAGAAGGCGCCCCACAGGTCGGCGCTCTCGATGAGCGGGAACCTCAATTCGGCGTTGTAGTTGAGTAAAAACTCGCCGCCCGTCGGCGTGTCGCGCAATACGGGGCCCAACGAGTTATTGGCGAAGCCTCGCACGCTCGCCGCGCCCCCGAGTCGGAAGCGCTCGTCCTCGGTGATCAAGCGGTCGCGGCCAAAAAACGGGATCACGTGGCCGTATGTCACGCCCTGGCCCAGAACGAGGTTCTCCAAAAACGAGAAGTAGAACGAGAAGGTAATCTGGAGGCGAAGGTACGAATCCTCGATCGCATCTTCACCACCCTGAACTAGCGTCGCGCCGCTGACTATTCCGGGTTGCAGGCGCGCGAAGTAGCCCTCCGTGGGGTTGAGCGGGCTGTCGCGTCGATCGAGCGTGAGCTCGGGCACCAGCTTTCCGGTGACACGCCGAGGTGAGAAGACGCGTGTCCCGTCGATGACGGCGTTGGCCGGCGTCCAAAGCGCGGCCTGCTTCCCCTCGATACCGAACGTAAAGAAGAGCCGCTCGAGTACTTCTTCGAGCTCCTTTTGCAGCTCCAGGCGC
>JBNJFZ010000170.1:0-11827 GCA_051747295.1 Myxococcota bacterium
TCGATGAAGCCGCGTTCTTCGAGCCCGCCGAGGCTGGAGTACGGACTGCTGACGCGCTCGCGGATCTCGGTGAGCGTCGTGCCTGCTTCCTCGTCGAGCAACTCCAGGATGCGCGCCTGCTTGCTCCCGATACGGTCGCCATCACCAGGGGCGTTCACGATCTTGTAGAAGCGCTCCATCTTGGCGCGAACGCTGCCGCCCTTTTCTTCGTAGGTGACAGCTACGAGATCGGCGGTCTCGAGCTCGCGTAGCCGAGTAAACGTCACGTCGGAGAGCGCCTTTTTGATGTCGCTGACCGCTGACTTTCCAGTCTCGCGCAGGTAGTTGACCGCAGCGGCGAGGTCGTCGTCGAGCTCAGTCGCGTCCGCGTGCTCGAGGAGTTCGTAGTGCTTCATGCCCTCGAGCCGTACGAACGAGGGCAGGGCGAGCTTCACGACCTCTCCGATGGGCGCCAGGTAGTATTCGGCGATGAACTCCAGGAAGCGTGTCCCTGTTTCCGTGAGGAGCGGTTCCGCATCGACCAGGTCGACGATGTCTTTGATCTTGGATTCGAGCTCCGGGTCGTCGAGTTCATCCTGGACCTTCAGTACCAGTCCGGTCTTGGCTCGATTTCGAAACGGAACCTGTACGAGGTGCCCGGGGGCGAGCTCATCTTGCAGATGTGGCGGCACGCCGTAAGTCAGCGGCTTGAATAACGGAATGTCGACGGCAATCTGAGCGTACACGGTGCTCCGGCGTGTTGGATTCGCGCGAGCGAGGGTATTTCAGTACACGAATTTTCTCAATTCACGCGACGGAAGACCACCGGAAAAAGCGGTTGTCATGGGGGCATTCTGCCCGCATGCTTCGACGGCGTCCGAGAGCATGCGGCCAGGATGACCGCATGACGCAGTTTCCTTTTGCAACAAACTCCATGGAGGGCCCTATGCCTGGTTTTGCCGAAATCGCGACGACGACAAAGGAAGAAGAAGGGCTGTATGTCGGCTCGCTCGACGAGACGTGGTTGCAAGGGCCGGGCGCGTTCGGGGGTGTGACTTTTGGCGTCATGCTCGACGCGATGCGCCGAGAGTTGGGCGATCGCGGCAGACCTGTTCGCTCGATGACCGCCGAGCTGAGCGCGCCTCTGCGTCCGGAAGCCTTTGCGATCGAGGCGCGGTCGATTCGTGAGGGCGGCTCGGTAACCTCGATGTTCGCCGAAGTCACGCAGGACTCGGGCAGCGTCGCCGCCGCGCTCGCCACTTTTGGCGAAAAGCGAGACGACCCGATCGACTTCGAGCGGACGGCCCGGCCGGACGTGCCGCCTCACGACGATCTGGAGGCGGTTCAATCGGGACTCATGCCCGCCTTTGCCCAACACTTCGAGTATCGCTTCTGTGTTGGATACCCGCCGTTTTCGGGGGCAGACGAGGCTCATCTGGGCGGTTGGCTGCGCCCGAAGGTCCCAATGAAGCTCGATGCGCGCCTGGCCGCAGCGCTGCTCGACGCCTACCCGCCCGCGATTTTTGCTTGCCTGAGCCAGATGCGGCCGGTCTCGACGGTCCAGATGAGCGCTTCATTCGTCCAGGACTATCTCCACGACGCCGATTATGCTCCTGACGCGCACTATCTGGTCGAAAAGAAGGCAGATGTCGCGTCGGACGGCTACTGCGAGGAGCAGCAACGCGTGTGGGGCCCGGATGGACGGCTGGTGGCGCTGGGGCGGCAGATGATGGTGATCATTCGCTGAGTTCTTATCGTGTGCAGGCTGCACCGCCGTAGATGTCCGAGTTCGGGCCAACTTCGTCGGAGACGAGAGGTCCATCATTCGGCCCGACCCAGGACTGGTTTTCGCTTCCGAGCACGACAAAGTCCGCTCCGTCGAAGGTGTTCGAGCTATAAGCGCCCCATGTCATCCCCCTGTCCCAGGGGCGTGCACGGGTGCCTTCGAACCATTGGTTCGGAAAGAGCTCTTCGAGGAGCACCGGATCGATGGTCTTCTGCTGGATCTCGACTGGACTCAGATCCTGGATCTCGAATTCGTGAAAGACATCGCCATTGATCGCATAGAACGTCTTTCGGTCCTCGGACAGGGCGGCCTCGACCGTGCCGTCCCCAAAGATATTCCGCTGCAGGTCGCGCCGAAGGTCGAAGTCTTCCTGCCCGGGATCGTTGAGGTCTCCGGACGCAATCCACTCGCGCATGCTCTTGTCGTAGAGCCAGTAAAGCGAGCCGTTGAAGAAGAGGATGGCCTTGTCGGTGGAGACGGCCGCGGTCGGACCGTCGTCGTCCCACAGCGACGTCCCCGCGACAGGCGCTGAGAGCGTGAAGTCGATAGGCGTGGTCGCGCTCGACAGAGGTTCGCGCTGGCTCCAAGTCTCCGTATCTGGCGCGTATCCCCAGATATATCCCTGGTTGGTGACGTAGACCTGGGTGCGGTCCATGAAGGCGGCGTCGATTCCATCCCCGGTCCATGGCGACACGCACGTACAGACGTTATCGATGCAGGTTTCGTTGCCGGTGCACGTTCCGCAAATCTCAGTGCGTGTGTCTTCGCAGCGGCCCGCGACAGTCAGCGAACCGCATTCTGCGGAGTTCTGGGTGCAGAAGTCAGCCACAGACAGCTCCTCGCATGCGTCGGCGTCGGCCGCGTCGTCGTCCTGCCCGTCGATCTGAGCGTCCGCATCCGTGTCCTCACTGGAGTCTGACTGGGTCGAGTCCGACGACGCGTCCGTCGTGGCATCACCGGTGGTGGTGTCCGAGTCGGTGTCGGCTGCGTCGACGTCCCGGACCACGTCCGGGTCGTTGAGGTTACAGCCGTACGCGCCGGTGAACAGCCATACAAGCAACGCCAGACCCACCAACGATTGAGCTGTCCATCGTGCTTTCATGGGGTCCTCACCGTACGCACTACAGAGTTTTAGTATGTCACCAAGTTGTTAGAATTCGACGCGCGGCGCAAGTCGTCGGATTCTCGCTCGATCTATTCGGGAGAGAAGTCGTCCCAAAGATCTTCGAGCGCCTCGCGTCCCATCTCGCGCATTTTCTCGATATTACGCTCTGGGATCGCCTCGGGATTCGGATGCGACTCGACCGCCTCGGTCACGTCGTCTTCACGGAGGATGTGCAGGATGGGGTAGGGCGCGCGATTCGTGTAGTTTTCGACCGCGTCGGGCTCGGTATCCGCGAATTGGTAGTCGGGGTGGAACGTGGCGACCTGCAGTACGCCGCTGGCTCCCGCGTCTTGCAGGGTCGCACGCAGCGCATCGGCTGCGTCGAGATACTCGTCGAAATCGTGGAGTGCGCTGGGAAAGGCGACGAGGGTGGTTCGCGTCTCGTTCGGCGGGGTCTCCATCAATTCGAAGGCCGCCTGGACCGCGTCGAAGACCGCATCTTCTAGGCGCGACGCATCGGAGACGACGATGAGGGTCTCGCCTCCGCGATACGGTTTGGCGGCAAAGGGACAGAGGTTCAGCCCGATCACCGCCTCGCGGAGCCAGGCGTCGACCGTGTCGTGGACGCGTTCAGACGTGCTGCTCAAAATAGGTCCCTAATTCGAATCCGGGGCCTCGCCGACCAGGTTCAGGCCGCCGGGGTAGCCGTAGGAGACCGCACTGTCGAAGCCGTAGGCCTGGATGCCGAAGGGCTCCGCGCTGTCGAGCGTGTGAACGCCGGGGTCGACCTCGACGTGGCCCACCTCAAAGTCGCTGCCGACTGCTCGAAACGTGCCGTTTGAGACCGCACTTCCATCGAGGTTCACGGCCACGCCCGTTGGGCGGATAATCTGGACGTAGTTGGTCGAATAGTTCTCCGGAGTCAGCAGGTGGTAGTCTGTCCGGAATTGGGCGCTCGGTACCGAAAGGAGGAACGCGGGGTCTCCGACGACTTCAGAGGTCTGTTGTTGGCTGACCAAAAACTGGCCGACCATGATTTTGCCGGTCGCGTCAATCTCGAAGTCCTGGTCGCTGTAGAACGTGACCGAGTCGCCCTTGTTCAGCGTGACATTGTTGGCGTCGGGTTGAGCCGGGCTGGTGGTCAGCGTCACGCCGTCCTCGCCGGAGACGATGCGCCAGTGGTCTTTGTGTGTGCCGCGACCGGGGCTGAGGCCTGCGATATAGCTGTTGCCCCACGTCGAGAGCGGGAAGAGTTGTTGTTCGAGGTGGTCCGCGCAGCAGCTCTCGTCGCCGCCGGAGCCATCACCGATGACGGCTTCTTCATGGCCGGCGAAGACGGCGACCGGGAGGCTGGACTTGATATACGTTCCGGTGAGGTCGTTTCCATCAGCTCCGACGGCGCCGGAATTTGCCGTCAGGTTGAGTACCTCGCCTCGGTTGAGCGCATAGCTTCCTGTGGAGCCGGCCGAGATTGCAGACACACCGGGGCCAGCCTTGATATCTGCGGTCGAATCGACGTCTACAATCGTCTGGCCGGACTCGGTGGCGACGACGGTTACATAGGCTTGCTGGTCGTCGGGATCGCCCAGGCCCGGAAGCGACGGGAGTACCTGTGTGGGCCAGTTGACCGCGTAATACTCGGTGCCGAGTGTGCTGATCGGAAGCAGCAGTGAGGCATCGTTGCTATAGACACTCTGGTTGTTGAGCGGGTTGAATTGGTGCGCGATGACCGGCTCAGAGCTCACGATATTGATCGAGCGGCGCGTGATGCCGGACTCATCGACATCGAGCCTCGGCATCTGGAAGGCCTTGGCCGAGCCCGCGGGGACCGTCGGGTCCGGAATGTTGAAGCTCGCGGCAGTGCTCGGCGAGCTGAACGAGATGGTCGCCTCGCGCTGGCCAGGGTTGCTGATGACCACCGAGTGCGGCACCTCGTCGGGCTTGGGATTGGTGGTGGGGTCGGTGTACTGGTCGAGGTCCAGCGTCACGTATTCGCAGCCGATGTAGCTCGGTCCCTTACCACCCAGGTCGCATGTCGTTCGGCAGGTTCCGCGCTCGCAGACCGTGCCCGATGGGCACGCCTCGGGCTCGTTCCAGCCGCTGCCGTCATCCTTGCAGATGCGCGTGGAGCTCTCGTCGTAGCATTCCTGGATCTCCGGAGTGCAGACCCGGTCGCCGCACTCACCGGCCAGGCATGTCTGCTCGCCTGGGCATTGCTCGAGTTCGTAGGCATCGCCCGCCTCGTTGCAGACGTAGCGCGAACTCTGCGAGGCACAGGCGCCCGCGTCGCCCGGCGTGCAACTCTCGACGTCGGGCGGGGGACTGAACGTGTCGCCGGTCGTTGTGTCGTCGTCGCTGGTATCGCCCACATCGCTCGTGGCATCCGTGCCGCCGTCGAGGCCGCCGCCGTCGTCACCGGTGCGAATATCGCCCTCGCACTCGTCCTTAATAGGGTTGTACTCCTGTCCATCGGGGCAATCATTGCCACCATCAGTGGTGTTGTCGCTGCAGGCGACGGCGAATACGAGCGCGGAGGCGATGGCGAGGCACCGGAGCGCGCGGTGGACTGGTTGGCTGACTAGAAACATCGGCAAATCCCGGCTCGACGAGCCAAAGGCGGTGAGATTGTCGGCATATTTTACGGTTTAACCGAACGCACAATAGCGAAGATCATGTGCTGAATGCAACTACATCGTGGGTGCGGGTAAGATATTGAACCTTGTCGGTGTAGCGCTCAGTTCGCGAAGACCTGCACCCAGTAGGGCGAGCCGCCGCAGGGAGCGTAGCCGACACCCAGGCGAGAAAAATCCTCGTTGAGGATGTTCTGCCGGTGCATCTTGCTGTCCATCCAACCCGCGTGGACTTGTTCCGGGCTCCGCTGCCCCATCGCGACGTTCTCGCCGAGCGTCATGAAGTCGAAGCCGGCATTGTCGGCGCGATCGACCATGGTGCGGCCATCTTTCGATGCGTGCGAGAGGTAGTTCTTGTCGCACATGTCATCGGCGTGGGCCTGTGCGATTTTCGCCAATTCGGGCGCACAGTGAAGTGGGTGCAGGTCCTTGTCATCGCGCGCCTGGTTTGCCTCGCGGGTCACCGCTTCGGCGGTCTCGCTGCGGCATTCGGCGTAGGGATCGCCGGAGGTGTGCGTGAGCTCGGACTCCTCGGTGGTCGTGATGACCTGCGTGGAAGACGACGTCGAGCAGGCGGTCAGCAGAAAGCAAATTGAGCAGCCGATAAGGAGATGTCGCATAGATTGTTCCACGTGTCAGTCATGTGTTTCGGAGGGAGTGTAATGTGCTGCGCCCATCCTGGGCGCAGCTATAGCATGCGGCCAGGGATGGCCGCATGACTTTAACCACCGGCATCGCCCAGTAACTCCCGTCGCGCATCGACGCGCGCCCATTCAATGAGCTGCGAGTCTCGCAGGACATCGCCAAAGCGAAACTCGGCGAGGCCCGATTGACGAACCCCGAGGAACTCGCCCGGACCGCGGATCTGCAGGTCGATTTCGGCCAGGTCGAAGCCATCTTCCGTGCCGGAGAAGGAGTTGAGCCGCTCCTCGGCGTCGTCGGTGAGGGCGTAGCCCGCCAGCAGGATGCACATCGAGTCTGCGCTGCCACGGCCGACGCGCCCGCGAAGCTGGTGGAGTTGGCTCAGTCCGAAGACCTCCGGGCTCTCGATCACCATGATGGTCGCGTTGGCGACGTCGACCCCGACCTCGACCACCGTCGTCGCGCACAGCACCTGGATCTCGCCGCGCGCAAAGCGCTGCATGGTCTGATCCTTGGCCTCGTCGTCCATGCGGCCGTGCAGGATGCCGACCTGCAGGCCCGCGAGCGGCCCATTCGCGAGCGCTGCCGCCGAGTCGGTCACGTTCTTGCGGCCCGCGACGGCCTCGCTCGCTTCGACCATCGGGTAGACGAAATACGCCTGTTCTCCGGTCTCGACGACCCGGTCGCGAACGTATTTATAGACCTTTGGCGCCGCCGAGCGGTCGCGTAGAAACGTGCGAATGGGCTTTCTGCCGGGCGGCTTCTCGCGGATCACGGTCAGGTCGAGGTCTCCAAACACCGCGTGCGCGAGACTGCGGGGAATCGGCGTGGCGGTCATGGCGAGCAGGTGTGGATCGCGGCCCTTGGCCAGCAGGGCCTCGCGCTGCTCCACCCCGAATTTGTGCTGCTCGTCGACGATGAGCATCGCCAACGCGTCGAATTCGACGTCGTCCTGAAACAGCGCGTGCGTGCCGATGACGAGGTCGATCTTGGTGTCGCCGTCGTCGAATAGGTCGGTGTTTTCGCTCTCGGATGGCTCCCCGCGTAGTCCGGCGAGCACCGCGCGCTTGTCGGCCGCGCCGAGAGACCCGGTGAGCAGCCCGATATTTACGTCCAGGCCGTCGAAGACATCCCGCGCGGTCCTCAGGTGCTGCTTCGCCAGGATATCGGTCGGCGCCATCATCGCGACCTGCTGGCCGCTCCCGATGCAGATCGCGGCCGCCATGAACGCCACGACGGTCTTTCCGCTGCCCACATCGCCCTGGAGCAGCCGGCGCATCGGGGCGCGGGCGGCGAGGTCGTCGGCGATGGTGCCGATGGCGTCGTTCTGGTCGCCGGTGAGCTTGAACGGGAGCTGTCGGACCAGCGCGCGCCCCAGCTCACGCTCCTCGCATCGGTGCGCGCTCGCCGAGCGCCGCTCGCGGACGTAATCCTCGGTGAGTTTTCGCTGCAGGGTCCAGAATTCTTCGTAGACGAGCCGATGCCTCGCGCGGGTGAGCTCGTCGCGAAACGCATCCACGCCCTCGATCTCGTAGGCGACGTGGATCGTCTCGAGCGCCTCCTGGACGGTCGGCAAGTCGCGTTGTTTGCGCAGCCGCTCCGGCACCACGTCGACCGCCGAGGGCAGGATGTTGTGGATCGCGTCCAGAATGGCCGAGCGGACGGTGGCCTCGGGAATGCCCTCCATCGAGCGGTAGACCGGCTCCAATACAACTTGCGGTTGGGGTTCGGACGGCGTGGTCTTGCCGAGCATGTCGAACGTCGGGTGCGCCATCGTCGGGATGCCACGCTCCCAGTCGACCTTGCCCTCGATGCGCATCCACTTGCCGGGCTGAAACATCCGGGTGAACCCGCGGCGGTTCATATTGAACCAGATCAGCTTGAACTCACGACCGTCCCGCGAGACGAGCACCTCGACCGGGGCGCGGCTGTGGCTGGGTGGCGTGGTGATATTCGTGATTTCGCCGAGAATTTCGATGTGGGTGGCTCGCGCATCGAAGATTGCGGCCGCAGGCGTGTAGCGCTGCACTGGGCGATATTTGCGGGGGATGAACAGCAGCAACTCGGCCGCGTCGGTGATGCCGCGCTCCTGTAGGCGCTCGACGGTCTTCGCCCCCACGCCGCGAAATTGCTTCAACGCGAGGTCCGGTTCTCCTTCGAAGTGGAGCGAAAATCTGCCTGCCTCGACGTCCATTACTGACTTTTCGCTCGGTGTATGACGTGGTTGGCGGCGTTTCGACCGAGCCACGGGGCGAAGATGAGCCGCTCCGAGTTGTCGATGTACAACTTCTGCAGCGTCGTGTCGCCCAAGTCGATGGGGTGAACCTTCCAGTCGCCCTGGATGGGGACGGGGTGCTCGATGGCGTCTTCGTCGGTCTCGAAGTAGCGCCAGTGATCCTCGTAGAAGCTTGCGATGTCGGCCAATTCGGGCTGCTCCCCGTCTTTGCTGACGCTCCCGAGGGTCAGCCGATAACGGGTTCCGCTCGGGTCGGTCTTGGCGTAGAGCATGAAGTCGGTGCCAAAGAGGATGCGGTCGGCGTGTTTCTCGAAGATCTCGCGCACTTTCTCGGACGGGTGTCGTCCGATCTCACCGATGCGTGCCGAGACGTCCACGTAGACGTTCGGGTGCTCCTCGAGCAGGGAGGCGACGTACTCGACGTCTTCGGGGTTATTCGCAAAGTGGACGAGGATGAAGTTCGTGTCGCGATGCTTTGCGACTACGCGATCGCGTGCCTCCAGAAGCTCCTCGCGGGACGGATATTGCTCGCCGTAGAAGCTCCAACTGGGCGCGCGCTTCAGCTCCATCCACCGTTCGTTATTCTCGTCGGGTTTCTCGAAGAACGCCTTCGGATCGCTGGTGTGAATCGAGACCGGGATGCCGAGCTCGCCGGCTTTCTCCCAGACCGGGTCGAGCTTCGGTGAGTCGACCGGGAGTAGCTCGCCGTCTGCGTCTTTGACGCCGAGTCCGAGCGCCTTGCTTATTTTGAGGCCCGCGTACCCGTCCTGAACCGCGTCTTCGAGCGCGGCCGCCATCTGCTCGCCGAAGTCGTCCTCCTCGACCTTCGACCAGGCGAGGTTGAAGAAAATCGCGATGCGGTTGTCGTGTTTGGCTGCGGCCTCGAGGTGCTCTTCGCGCTTCTCGGCCGACGAGCTGCCGCTGAGGTTGACGGTGCGGTAGATGCCCTCATCGTCCATGACGTCGATCACCAGCGGATAGGCGTCGATATTGAGGTGCGCATGGACGTCGTTGGCCTTCCATTCAGGCCCGTTGTCTTCGGCGGGCTCGTCGTCCTGGGCTTGTTTCTCGGGTTCGCTGGCGGCCTCATCCAGTTTCTTCGCCGGTGGCTCCGACTTGAAGATGTCGCAGGACGGCAGCGATAGGGCGGCAGCACAGAGTCCCAGAAAGATTGTGGAGCGAAGACGTGTCACGGTGTCGCATGGGGCCGAAGGGGCATCTCCCAACATGGATCAGTGATAAACCAGCGAAAGAGTCGGCGCAATGTTGGTGGACCCCAGACGACAAAAGCCCGGTGGCAGATCCACCGGGCCAGTCTGGCTGGAGCTAGAGATTACGCCTCGAAATTCAGCTCGGCATCCGTGGGGCGGATGTAATTCGGCTCGAGCGCGCCGACGTCGTCGGTGCCATCCGAGTCGGCGTGCAAGCGCCCGAGGATGGCGAGTCCGACGGCGGACGGGCCGTTCGCCCAGGGCTCGACGACGCTGATGGGCGGGGTTTCCCAGTTGAGGTCGGGGGCGTGCAGCTCGCTGAGTTCGTCGTATTTCTGGGGCGCGTCGCCGACGACGACCACGGGGGCGTCGGTCTCGGAGATGGTGCGAAGTCGGTCGGCGATGTCTCCGGGGGCGAACGTCTGGTCTTCGACGAGCGTCTCCAGGCCGCGACCGACGCGTTTGTACACGCCGGCATAGACCTCGCTGCGGCGAGCATCCCACATCGGGCATATGATGCCGCGGCGGTAGGTCTGGGCGAAGGGAAAGGCGAGGGCGGCGAGCGACGAGATACCCACGATGGGGATGTCATGCGAGCGGGCGAATGACTTCGCGAGCGCCATGCCGACGCGAAGGCCGGTAAAGCTGCCGGGGCCCACGCCGGCCGCGATCAGGTCGATATCCGACAGCGCAAGGTTGTGTGCCCGCAGCAGGCCCGAGACGTTGTCGAGCAGGCTGCTGCCGTGGTTGAAGCGCACGCGGCGCTGGATGTGTTCGAGCACGTCCTCGCCGTCGACCAGCGCGAGGGCCTGGTGGCGCGTCGCCGTGTCGAGCGCGAGTACGTGTCGGAATGTGTCTTCGCTCGAGGTCATGGCGCGGTCCAGACTAGAGGCTGTTGAGCCACTGCACGATGTCTTCCCAGTTGCGCTCGATGTCGTTTTTGAACGCGAAGACCATCAGGAAGACGATGATCACGAACCCGATATACGCCGCGATTTGCCGCGTTCGATAGCTCAGCGGCCCCCGCTTGACGGCCTCGAGGAAGTACAGCAGCAGGTGCCCGCCATCGAGGACGGGGATCGGTAGCAGGTTGATGACGGCCAGGTTGATGCTGATGAGCGCCATCATATTCAGGAACGGCCCCCAGCCGGCCTTGCCGGCCTTGGCGGCGAGCTCGCCGATCATGATGGGGCCGCCGATGCTCTCGGTACCCACGCGCCCCTCGGCCATGCGGACGAAGCCGGTGATCATCATCTCGACGAACGCGTAGGTCTGCGTGACGCTGCGTTCGGCGGCGTAGCCCATCCGCGGGAAGAACGGGAAGTCGATATTTTCGACCTGAGCGCGGTCCGAGAGGTGGCCCCACCCGACGTAGACCCGGTATCGAGTCGTGCTGTTGTCGTCCTTGAACTCGGTGACGTCGGGCTCGAGCGTGGTTTCCTGGGTTTGGCCGTCGCGCTGGTAGCTGAGCGTGTAGGAGAGGTCGACCTGGACGTCGCTGTCCGAGTCTTCCTCTTGCTGCTTCATGATCGCCTTGTTGGCGTCGTTCTTGATGTGATCGTCGAGCATGCTGAAGTTGCTGAACGGGCGGCCGTCGAGCGCCAGGATCTTGTCCCCGGTCTTCAAGCCCGCCTGGGCCGCGGGCGACTCCGGCTCGATCTTCGCCAGGTACATCTCGACGCGGTCGATGCCGATGGTCCAGTCGCCGTCGATCTGGGTCGGTGTGACGGTCGCACTGCCTGCCTGCTGTGCGTAGAAGCGGCCGTAATCGGCGTCGATGGGCTGGCGGCGCAGCATGCGCACGTCGAGCGCCTTGCCGCCGGATTGGCGGACGCTGGAGGTAATCTCGTCGTAGCGCTTCACCGGCTCGCCATCGACCGTGAGGACGTCATCGAAGGTCTCGATCCCGCCTTTCGCCGCGGGCGTGTCGGGCGATTCGATGGCTACAGTGGTCCCGTTGGCCGTCAGGTGGATGCCGAGCATCCCGTAGGTCTGCTTGTTGAGCCCTAAAAAGTCGGTGCGGCTCTTCTTCTCGGGGGTGACGTTGACCGTCAGATTTTCGCCGTCGCGCTCGACCTCGAGCTCGACTTCTCTCTCGTAACTGTCGGAGATGATGTCCTGGAGCTCGTGCCAGTACGTGATCTTCTCGCCGTCGATGGCGGTGATCTTGTCGCCTGGCATCAGCCCGGCCTCGGCCGCCGGCGTCTCGGCGAAGACCTCACCGACTTTCGCGGGCGG
>JBNJFZ010000171.1:0-11803 GCA_051747295.1 Myxococcota bacterium
GGGCTGGTGCGCAAGACGTTGCGTAAAAAAAAGCCGGCGCGCCTTGCGGCACACCGGCTCTCTTTGCTCGGGATGTCTAAGCACCACTATCCGAAGTTGTGGAAGAACTGCACTCGATTGACCTTACCGTCTCGCCACTCGCGCTTCTCGATCTGGGTCCACTCGCCGCGCTGTCCATTCGTGAAGGTGATGTCCAGGTGCCATGTCGAATAGGACACGTCATCACCGGTACCCTGATCGAGGAGGTCGAAGGCGTGAATCTCATCGACTGACTCGAAGAATTCCTGCTCTCGTTGGCGGTTGGCGTCCTTGCCGACCGTCGGCTCGTCGTCGTTGTCTTGCATGACCACGTCCTCGGTCAAATACTCCTCGAACGCCTCCATGACCTTGCCGTTGGCGACGAGTTCGTTCATGTGTCGGTCCTGCTCTTGAATATCGGACATGTGTTTCTCCGTTGGTGAAGGTTTGATGTGTGCGGCGGGGGAACTTCCCCCATCGACACGAACAAGTATGACCACCTTTCGCAGTACGCGAAGAGCGCAATCACGAACGGATTGTTTCTGCTGGGAAACCGCATGCGTCTGTGTGGGGCATTGTTGATTCCCGTGCGGCCGAGTCTACGGCAGTCTCGAAGGCTACAGCCAGCCGGGTAGCCATTTGTCTCGATCCCGAAGTCGTCGCCAATGCACCTCGGTTCGGTATCCGTCAATGACCGCCTCGAGCACGGCAGACTCGTCCTTTTTGCGATATTCGACGACCTGCCAGTGTTTTCGGCGCTTCTCGAGCTCGATCGCGGTCCACTTGCTCCCGACGATCTTCGATGTGTTCTGCGGTTCGTTCGGCATGTCGACCTCGCAACTGTTGATGGTCGCCCTTCCTAGCTGGGATGCATGGGAGCGCGTCGAAGATGTGTCCGCACCCCGGATTGCCGTATTCAAAACGCATATCTTCGCTCGATGGAGCGCCTGGAATACTCGAGCCCTTCATTGCATTGGAACGAAGTGTATAATCGATAGCAAAGCTGTTCCCGCTCTTCAGGATGTACGATGTTATTGAGACAGAAGAATTGGCCGGTTTTCATCGCGATCGCGATACTCGGACCGCTCCTCGGATATGTCGCCGCGCAGTTTATCGGGGGATGTTCCTCGGATGCTTCGCCGGAGCAGACGGTCGCCTACATCGAAAAAGAAGACGCCCCTGATCCTGTCGAGGAATCGCATCAGCTCGTCTTGCCGAACGAACAGAGGATCACCGTCGACCAGATTGCACCGGGCCGTGCAACCGCTATCGTGGTCATGAAGGCGCCGTGGTGCAATGTCTGCAAGCGTCAGCTCGCGGCGCTATCGCAGCGGCTGGACGAGGCGCAGAACGTCAACGCGGAGATCGTCGGGCTAAGCACCGCCGACGCAGAGACCAACAAGCGCCTGGCTGACAAGCTCGGATTGAACTTTCCCATCCTCGGCGACCCGTCGCGGGAGCTGTTGAAGGACGTCGAACTCTACCGCGAAGGCGCCTGCCATGCGACACCAGGCGTCATCTTCGTCGACGATAACGGGAAGATCGCCTCGGTTCGCAAAGGTCGGTATCCCGGCAAGTCGCAGGACGAGATGATTCTGCAGACGCTCGGGCGGCTCAACCGTTAATACGAGCCCGAACACGAAAAAGGCGCGACCTCGATAGAAAGAGGTCGCGCCTTTTTTCTGGCCGATACCGCCAACTACATCGAGATCGAACCCTTTCGAAAGTCGCTCTGGGCCAGGTGCAGGTTAATGACGACCGGGATGCCTTCGGCCGAAAGCTTCGTGGCCTCTTCGAGGGCGTCGTCGATGTCGTCGTTATCAGTGACCAGAATCCCCTTGCCTCCGTAACCCTCGGCGACCTTGTGGTACTCGGTGCGTCGGAGCTCGGTACCGAGCGGGGTTCCCAGGACCTCGACCTGCTCGCGCGCGATCTGCGCCCAGGACGCGTCGGTGCCGATGACGCCGATGGGGGCCACGCCATGTCGCACGTAGCTGTCGTACTCGGCGAGGCTGTAGGCGCTCGAGCCGTCGCCCCACACGATCCACACCTGCGCGTCCGGTCGCACCAGGCCGGCTCCGAGGGCAAAACCACCCCCGACGCCAAGCGTGCCGAAGACACCCGGGTCGAGCCACGACAGCGGCCCACGTGGTCGTAGGATATACGCTCCGGTCGCCACGAAGTCACCGCCGTCGACGACGAGCACCGAGTCGTCTGCGAGGTGTTCTTCCATCCGCTCGAAGAAGTACATCGGGTTGACCAACTCGTCGCGATCTTCGGCCATCGTCGAGATCTCGGCGTCGCGAGCCGATTCTCGGTCTCGGAGCTGTCCGAACCAGTCGTCCCACGCACCGTCTCGCGGTGAGACTCGCTCGGCGAGCTGGATCAGAAACTCCCCCGGGTGAGTCTTGACCGGAATGTCCGGGATGCGGTTCTTGCGCAGCTGTTTCGGGCTCAGGTTCGCCGAAACCAACGTCGCCTTGCTGTTGATCTTGCGACCGTACCCCATTCGGAAGTCGAACGGGAACCCGGCGACGATGACATAATCCGCGCTTCGCAGCGCTTTCGTTCGCTTGTGGCGGAACTGAATGTCGCTGAAGCGACCGAGGAGCCCGCGCGCCGTGCCGCCCAGAAACGCCGGCATCCCCAGCGCTTCGATGGACTCGGCCAGGAGTTTGGCCCGGTGTGGCTTCATATTGACGAGGGCCTGGCTGCCGACCACGAGTACGGGGCGCTCGGCGCGCTCGTACTCTCGCGTGGCCTTCTCGAGCTGCTTTCCGGGCTTCGGCGGATAGGGCAGGGCGGACTCGATCGAGTCCATGTCGAAATCGAGGTCCAGGTCGATGCCCAGGTGCGGCGCGCTGAAGAGGTGTGCCAGGTGCCCTTTGAGGTAGAGCTCGAGTGCTTTGCCCGTCGCTCCGCTCATCTGATCGACGCCGCTTTCATCGACGTACCAGCTCCGCACGGTCTCCTCTTCGTAGAGCAGGTCGACCGGAACTTCGATAAACACCGGCCCCGGCACCCCGCTCGTCGCGACCTCCACGGCCTTGTCGAGCGTCGGTCCCAGCGACGAAATCTTGGTGCATCGCGTGTTCCACTTCGTGACCGACTTCATCAGCGACATCTGATCGATGTCCTGCAGTGCCCCGCGGCCCTTCAGGATGGTCGCCGTCGCGCCGCCCAGAAGGATCACCGGTGACTCGGCCATCTGTGCGTTCTTGATCGCCGTGATGGTATTCGTGACCCCTGGACCGGCCGTCACGGCGGCGACGCCCGGCACGCCGGTCATGCGCGCTACGGCGTCGGCGGCGAAGACGGCGTTCTTCTCGTCGCGGACGTCGATCACGGCGATGCCCGCATCTTCGGCGCCGGTCAATATGGGAGAGATGTGGCCGCCGCAGAGCGTGAAAATATGGGACACGCCGTGACTTGCCAGGCGGTTGCCGATTATCGAGCCACCGTGGGATTTCGCCATCTTATCAACCCTCATGTGATTGAATGACTGTTCATTTGCTCGCCACAGATAACATGATGGCCCGTTGATTTCCACGCCATCGCCTCAGCGGCCGACCGGCTCGGTTCATCCGGCCAGACACAGCGCGATGTCGTGCTCTCGGGCGAGTCGCGCGGCTTCGTAGACGGCGAGCCAGGCCGTCCGGCCATTCTCGACCAGATCCCAGTCGTCTTCTTCGTCCACGAGCGGCTCGGCGCGGTCGATTCGACCCGCTGTCTGGTCCGTGAGTCGCTCCCCGTCGAGTGGGATGCCGAGCTCGGGGGCGAGCTCACGGAGCTCGGCGAGCAGTCCGTCCACCGAGCCTGCGATGATGCCGACTTCGCTGCCCCAGATGGTCTCCGTGTGATCGGTCATCAGTGGTTTGTCGAGCTCCTGCGGCAAAAAGACCAGTCGATACGGATTGACGTCCAGCAACGAGGCGTGCGTCGACTCGAACGCGTCATTCGCCATTTCGCCGAGCCTGGCGATCATCTTCGCGCTGTGGTGGTCGAGGCTGCTGCGGCCGAGCTTGTTATTTGCGTAGTAGGCGTCGGCCGCGACGTCCGGATCGTCATATGTGTCGACCCCTCGCTCCGATAAGCCCTCGTTAATCGCCTCGATGAGCTTCCTGGCGTCATCCTGCGCGGTGTCTGTATACGAGTTCTTGATGCCGAGAAATAATCCAACGGACATGGTGTGCCTGATGTTCGGGGGACACGTGGCTGACTACTGCGTCGCGAATGGCTGGCTGCGCTCGTGCTCCCAGAGAGCGGCGTACGTCTGGCGAAGTTTAGCATCGTCCGAGACGTGTTGCGTGCAGTCGGCGATGAGCTGATGAACCTCGTCGCGGCTGATTTTGACCGGCTCGCCGGAGATGAACATGTTGTCGTGTCCGCGAGCGTGGGCCAGCGTTCGGACGGCCATCCATAACGGAAGCAGACAGAAAAGCCGAATGGGCACCGCATCACCGGGCAGGGCGAGGACGTAATCGAGCGCTTTGTCGAGGTGAGTTCTGGCGCGTTGAAACACGGGAGCGATGGCCTGGTGCGCGTCGTCGAAGTCGTCCTGGCCCAACTCCATGCGTGGCTTGCCCAACCGCTGCCAGATGGTCGACGGGATAAACGACCACCCTCGCTCCAGGTCGTCTGTCTGGTCCTTGAGGATATTCACGAGCTGCAACCCTAACCCAAACGACTCGGCGTTGCCCTCGAGGATGCGCCGCTTCTCGAATTCGACCTCGTCACCCAGGGCTTCTGTGAAGAGGCCGGTCAGCAGGCGCCCGACGGTGCCCGCCACGAAGTAGCAGTACCGCTCGAGGTCGGCGAGCGTATGCAGCTGGACGAAGGTGTTCCGGCCCTGGTGGCGGCGCGCGTAAATATCCATGCCGCGCACCATCTCGCCGATCCAGTCGATGCAGGTCTGTCGCGCCGTATCGCTGAGATCGTGGCGAAACACGCGCATCACCTCACCGACATTTCGGGCGAGTCGCCACTCGGGGCCGGTGCCGTCGATCTGTCTGCAGCTGTCCTCGAAATCTTCGGCCGGCGCTCCTGACTCGAGCACGTCCAGAAATTCGTGAAAGAGGGCTCGGCGACGGCTGTACTCCAGGCCGGGGTGGTCCTCGATTGTGTCGGCCACCCTACACAGCAAATAGCCGCAGGTCGTCGCGACGCGCAGCTCGCCTTCGAGCATGGCGATGGGTCGGGAGAACGTGCGTGACACTTCGACGAGATGCTCCCAGCAAAACGCCCATGCGTCTGGATCACGCACATCTGCCGAGGGCACGTCTATCGCTCCGCCCGAGTGAGTTCCGTCGTCGGTGCTACTCGCCTTCATCGCGTGTTCCGCTTCGAGTGTCGATTTTCCGGGGAGGTTAAACGAGATACGCGACGACGAAAAGGGTGCGCGTCCGAATCGAGTTCGGACACAAAAAAGCGGCCGGAGGCGAGTATTGCCTCCGGCCGCTCGAGCCTTCGATACGCTCAGCGCTTACGCGCAGGCGTCAGCCCTGTGCGGGTTGTTGTTCGCCATCACCCTTGGCCTTGAGGGCCAGGAATACCAGGCCACCGATCGCGCCCAGTCCGATCACGAGCATACCGATGCCAAGTAACGGCCTGGCGACGACCCATCCGAGTGCGATGGTCACGAAGGTGATGCCCGTGCCGAGAATGGCCGCGGCGATATTCGTCCCGAAGTCGACGATACCGCCCACGATTGGGACGACGTCTGCGATGACGTCGATCGGGCCGAACAGCAGGCCGAATCCGCCCATCATCATCAGCCAGCCGACCACGCGGATAATCCACGTCATCGTGGCATTGGCCTCTTCCGCCTGCTTGAACATCTTGTTGGCCGACAGGGTTCCCATCTCGACCATGGCGATGTCACCGTTCATGTCGGGGTGCGTGTAGGGCGTGAAGGCCGAACCTTCTTGGCCGGCGATGATGGTCAGGGGGCCCGGCTCGACGACCGAGTAACTGACGCGCACGTCGCCGACGAATGGCTTGGCGGCGTCACCTTGCAGATACAACCAGTCGCCGGATGTTTTAGCCGCGGCGTAATCACTCGGGAGCTTCGCCAGCTTGTCGTCGGTCAGCTTGAGGGATGTCTCGTCGGGGATCTTATTGATGAAGCGCGGCGGAAGATCGTAATCGCCAAGCGTCGCGTCATCTGCTGTGACGTTGGTCGACTCGAACGGCAGTTGACCCTTATTCGTATATCCAGACTTGTTGAAGTTGCTGGAGTCAACGGGGCTGTCGACCCACTCCTTTTCGTACGAGTAGGTCGTTTTCTTGACCTTCTTACCGTTCTTTTTCTTCGTCTTGGTCTTCTTGTCTTCGACCCACTGGTAGATCTCGACGTCGCGCTTGAGCTGCAAGGCGGAGGCTTCAAATCCCATGTCTGGTTCGACGAGCGGGGCACCCGTTTTCGCCTCACCGGTGACGTGGATGAGCTCGCCCGTATTGGCCTTATCGACCTTGTCGGACTCCACGGAGACGACCGCGCCCTTGCCGAACTCCAGGTCCTCCGCGCGGTCGACGGCACGGCATTCGTTCCAGAACATCACGGTAAACGCGATGAGGATCATCATCGCGCCGGTTCCGATGCCTTTGATCGATTCTTTTAGCTGCGAAAAACAGCCTACTTCTTCAACTTCCGTATACTCGTCCACCATGTCGTATCTCCTCGACAACAAAAAAATGTAAATGAGGCCCAACAGGGCCGTGCGTTTTTGTCGTTACGAGAGAAACACTACACAGCTTCCCGGCGGCTTTGCAGCTTAAGTTGTCTTAAAGTACTCGCCAGAATGCATCTTCACGGCGCGGGAAACCGCTTGATTACTCGTCTTCTTCGGTCTCAGACTCGGTGGTCCCGAGTGCGACGTCGACCTGTCGCTTCGTCTGATTCCACTCTTTTTTGATCTCGGCGACGGTCGCATTCGTCTCTTCGGTCAGCTCTTCAGCTTTGAGTTCGTCGACCGAGAGGCTGTCTTCGAGCTTCTGGACCTGAGCCTCCGCGGCGTCGACCTTCGTACGAAGGTCTTCCGGTACGTCTTTGGAGGAAGAGTAGATCTTATTCTGGTAGGCATCGATCTCGCGGTTCATCTCGCCGATCACCTCTTCCGGCGTTCCCTCGATCGGGGTGTCGTTGTCTTCGTCTTCGGTTCCAGAGGGTTTGACCTCGGCCTTTTCTTTGGCCTTCTCCATGGTCTTGGATTCCTCTTCGGCCTCCTCTTGCGACGTCTTGTCGCAGGCGAGGGCGAAGAGCGAGGTGCTCACGAGGAACGAGGCGGCTAGCAAGAGTCGAAGGTGCTTCATCATGTTGTTCTCCGTTGTGGGGAACGATCACGAAAGTGATCGCATCGATGCGTAATAGCTTCACCGGTGATGATCGGTCGTGTCAATTGGCGTGTGCCGAAACCATCGTCTCTGCACACACGCGATGCATCAGTGACAACGAGCGATTTCTTCTTCGAGCATGTCGACGAGGCCGTCGAGCTGGTCGACGACGGCACGCACGGTGGCGGACTCACGAAGGTCGACGCCGGCGTCCTGCAGCAGGTTCATGGGGTGGTCGCTCCCGCCGGCGCGCAGCAGATCGAGGTAGCGCTCGACGGCTTGCTCGTGCTCCTCGCCTTGCGTGCCGAGGATATCTTCGACGAGTTTCGCCGACGACGCGTAGCAGGTCGCGTACTGGTAGACGTAATAGGGGGAGTTGAAGAAGTGCGGGATACGAGACCAGGTCACGTCGTAGAGTTCGTCGAGCTCGGCCGTATCGCCGTAGAACGTCTCGAGGATACTGCGGTACAGGCCCGAGAGCGTATCTGCCGTGATCGGCTGACCGCTCTCGACGAGCCGATGTGCCTCCAGCTCGAAGTTTGCGAACATCGCCTGCGAGTAGAACGTGCCGGTGATCGCGTCGATCTGATGCTGGAGTAGGACCGCCCGCTCCTTCGGGTCGTCGGTCTGGCCGAGCATGTGGTCGAGCAGGAGTGCCTCGTTGAGCGTCGAGGCGACCTCCGCGACGAAGATGGTGTAGCTGGACGTCGCAAACGGCTGCGCCTCGTTGGCCAGCAACGTGTGCATGGTGTGACCGAGCTCGTGGGCCAGCGTGAAGACGTTGCGCAGCGTGTCGTTGTAGTTGAGCAGCATGTACGGGTGCACGCCGTAGACGCCGGCCGAGTACGCCCCGGAGCGCTTGCCCTTGGTCTCGTAGACGTCGATCCACCGATTGTTCAGAGCTTCGCTCACGCGCGATTGGTACGCCGTACCCAGTGGCGTGACCGATTGGATGATGGAGTCGGTGACCTCGTCGTACGGATACTCTTCGGTCGCTTCCACGAGCGGCAGCGAGCTGTCGTACAGGTCGTACTCGCCCTCCAGGCCGAGGACGTCCGCGCGGAGGCGGTGGTATCGTTGGAAGGGTTCGACGCCGTCGCGTGCGGTCTCGATGAGCGTCTCGAGCACGCTGACCGGTACGTTATTGGAGTCGAGCGCGGCCTCGGCGGTACTGTCGAAGCTGCGGGCCTGGGCGAGTGCGTGGTCGCGCTGGCAGACGCCGTTGTAGAGCGACGCGTAGGTATTTCGCTTCTCTCCGTACACCTCGTAGAGCGCCTCGAATGCCTTGCGTCGGTCCTCGCGCTCACGGCGGGTTCTCAGCAGCTTGCCGTACTCGGCATGGCTGACGGTGACGGTCTGACCGTCGGAGAGCTCGATCGTGTTGAACTCGATGTCGGCGGTCGACAGGGCGCGATAGGTCTCGCGCGGCATGCTGTTGAATCGGCTTCCGTACGACAGCAGCTTCTCGCCTTCTTCGTCGAGACGGTGCTCCCGCTGGCGGTAGATCTCCGAGATCGGGAAGCGGTATTGCTCGAGCTCGGGCGTCTGGTCTATCCACTCGATGACCGTATCCTCATCGATCGTCAGCAGCTCGGGGTCGAACCAGGCGGTCTTCGTGCCGAACTCGGCGAAGAGTTGCTGGACGCGCTGCAGCTTGGCCTGCAGCTCGTTGTTGCGCTGGTCCGTATCGTAGCTCAGTTGTGGGTAGCGGTAGAGCTTGTAGGCCAGTCGTCCGATGTCGTCGTTGAGTTCGTAGGCCTTCAGTAACTCCTGCGGACCGTCTGAGAGCGTGCCCTTGAGCTCGACGAGCTCGTCCATCAGTCCTCGAGTACGCTCGACGTCCTCTTCCCATGCGTCCCAGTCTGGATAGATATCACTGAGATCCCACTTATACGCTTCCTCGATGTCGTCGCGCGTGGGGATGTCATTGGACTCGGTGTCGACTGCGGCCTGCGTCATGGTTTTCCTCGGAGCGTAGTGGCTATCTGGCGAGCTAGTTTAGTCACATCAGGGTCGGCGACAACCGAAACTGGACGCAGCTGAACGAATAGGAGGACCTCGCCGGGCTTCAGAGCGCATCGCGAAACGCATCGTGGAGGTCGGTGAGCGTGAACGGTTTGGTGAGGACGGGGCGGCCGAAGCGCTCGAGTTGGTCCGTGTCGAAATCCGAGAACGTGCCCGCGCTCATGAACACGAACTTCTCCGTGAGCTCCGGGTGCTCTCGCTCGAGTACACTGAAGAACTCGAGTCCGTTCATCTCATCCATCAAGATGTCGCAGAGTACGAGAACGGGCTGTTCTCGCTCCAGCATAACCAGGGCTTCTCGACCGCTCTGCACCGTCGTTATGTCACAATTCGTGCGCAGCAATCGAGTGATGCTGTCTCCGATGAGGGGGTCGTCGTCGACGACGAGGATGGAGGAGCCAGAAAAGGCGCTCGCGTCCACGGCGAACGACGATTCAGCATGAAGGCCCTCCGCCGGTTCCCTGGCCGGGAGTGTGACCTTGACCGTGGTCCCCTGCCCGAGCTCAGACGAGATCGAGAGGTCGCCGCCCATATCTTCGAGCAGGTTCTTGCAAATCGATAGACCCAGTCCCGTGCCCTTGCCGACGGGTTTCGTGGTGAAGAACGGGTCGAGGATCCGATCCAGGTGCTCGTCTCTGATCCCGACTCCCGTATCTCGTACTTCGATGCAGACCTGATCGTCCGCGTCCCAGGTGCGGATCCATACCTTGTTTTGGCCTTCGGGCGACTCCTGGATCGCGTGGGCAGCGTTGATCAGGATGTTGAGCACGACCTGGCTCAGCCGCGACGGGTCGATCGCTGCCGGCTGGCTCGCCTCGAATTTCTGAACGAGCTCCACCGTATCGCGCAGCTCGTGCCAGCCCATCTTGATGGCGTTCGTGACGACCTCGTCGACGTTGATGAGCCTGTTTGGCTGATCGCTATCGCGCGAGAATGTTCGCAGATCGCGGACGATGGAGGTGACGCGCTTGCCGCCGTGCTGGGCATCTGCCAGCGACTCGTCGATGAGGTCGAGCTTGCGGCGGATCTCGTCGAGTTTGTCGGCTGAAGGGCTGTCGAGAGCGTCGATGTCATCTCGGACCTGGCCGAGCATATTTCTGGAGAAGTCGGTATTCGTGACCACATACGTCAATGGATTATTGATCTCGTGTGCGACGCCAGCCGCCAACGTACCTACCGCGATCATCCGATCCATTTGCATCATGCGAGCGGCGAGCTCGCGTCGCTCGGTCACGTCTCGGCTGATCAGCATCACCGAGGGCACGCCCTCGAACTCCATCTCGACGCGGTTGACGTCGCCGCGCACGACCTCGCCGTATTTCGTTCGAAAGAGCACGTCGGCTCGAGGGTCGAATGGATTCGTCTGCTCGACATCCTGCGACTCGATCAACGCCTCGGCCGCTCCCTCGACGAGGATATCTTCGATAGGCTTTCCGCGCAGGTCTTCGGCTTCGTCGTACTCCAGGAAGCGTGCCATTGCCGGATTGGCGTAGGCGAGTTCTCCTTCGCAGACCACCGCGATGGAGTCGGTACTCTGTTCGGTCAGAGCTCGAAAGTTTCCGGCGCTCTTGACCAACTCTTGGCGCTTCTGCTCGAGCTTCTGATAGCTCTCCACCAGCGCTTCATTATGCGCTTCCAGTTCACGGAGCATCGCATCCTTGAAAAACGTGCTCTTGATCGCGCTCTTGGCTCGGCTCCACAGGCTGCCCGATGGTGGCAGGTGAATCTCGAAGATCCCGCGGCGTCCATGGATCTCCAGGTCGATACGAGCCGGCCCGGAGCCCACTAACCGCGGGATTTCGATCATCACCGCGCGATTCAACCGGAAAAACGCCGGCGAGGTGTCCCACCCCTCCGGTATGACAATCTCTCCGACGAGCCTTCGTGCTTCGGCTGTCGTCAATCGAGACTCAACCCCCGGAAACATCGAGGGGCCGAACCAGCGCCACAACACGCGATACATGAACTGCGGGCCGGTGAAGAGCCCCGCGAATTTCTGCAGTATCCGCGTGCTCTCGAGGTGCGCGAGCGTATTGCCCAGCCGAAAGTGTTGCTCGAACGAGCCTTCGCCACCGAGCCGCTCCTCGAGTGCGTCCACCGTGCGGATCCATTCTGACCAGGAGATCCGATTTTCGAAGTTTCGGACATGCTCGTAGTCCAACCCGGCGGACTCGAAGAACGCCTCGGGTCGGATACCCGCTTCTGTCAGTACCTGCATCCACGGCTCAAAGACCTGGCATGAAACGTCGTAGCCAGCGGCCCCCGGTCCCTGTTGTCGGTCGATACTTTTCATGGTCAAGGTACGGGCGACGACGTCGGATTACGAGCGAGCGCCCGGTCAGCGAGTTGAATTCGGGGCGGGGGACACCCGCCATGCAACCGAGGTTGAGATGCACGCCGCTTTCGAGAAGTTACAAGACAATGATCG
>JBNJFZ010000172.1:0-11794 GCA_051747295.1 Myxococcota bacterium
TTCATAGGCGACTCGGCCCAGACCCAGATAGGCCAGGTGGACGATGTGCTGATCTTCTTCGGTCTCGGGCTCGCGCTCGACAATACCGTTGAAGACCTCGCGGGCGTTCGCAAACTGCTTGTCCGCAGCAAAAGCCACGCCTCGGAAATAAGGCGCGACAAAGTCGTACTGAGCATCACTCGAGGCCTTCTGAAAGAACGAGCGCGCATCCGCGTAGCGCTCCTGCTGGAAGAGCGTCTTACCCCGCATATAGTTGACGGCCGGGCTCAGCGCGGCCGACGACCCCAGTGAGCCGTATAGATCCTCGACTTCGTCGTACTGGCGAGTCTTGGCGGCAATCTCGAGCAACTTGACCACGGCATCCTGGTAGTGCTTCCCCGGCCCCATCTCGGCGAGCTCCGAGAAGTACTTGCGCGCGGCGAGGAAGTTTCGCTGTTGGTAGAGGCTATCGCCCAGCAGGAAGACCGCCTCTCGATAGGAGTCGAAGCTCGAGCCGCGTGGATCTTCGACGATATCGACGAGCAGGATGCTCGCCCGCGAGTAGTCCTCGAGCATGTAGGCGACTTTGCCGTCGTTGAAGCGGCTCTCCATGCGGTAGCGGGTCTCCACGAGCGCCGGCTTCAGATACCGATCATCGAGGTTCTGGACCTGCTTCTGGAGGCTGCGCGCGTTCTCGCGGAAAGAACCGTTCTGTTGCGCGGCAGCGCTCGTCGCGAGCACGCTGACGACCAGCCCGAGCACGACGGCCACCGTACGGCGGCTCCATGCCCGGGCAATATGTCGTTGGTCTTGCTTTCTCATGCTTGCGTCCATCATGTCTCGGCGCGGATCATCCGTGAGGTGGTTCGGCTACCCATCCTCAAATCGTTAATTCCCGTCGGTTTCTTCCGCGTCGTCGCTCGGGGCTGCATCTTGGCCGCTCTCGGTATCAGTCGTCGCGTTCGCGATCTCCTCGGAGGCGTAATCTACGGAGCTCACGGAACACCTGATAGACGGCCGCTCCTCGTACTCGTACTTGCCCCGACCCCGGTCGTATAGCTTGACGTCCACGATGGTGTTCTTGCCGCTCTGAGCCTTGAACGAGCACGAATCTTTGATGCGGAATTTATAGCCCTCCATGTAGCTGAACACGCCAAATCCGCTTCCCTTGAGCTCGAGCAGGATCGACAACTTGTGATTTCCCGGTGAGATGCTGCCGTTGTATACCTCGAAGTTGTCCTTGTCGGAGAGCGAGCCACCCTCGTCGGATTCGTTGTAGACCCGCGCACCGTCCAGACTGTAGAGGACGCGCACGACTTCGTAGGCCCCACCCAGGTCGGTATTGTGAGTCACGACCGCCCGACTTCCGGAGATATTTCCGCTGAGCACCGTCTCCTTGAGCAACACGATGCGACTCTTGGACTGGAAGACCTTTTCCTTGAGGTCGTCCACGCGCGTCTCCAGCTCTCGGATTCGCATGTCGTAGACGTCTTCGGGAGTCTGCCCCTCCTCGAACTCGAGGCCCTCGATCTTATCGGTGTCCATCCGCTCCTGCTTGGACTCCTCGGTTCCCGGGTAGTCCTCGCGCAGCGGTCGGCCGCCGGGTCCGGTTTTGGGCTCGGACGCCTCGCCCTCCTCGGCGGCGTCGCCCTGGTCGGCCGACGCATCCTCCGAGGCATCTTCGGCGGCGGCCTCGTCGCCTTCACCGTCTTCCTCTGGCGTCTTGGGCCCGCGCTCGGCCTCCTCCTCGGTCGTCTCCGAGGAATCCACTGTATCGGCAGCCGCCTCTTCTTCTTGTTCGGCGCCGCCCTCCTGCGCGAATGCATCGGGGGCGAATCCAACCGTCAGCATCACGGCGGCGATTAGTGCTATAATGTTACGCTCTTTCATACAGCCAGACCTTTACGGTGAGCCCAAGCTTTTAACAAAAAAAGGCACGTCCAAACGTTCGAATCGTGACAGGGTAAGAACACTGAACACCTTAGACAACGCATAGGCGTTCCTCAAGAGAAGCGCCATGCATCATCTACTATAGATCGACTTCGGAAACCGGGCCAATATTCACACGAACCCTGCCCGAGGCCGCGCAACCCGGCAACCATGCCCGGAGAACGCCCCTACCACGCCATGTCACGAACGCTCCGTCATATTAAACATTCTCGAGCAACAAGCCAGCCCCAACTCCAGCGCTGTTCGATTGCCTTCAATCGAGTCGACCTGATAAAAGCCTGCGAACTCTCATATCGAGGAACGACCCATGGACAATCGACATTACGCACGCATCCTCAGCGAAGTCGCCGCGCTCAGCCAGATCAAAGGCGTCAACCGGTTCAAGGTCCGGGCCTTCGAGAACGCGGTTCGGACCATCGAGGGGCTCGCCGACCCGATCGAGGAGTATATCGAGCGCGGTGAAGTCGAGTCACTCTCGGGTATCGGCAAGAGCATCGCCGAGGACATCCGCCAGATCGCCGAGACGGGCACCTGCGAGATCCACGACCATCTACTCTCGGAGCTCGACCCCGGCTTGCTGGATCTCCTCAAGATCCAGGGCCTGGGCCCCAAGCGCATCAAAAAGATCTACGAGGAGCTCGGCGTCAGCAACCTCGCCACGATGAAGGATGCGGCGGCCGAAGGGCGCATCCAGCAGCTCTCGGGGCTCGGGAAGAAGACCGAGCAGAAGATCCTCACCGAGATCGATCGCCTCGCCAAGTACACCGGCCGACGGCCGCTGCCGGAAGCGCGCGCCGTCGCCGAGAGTATCGTCGAGGATTTGGAGGAACTCGAGGGCCTCCGGCGAATCGCGATCGCCGGCTCGATTCGCCGCGGGCGAGAGACCGTCGGGGACATCGACATCCTGGTCACCACCGACGAGCCCGAAACCCTCATAACGACCTTCGTCGCACTCCCACAGATCGACGAGGTCCTGGCGAGCGGAGACACCAAGACCTCTGTACGCCTGGTGGACGGCCTGCAGGTCGACGTGCGCATCGTCGACGAAGAGGTCTTCGGCTCCGCGCTCCACTACTTCACCGGCAGCAAAGAACACCACATTCAACTCCGGACCCGCGCCAAGCGCGCGGGCCTCAAGATCAGTGAATACGGCGTCTTTCGGGTCGAGGATGACGAGCGACTGGCTTCACGCACCGAGGAGGACGTCTTCGAAGCGCTCGATCTGCCCTATATCCCCCCCGAAATCCGTGAGGGCCTCGGCGAAATCGAGACGGCCGAGGACGGTGAACTCCCCGCGCTTTTGGAGGCCAGCCAGGTCCGCGGCGACGTCCACATGCACACCACCGAGAGCGACGGCCGCAACTCGATCCTGGAGATGGCCGAGGCCGCCAGGGCGCGGGGCCTGAGCTACATCGCACTCACCGATCATTCCCAGGCCGTCACCGTTGCCAACGGTATGACGCCCGAGCGCTTTCGCGACCATATGAAGCGCATTCGCGAGGCCAACGAGCAGATGGAGGACTTCGAGATCCTGACCGGCATCGAGGTCGACATCCTCGCCGACGGCAGCCTGGACATGGACCACGACTTGCTCGCCGAGGCCGACTGGGTGGTCGGGAGCGTCCACTCGAAGTTCAACCTCGAGTCTCCGGAGATGACCGACCGACTCATCAAGGCCGTGGAGACCGGCCTCATCTCGGCGCTCGGACACCCGACTGGCCGGATCTTGGGCGGTCGTGACGGCTATGTCTACGACTTCGACGCGGTCGTGGAGGCCTCCGCGGAGTACGGTGTCGCGATGGAGATCAATGGCTCGGTGGGTCGCCTGGATCTGAACGCCGACAGAGCCCGCGCGGCCCGAGCTCGTGGCGTCAAGATTATCCTGGGCTCCGATGCGCACTCCACCCGCGGGCTCAGCGACATGCGCTACGCCGTCCAGCAGGCCCGACGCGGCTGGCTCGAGGCCGGCAGCGTCCTGAATACGCTCGGCCACGAGGAATTACTCGCCGAGGTTCGCCCCAGTATTTCGTAGATTCGCCCCGGAACTATCGTCGAGCGGTGCCGTCGCCGCTACTTCAGCGCGAATTCCAGGCGAGGCACGCGGGATTCCGAATAGAGCCAGTTGTAGGTCCAGTAGGTCGACAGGACGCGCTTGGTGTATTTTCGGGTCTGACCGTACGGGATATCCTCGACCCACAGGTCCAGCGGGAGGTCGCCGCGCTGGTCGATCCAGCGAGAGACGTTACCGTGGCCGCCGTTGTATCCAGCGATCATCAGGGCCGGGTGATCGCCCAGCTTATCACCCAGCTCCCGCATATAGGTCGTACCGAGGGCGATATTAACCTCGGGGTCGAACAGACGCCGGGGCTCAACACCCTCGAAACCCGCCTCCGAGGCGACCGACTCGGCGGTGCCTTCCATGAGTTGCAGGAGGCCACGAGCGTTCGCCCAGCTCTCGACCGTGGGCTCGAACCCGCTCTCCTCGCGCATGATCGACCAGACGAGCGCGGGGTTCAGCTTCCGCTGGTCCGCTGCTTCGGTCACCCAACGTCGAAACGGCGTCGGGTAGGCCACGCGCCACCGGGTATCCTGAGGGCCCTTCGGATAATAGACCTGCCAGCCGTCGATGTGGCGTCGCGGGATATCGTGCGAGATAGGATACCCGCCGGCGGCGTCGAGCAGATAAGCGAGTGCCCAGAGTGAGTCTCGGTCGCCGGCGTTGTCGCGGCGAACCTGCTCGAACTCGCGCTCTGCGAGCTCGCGCAGCCCGATTCTGACGAGCTCGGCACCTCGCACGAAGTGAGTTTGCTCACGGATGTCACCGGCGATCTCGATACCGCCCGGCTTCTCGCCGCTGGCCAGGAAATCGCAGAACTCACCGGAGTCGATCGAGCAGATATCGCCCGCCGGGCCTCGGCCGCCGTCTTCTGAATTATTCGTCAGGATGGCGAGTCGGTTGACCGCCAGGAGCGCGTAGTAGCCGAGCGGGTGGGCCGTCGCGACCTCCCGGTACGCCTCGGCCGCGTCCTCTTTGTCGCCCGACATCTCGAGGGCCCGCGCGCGAAAATACGCCAGGCGCCCCTTCGAGTAGACGTCGTCTTCTCCGGCATCCTGCACCGCATCGACGTAGGTGATGGCTGATTCATAGTCCTTGTCGGCAAACATCTGACGCACCAGCAGCCAGTGCGCATCCTTGGCCATATCCCCATCGGGATAGGCTTTGACCTGCGCCTCGAGCCGACGCGTCGCCGCATCAGACTTTTCCTGCTCGCGCAGAATCCGAGCCGTGAAGTACATCGCGTCGTCGGAGAAGGAATGCTCGGGGTAGGTCTCCCAGAGCCTGGTGAACCACTTCTTCGCGGTCTCCTGCCGGCCAGCATTCCAATAGCCCTTGCCACCCAGATAGAGCGCCCGAAGCTGATCGGTCTGATCGTCGCACTCGTCCAAGATGCGCTCGTACCACTGGGAGCCGTCGGTGTGGCGCCGCAGCTTCGTATGGCTCTTGGCGACCATGTAGAGAGCCTCGCATCGGTCGTCGGATCCGAGCTTCCACTCTTCGAGTTGCTCCGGGAGCTCGGCGACCACGGTCTTGCTTCGATGGGCATCGAAGAGCGCGCGCAATCGGATCATCCGCAGCTCGCGCGGGGGCGACTCGATGCGTTCTCGCCACTCTTTCGAGAGGTTCTCGGAGATCTCGTCGAGCGCCGCCCGCGCCTCTTTCGCCTCACTGGACAAAGGAGCATGCCGAATGACGGTCTCATAGGCATCTGCTGCTTTCTCCCACGACTTCATATCGTGGTGAGCCTTCGCCAGGAGCAGTCGGGCACGGTCGGCGGCTCGCCCGGACGGGAATTTGCGCAGGTAGAGCTTCGTGGTGCGCACCGCGCGCTCCAGATCGCTGAGCTGACCGGCCTCGACCAGCGCCTCACCCATCAGAATCAGGCTCTCGCCCAGCAACAGGCTGTCCGGCGGTACCTTGGCGGCTCTCAGTGCCGCGGAGTGGTATTTCTCGGCGTCGAACGCGGCGCGGGCCGCGAAGTGCAAGCGATAATCCTCGAGTGGGCCGATTTCAGTCTTCGCGTCGAAGTGCTCGAGCGCGTCGTCGTATGCGCCGACCTTCCAGTCGAGGTAGCCGGCCAGAAACTGCGCCGTTTTTCCGGAGAAGCCGCGCTTTTCGACCAGCAGCGACGCGACTTTCCACTTCTGCTCGGCAATTGCGTTTCGAATCGACGCCTCGACGATGGGCTTGTCACCGATCCCCAGAGCGCTCACCCAGGCGGGCTTGTCGTCATCGGACTCCCCGGGAAATCGGCTGATGACCCGAAACTTGGCCTCATCACCGGCCTTTCGAAGGCTCGCGAGATCGTCGGGAGAATCTTGCGCCTGTACGTTCGCGCAACAAAAGGCGAAGCTCAGCCAGACGGCTGCGAGGCCGATGGACGCGTGTAGGGCTGCGCGCGGAGCAGATCTAAGTTGGGCACGTCGCATTCGCTTCACTCCTGCCGTCCCTGGCTTCTTTGCCGGGCGAGCCCGGCTGGAGCATGATTATCGGCCAACTCATGCGTGGTTCACGTCCCACAGTCGCACGAGAATGCCGCCGTTACGGAATCGAAGTCGCTTCTCGAAGGAAAGCGCATCATGGCCCGGGGTTATTTCCCCGGGCAGCAAGACCGCCAGCTTCCATCCTTTAAATCGCCGCGCAAATACATCCAGCAACTCACGCCATGGTTCATCGCCGCGCGCGGCGTCGTCCAGGCGTCGCCCGTACGGCGGGTTGCAGATCATCAGGCCGGTCTGCTCGGTCGGCGGCTCCACGTCGGAGACCGCCGAATGCTCGACGCTGACCAGCGAACTCACGTCGGCCGCCTCAGCGTTTTGACGCGCCGCCTCGACCGCCTGTTCATCGATATCCGATCCGAAGGCAACCGGCCCTTCCGGGGTCTGGATGCCGGCAGCCGCCTCATCGACGACCTCCTGCCAGAGCTCGGGCCGAAAATTCTGCCACCTGTGGAACGCAAACTCCCGATACTCACCGGGCGGGCGGTCCGCCGCAATCCGTGCGGCCTGAATCGGAAACGTCCCCGATCCGCACATCGGATCGAAGAGCGGCTCGTCACCGGCCCACTCCAACTCCTCGAGAATCGTCGCCGCCGTGGTCTCCCGAATAGGCGCGGTGACTGCATGGACGCGCCAGCCCCGTCGGTGCATCAGCTCCCCGGACGCGTCCAGGCTGAGCTGACAGCGGTCACCGACGATCCGTGCCAGAACGTACTGCGCATTCTCTCGATCGTCCACAATTTCGGGCGGTTCGACACCGAGGTCTTCGCTGAAGTGCTCGCGAATGGCCTCCCCGACGGATCCCTGGATTCGGTCTGTATGGATCAGGCGCGTATCGTGGGCGACGCCCTTCACGTAGACGCGGTTGCCCGCCCCAAGGAGCCGCTCCCACTGGTAGCGACGCGTCTTATTGTAGAGCTCGGGAAAATCCCGGCTGCGAAACTCGTCGACGCGAATCAAGATGCGATTGGCGAGACGCGACTCATAGCAAGCGCGGTAGAACGTCTTATTTGTGGCGTCGAATTCAACACCACCATCGAGTTCGTCGATTTTCTTAGCACCGAATCCAGCGATTTCACCGGCGAGCAGCTTCTCGAACCCCGGCGAAGTTGTGGCAAAATATCTCTGAGTCACGCTTTGCAAGCCTGTTTGTTGAGGAAAGTGCGAGCTCGTGACCGTGATCGGCCCGGCTCAGTTCTGGCGGCCTTCGATCGCCAGCAGCAACACCACCGCCGCGATTCCCAGGCGGCGATCGAGGTGCTGGTTCTGATCGAGGCTGAAGTCGATATCGTATTTTGCGATGAACGGGTTGAAGTGCTGGCTAAACGCCGCGACCTGCTGTCCGTTGAGGCGCACGTTGAAGGTCTGCGGGATCAAGTTGCTCAGGAAGCGACGCATCAGTGCGGCAAACGTGGAGTCCTCCTCGATTTCGCCCACGGGCTGGTCGCCGTCGTCGAGGATCAACCACTTATCCTTAAAGATGCTCCTGAGACCCTCGCGCTTGAGCGACCCTACTTTTTCTCCCTGCGGCGTGGTCACGTCGTAGGTGCCCGAAAAATCCTGCCAGCTGCGCGCACCGATCCTGAGGACCGGCGTGGTCATCGATTCATCGGTGAAGACGACGATGTCTTCCTTGAGCTTGAATGCCTTCTGCTTGATGAAGAAGCGAAGATCTTCGTTCGGTCCGTAGATGTGGAATTTGTTGCCGAGGAACGAAAAGACCTTCTTTCGCGCCAGAAAGTGGTCACCTTGGAATCGAGCGAGCGCGCCCTGTTGGTTTTGTTGCTGTTCCATAAGACAAGAGTCTCCAGAGTGAGCGAGCCGTGACGTCGAGCAGACAGGGCCACACGCCGTCACTGCACGGTTGATTGAAAACACGACTTGCAACACGATCGCCGCAGAACGTAACACGCAATTCTATCGAGTACCAACACCCGAGAGGGGCCATATGAGGCGTTCGCCGCCCCTCAGAAAACCGGCCTCGACGCACTCTTGAAGCCAGGAAACCATGAAAGTCCTACGTAGCTCCGGCATCCTACTGCACCCGACGTCGCTCCCCGGTGAAGACGGTATCGGCACGCTCGGCGAGTCGGCTCGCGCGTTCGTCGACCGGCTCGCCGAGGCGGGCCAGTCCTGGTGGCAGATGCTCCCGCTCAACCCGACTGGCCCGGGTGGATCGCCGTACTCGGCGACGTCGACGTTCGCGATGAACCCGATGCTCATCGATGTCCACCAGCTCGGCGACCAGGGCTGGTTGCGCGGTCAGGAGCTCCACGACTATCTGGCCGATCGACGGCCCGCCGACGACGACGTCGACTACGGGGACATCGAGCCCGCCAAGGCGGCCATCCTCGAAACGGCGTGGCAACACTGGCGTGAGCAGAAGCAGCGAAAGCGCGAATTCGGCGAGTTTCAGGACCGTGAGAGCTGGTGGCTCGAGGACTTCGCGCTGTACTCGGCGCTCAAGCAAGCCCACGGCGATCAGCCCTGGCGCAGTTGGCCCGACCCGCTCGCCTCTCGAGAGCCAGAGGCGCTGGAGGAAGCCCGGGCGAGTCACGCGGAGGCGATCGAGCGGGTGAAATTCGAGCAGTGGATCGTCCACCGACAGTGGACGACGCTGCGCGACTACGCGGCCGAGCGCGGCGTCGAGATGATCGGAGATATCCCGATCTTCGTGGCCATGGACAGTGCCGAGGTCTGGGCGCACCGCGAATACTTTCAGCTCGACGAGCTGGGCCGCGCCAAGTTCGTCTCCGGTGTGCCGCCAGATTACTTCAGCGAGGAGGGCCAGAAATGGGGCAACCCACTCTACGACTGGGACGCACTCGAACAAGCCGGTTACGACTGGTGGCTCGACCGGGTCAAAAAGGTACTCGAAACGGTCGATCTGATTCGACTCGACCACTTCCGCGGCTTCGAAGCCTACTGGGCGGTGCCTGCTGATGCCGAGAACGCCGTGAACGGCGAGTGGCGAGACGGCCCGGGGGACGCGCTCTTCGAGGCGATGCGTCGGGAGTTCGGCGAGGTGCCGTTCATCGCCGAGGACCTCGGCATGATCACAGACGAGGTTCGCGAGCTGCGCCAGCGCCAGGATCTCCCGGGCATGAAGGTCATGCAGTTCGCGTTCGACGGCAGCGACGACCACCCATTCTTGCCGCATACCTACCCCGAGCTGGCGGTCGCCTACACCGGCACCCACGACAACGACACGACACGAGGATGGTGGGAAGATCTGGACGATAACACACGACATCAAGTTCGGACCTATCTGTCGTGTTCCGGCGGTCAGGTCGTCTGGCGCATGATCGAAGCCATCCTCGACTCGGACGCGATGCTCGCCGTCATTCCGATGCAGGACGTCTTCGAGCTCGACTCGGACGCCCGCATGAACCTACCCGGCCAGCCCGAGGGCAACTGGTCCTGGCGCATGGCCCCGGACATGTTGCTCCCGAGTCACGCGTGGGAGCGGCTCTTTCACGCGACCGAGGCCAGCGAGCGCCAGCCCGACACGGAGACCGATCATGATTGAGACGCTCACCATCGAGACGCCCGGCCAGGGACTCCACGAATTCACCGACCGCGTCAGAGCGATCGTTCGGGGCGCGGACGTATCCCGGGGCATCTGCACGCTGTTCATCCGCCATACGTCCGCGAGCATGACCATCCAGGAGAACGCCGACCCGTCGGCGCGCCGCGATCTGGAGAACTGGCTCAACCGCCTGGTGGAGGAAGACGATCCGCTCTACACGCACACCGCCGAGGGTCCCGACGACATGCCGTCACATATCAAGGCGGCGCTGACGTCGACCTCGCTCAATATCCCGATTTTGGACGGTACGCTGGCGCTAGGCACGTGGCAGGGCATCTTCCTGTGGGAGCACCGCACGAGCCCGAAGCGCCGAGAGGTCATCGTGCATGTCGGTGATGGCTGACGGGCCCATAATTGACCCCATCTGTGGGGGATGATCTTGCCGCTCTCGCGCCGTTCTAAACGCCCCACCCCTCTTAGAAATGCCGCAGAAGCCGATTTTTCGGATCGGCATTTTGCGCAGTCAAAACACCTCGGTCGGCTGAAGCTCATACACATCTTCACCCTCGCGAGTTGGCGGGCCTTGCGACCCGCCGGTGTGATCAATCGAGAGCTCGGTCAGCGATCTTCTCCTCCCAGTCCAACGCAGTGCGCACGATGAACTCCAGGTCATCGTGCTCCGGCGACCATCCCAGCAGATCCGCAATTCTAAATGAGTCTGCCACGAGCGTCGGAGGGTCTCCGGCGCGCCGCTCGGCAGGCTCGGCTTCGAACTCGACACCGCTGACGGCGCGAACCGCGTCGATCACCTCACGAACCGTGAAGCCGTGACCGTATCCGCAATTGAGTACCACCGAGGATCCGCCGTTGTCGAGATAGCCCAGCGACTGAATATGCGCCTTCGCGAGGTCGCTCACGTGGATATAGTCGCGCACGCCCGTTCCGTCTCGCGTGTCGTAATCCGTGCCGAAGATCTTCATTCCGTCCCGCTCACCGAGCGCGGCCTGGGAAGCGACCTTGATCAAGTGGGTGGCGTTGGGAGTGGACTGCCCGGTGCGGCCCTCGGGATCGGCTCCCGCGACGTTGAAGTAGCGGAGAATGACGTAGTCGAGCGAGTGGGCCGCGCCCGCATCCTGCAACATCTGCTCGGTCATCAGCTTCGACCAGCCGTACGGATTGATGGGCTGGACGGGTGACTGCTCGTCGACGGGGACTTCGTCTGGCATGCCGTAAACCGCAGCCGTACTCGAGAAGATGAATTTGTCGACGCCGACATCGACACACGCTTCGAGCAGAGACCGCGTGTTGCAGGTGTTATTGCCGTAATAAGCGAGGGGCCGCTCCACGGACTCCGGAACGACGATGCTCGCTGCAAAGTGCATCACCGCGTCGACCTCGTCGGCGAGCACTCGCCGGGTCAGCTCGGCGTCGCCGGTATCGCCGAGGACGAACTCCGCCTGCTCGGGGACATTTTCACGCACCCCGGTCGAGAGATTGTCGAGGATGACCACGTCATGGCCCGCATCGACGAGTTCGTAGGCGACATGACTGCCGATATATCCGGCGCCACCGGTAACCAGAACTTTCAAAATCAAACCTCGTTGTAGCAATAGGGTTATGCGGCATTTATTCGGATGATGCGTCGACCTTTTCGAGCACGAGATAGTCCAGCCCGGCTTTGAAGCCCGTCGACTTCGGATGTCGCTCCGATATCTGGATGCGAAACGTGTGGTGGCCAGCCTCCAACTCGACCGTATCGTCCGCCGACCAGGGCTTCGT
>JBNJFZ010000173.1:0-11785 GCA_051747295.1 Myxococcota bacterium
TGACTCTGGAGCCCTTCCGTCTCGACGACTCTGGTTATAGGCCGGATGTACGACCCTGGCAAATTTTTGCAGCGAGTTTTTCCGAAACACTCCAGAATCGCCGCAACCCGAGATCATTGCCTACTCGGGCCGATCATTGCCAACGCCACGTCCACGGTAACGCTGAATCATCTTGAAGACAAACCAAGTAACAATCCCGGCCCCCAACAGCCCCCACACGACGTTCGTGTACTGGCGCACCAACTCGGCGAGCGCATCCAGGTTGTAGCCGACCAGGTAGCCGGCCCCGAGCAGCGCCGCGTTCCACACGGCCGCGCTGAGCGCCGCGAAGACCAACACGCGCCCGAGCGGCAGCTTCGTCAACCCGGCTGACACGAAAAACAGGGATCGAAACGCCGGCAAGAAACGATTTGCCGAGATATAGACAGAGCCGTACTTCTTAAATTGCCGCTTGAGCTTGGCGATCTTCGGGGCGACGCCGTCACGCTTCATAAAGCGGTGGACCCACGTATCTCGATGCTCATTGTTCGCCACCCAGTATCCGATCCACCAGTTAAACGCGGCCCCGACGGTACTCCCCACCATCACCGCCCCGAAGACACCCCACCACGGCCACTCGGCCGTCGGGATGAGCACCGCGCCCACGATGGTCACCGTATCTCCGGGAAACGGAGGAAAGATGTATTCGAGCATCGCGCTGGCCGTCAGCACGAGGAGCCCCCACCAGACCGCCTGGCCGGAGAAGTACTCGAAGATGACTTGGATCGAGTCCATGCTTAGGTTGTCAGGTCATAGGTCATAGGTCATAGGTCATAGGTCATAGGTCATAGGTCATAGGTCATAGGTTCTTGGAGGCGTGGACATTTGGAGACCTGCTGTTCGCTGTTCAGCTGCTCGGCTGCTCGGCTGCTGGCTGCTCGGCTGCTGGCTGCTCAGCTGCTCAGCTGCTCGGCTGCTCGGCTGCTCGGCTGCTCAGCTGCTCGGCTGCTCGGCTGCTCAGCTGCTCAGCTGCTCGGCTGTTCAGCTGCTCGGCTGCTCGGCTGCTCGGCTGCTCGGCTGCTCGGCTGCTCGGCTGCTCGGCTGCTCGGCTGCTCGGCTGCTCGGCTGCTCCGCCGCTCGGCTGCTCGGCTGCTCGGCTGCTCGGCTGCTCCGCCGCTCGCCTTGAAAGTTTCGCGCGCCTCGTGCGATAGCAACCACGTCATCTATCATGGACGCGATCCCCCAGGAGTCGAGATGAGCGAAGTCACGAACGAATTATTGGACCGATATCAGGAGATCCTCGATACGCGCGTCTGCCTCGTGCAGCGCGAGGCGATCGAGGCGAGCTACGAGGCCCTCAATGAACACCTGCGCGACGGCACCTGGCTGGTCGCCTACGACGAAAACACCTGGGATGCCGCGGGCGACCGGGTCGCGGCGATGCTCGACGGTGCCGGACAGCAGTGGGAGCGATTCGAGGTCCCGATGCCCGACCACGGCGACCCGGTCTGCGACGATGCGCTCATCGCCGACTTCGAGGCCGCGCTCGAGGCCACCGGCGCCGTCTCCGGCATCGCCGTCGGCAGCGGCACCATCAACGATATCGTCAAGATGGCCTGCTTCAACCACGAGCAACCGATGGGTGTCATCGGCACCGCGCCCAGCATGAACGGCTACACGTCCGCGATCGCCGCGGTGCTCTCCGACGGCGTCAAGACCACGAATCCATGCCAGGCGCCCCGCGTCGTCGTCGCCGACCTCGACGTGATGGCCGAAGCTCCCTACCGCATGATCTGCAGCGGGCTCGGTGACCTGATGTCCAAGCCGGTGTCCAACTCGGACTGGCGACTCTCGGCGCGCCTCAACGGCACCCCGCACTCCGCGGAGGCGATGGAGATCATCGAGACGGGCGCCGACCTGCTCGAAGGCGTGGCGCCGAAGCTCCCCGAGCGCGACCGGGAGGCGATGCGCGGGCTCGTCGAATCGCTGATGCTCTCGGGCATCGCGATGAGCGTCGCGGGTTCGTCCAGCCCGGCCTCGGGCGGCGAGCACCTGATCAGCCACTATATCGACATGACGGCGTTCGCACGCGGCAAGGCCCACGATCTGCACGGCTGCCAGGTCGGCGTCGGCACCATCACCACCGCATTTTTGTACGAACGCCTGCGCGAACTCGACCCGTCCGACATCGATATCGACGCACGCGTCGACGCACTGCAAGACTGGGATGACTACGACGCACAGCTACACGAGCGCTTCGGCGACCTCTACGACGCGGTCGTCAGGCACGCCGAGCCGGGCTACCCCGACGAGGACGAGCTGCGCCGTCGACTCACCAAGCTCGTCGACGAGTGGGATATCATCATGGACGAGACCAGCGCGACGCTGCGAACCAGGCAGTCGCTGGAGGACGAGTTGGTCTCCGCAGAGTGTCCGGTGCGATTCGCCGAACTCGGCGTCGGCCGCGACCGCGCCCGACGAGCCATCACCCACTCCAAAGACATCCGTAACCGCTACACCATCCTGCACCTGGCCTGGGAGCTCGGCCTGCTCGATGGCTGGGCAAAGTCCGCGCTCGACGAGATGTACGAGTAGGTCGAAGCCTCCAAAGCGCAAGAGCCCCCGGTGCCGAATGCGGCGCCGGGGGCTTTTGTATTCGTCCTCATTTCGTCGCCTGCTCAGGCGATGACGAAGAAGTAGACCGCACCACCCACGCAGGACAGAAGAGACAGAACCACGACTGCACCCACGATGATGAAGAGCATCTTACTGGACCCGCCCGACTCGGCCGGCGCGGGCATGCCGCCCTGGCCGGCTTGTCCCTGCATGCCCTGGTTGCCAGCCGGCTGCATCGCGCCGCCCTGCTGACCTCCGGGGCCCGCGGGCTCACCGAAGCTCGACGGCCCGCTGGACTGAGGCTGTGAAGGCGAAGATTGCTGCTGGTCCCAACCGCCCTGCGACTGATCTTCTTGCTGTCCCCAGCCTCCCTGCTGCGCCTGGTCGTCCTGCTGCGGCTGGCCGGCGTCCTGGGAGCCGAATCCAGACGGGCCGGACGGCTCGCCGGGCCCCTGCGATTGTGCGCCGAAGCTATCCGGGCCAGCGGGGGCGCCGGGGCCGGCGTCGGTGCCGCCACCAGATGCCGCGCCGGGTCCCGCGGGCTCTCCGGGTCCGGACGGTGCGCCACCGGCGGGCTCGGAGCCAAACGCTCCGGCCTCACCGCCGGTCGAGCCGGCGCCGAACGAGCTGTCGACCTGTGAGGGCTGGGTCGTCGCCTGGTCGGCATCGTCATCCGAGCCCATCGGCTGGGTCGCCCCCTGATCGACGTAGTCGTCCAGGTCAGGCTGACCGCTGACATCCATCATCTCGGTCTTGGCGTAGGCCGCGGCGTCTTCGTCGCTCTCGGGCCCGGGAGGCGTTGCACCCGCTGCCGAGGACTCTTCCTCTGGCTTTTTCTGCCCGGGCTTGGGAAGCGAGAATCCCGAGCCACCGCCCGAGCCTGCGTCATCGCCATCCTTCTTAGCCTGCTTTGCCTCTTTTACGGCCTTGTCGAGTTCTTCGCCGCCGAGCGCAGCCATGCCGAACATGGTCTGCTTCTGGTTGCCAGACGAAGATTCGATCTCGGCTCCACAATATCCGCAGTGGGCTGAGTCGTCGGCAATTTTTTTGCCGCATTCGGGACAGTTGATCATTCCTTCACTCCGAGATGCACCACAAGTTGGTGAGATAGCCATGATGCTGCGCGCAATGAGTCGCGAGCGACACACGGCTCCGTATGATTGAGCAATCCGTCGGAAACGTAAGTACCGCACCTATCGTAAGTCAACCAGTGGAACAGTCAACGAAGTCGGTGCCTCCCCCCGGAACAGACCTCATCTGCGGCGCCGGCGCGTCAGGGCCGCGATTGCAGCCAACAACACGAGGGCGGCCGAGACAGGAGCACCATCACCGGTCGACGAGCAACCGCCTTTGACCTGCACGTCGTTGTCGCCGGTCTGGTCGGGTGTGCCATCGCCGCTACCGTCATTGTCGCCGTCGTTTCCGCCGGTCCCGTCATCCCCGCCATCGCCGCCGTCCCCTGACCCGTCGTCATCTGCGCCCAGCTCCACCGGAGTCGCCGCCGCGTAGTCGCCGCCGGTCGTGGTCATCTGCGACTCCGAATCCTGGAAGAAGATGTGGTCGACGTCGTACCAGCGGTTCGCCTCCTCAGCCGGGGCCGCGCCGTCGTAGAGATCGACGCGAAGCTGAGTGACCGAGCCACTCCATCCTTCGTGCTGGCCGATTGGCACGACGACCTCATGGGTCTCACCGTCGCCCGGCACCTCGAATCGAACGACTCGGTCTTCGGAGAACGATTCGCCCTCTCCGGCCCAGTAGATCTCTTTGGTATGTGGGCCGTCGTGAGAGCGATAGCTCAGCACGAGCTGGTCGTAGGTCTCGGCGTCGATGCGTGTCCAGGCAGGGCTGACGATGCCCGGGTCCCCGCCGTTGATACGCTGGGCGATCATGCCCGAGTCGCTGTTGTTGGCGTGGAGCTCCTCGAAGTCTCCGCGGCCGGTCCAACCCTCGAGGTTCGCCGGATCGGAGTTGTCGTCGAACGTCCAGCGGTCCTCGGCGAGTATGTCCATCTGCGCGTAGTCGCGCACCCAGTCGCCAAAGCGATTGGTCGCCGGGTCCTCGTCCCAGCTATTCTGGTCGCCATAGAGCTTCGAGCCGTTGTCGTCGGTCGCCGTGTTCAGCCAGGCGCGGACGTCGGGGTGATCGTGCTGGCCGTAGCTGTACCTTCCGGCCTCCAGCTCCAGCACCACGCGCTTGGTCTCACCGGCGCTGAAGGCATGCATATTGAGCTTGCCGGTCTGGCCGAGTTGGTCGCCGGCGGGATTGTCCTCGGCATCGTCAGCGCTGTTGATCTCCCACGTCGACTTATCCAGCGCCGGATGGTCCGAGTAGATGGCGTATTCGGTGGCGACCACGTACGGGCCCTCGATGAGGTAGCCCAGATACACGTCGCGTATCACCTGGCCGGTCGTATTCGTCAGGAGTAGCTCGGCCTGGAACGTATCTCCGGGGAGGGCGTCCGGGAGCGAGCTACTGGAACCCTGCCCGTAGAAGTTATCGGCCCCCAGGTAGTTGACCTGGATCTCCAGCGGGTCCGGGTTGTCCGGAACTCCGCCACCGTCGGCCTCCGCCAGGATCGAGTCGAGCTGCGCCAACAGGTTGCCGCCCGGACAACTCGTGGACTGACCCGGCCACTCACGATGACCCTTCACCGAGTTGCGATCGAACCCGATGCCGTAGGTATCGCCGACCCAGCGCACGATGTCGGCCGTCGGCGTCAACTGTTGCTGCTGGGGCGTCTGGCTCGTGAAGTCGCCGATCAGGCAAATCCCGATATTGCCGGTGTTCTGTCCGCCGACGTGCGCGCCGGTGCGCTGCTCCGAGGAGCGGCCCTGGTAGATATTGCCCGACTGACTCACCACGAAGTGATAGCCGATGTCGCACCAGCCGTTGCTGTCGATATGATAGGCCTGGATGCTTCGCATCGCCGCGGCCGGGTCACCGCCGTCATCCGCCGGCAGGTAGGTGTGGTGGATCGACATGCGATACGGGTCGTGAGCGCTTCCGCACACGCGATCCGGGTCGCGCGCGCCCCAATCAGCACGCGGGATCACGAGGCTGTCCGGCGCGACCTGCTGCCGGGCGAGTGCCTCTCCGTCCAGCGAAACCTCCGGCGAACCGGCCAGCGGCAAGTCGCGCGTCAGCATGTCCACCCGCGCCACGACGTCTTCGTAGAATTCGATCTTTCCGGACCGGATGCCCTCGGCGCCGTCGAGCTCGAGTGCCTCGGCTTCCTCGTCGAGCAGGATGCGCGCGACGCGAAACGGCCCCTCGCTCCAGGTCACGTTCAGCTCTCTCCAATCGCCCCACTGCCCGTCGGTGTGGCGCACGCGGTAGCGCGGCGTCTGCGTCGACTCGGTGGCATAGTGGAATCCGACCTGCTCGAACGTATCCTCGCGCTCGAGCACCGCCTGGCCCTTCGCTAGCTGCGAATGCGCCTCGAACGTCTCGATACGCTCGGCGTGGAGGTGTCCCTGCCCCTGTTCAGTTTGATTTGGATCCGGCTGCGGTGTCGACGACTTCGAACAACCGGAGACGGCAAATAACGATAGAGCGACTGCGACCAGTAGCGTATGGCGTAGCATCGTGTCCCTTCCAAAAGACTGAAATTGTCCCAATATTGCTGTTTCCCAGACAGCACCCATCGGAGACCATACTACAACTGACCACATTCCCCAAAGCGCTCAGTGGGTTGAGGGCAGCACATCTCACCGCTCGTCGGCAAAATCGCGGCCTGAAAAACGATGCGGCAGCAGCTCGTCGAGCTCGACGAACTCCCTCGTTCCATCCGGATTGGCGAGCATGATCGGCAAGTCGTCACAGAATTCGGCGAGCACCTGCCGGCAGATCCCGCAGGGGGCGGCGGGCTCGTCGAGGTTGGTCACGATACAGATAGCGCTGAACTCGCGCATGCCCTTCGACACGGCGCATCCGACCGCGGTGCGCTCGGCGCACGCCGTCGCGCCATACGTGGCATTTTCGACATTGCAGCCAGTGACGATCTCGCCGTCGGGCAGCAGTAGCGCGGCGCCGACATGAAACTTCGAGTACGGCGCCCACGCGTTCTGCTGGACGGCCAGAGCACGCTCGTAGAGCTCGTCCCAGGTCTCGGACGAAATCGTCTCGGCAGCGCTCTCGGATTGCGATGTCATCGTCGGCCCACGTCTGGAGGAAGGTTCGGACCGTCAAAGGTAACGCCGACGAGCGGCATATCCAAAAATGTTTCGATCAGCCTTGGCTCAGAGCAGCTCGACAGTCTTGCGCACCAGCGAGCTGAACTTCTCTCGGACCCGCGTCGCCACCTCTTTGACCTCGGCGTGGTCCAGCTTGTCCTCGCCGAGGCCGGCGGCGAAGTTCGTGATGCAGCTGACGCCGCCGACGCGCATGCCCGAGTGGTTGGCGGCGATGACTTCCGGCACCGTCGACATCCCGACCGCGTCGCCACCGATGGTCTGGACCATGCGGATCTCGGCGGGTGTCTCATAGGTCGGCCCGGCCATGCCCGCGTAGACACCCTGCCGGATATCCAGCGATAGGTCGGTCGCCGCGCGCAGGATCGTCTGGCGCACCTCACCGGTATACGCCTCGGTCATGTCCGGAAACCGCGGCCCGAGCCGCTCGTCGTTCTCGCCGCGCAGCGGGTTCTCACCGGTCAGGTTGAGGTGGTCGGTGATGAGCATCAGGTCACCCGGGACAAAGTCCGGATTGGAACCACCCGCCGAATTCGTCACCAGCAGGGTCTCGATGCCCATCATGGCGAACACGCGGGTCGGGAAGCAGACTTCCTTCATCGTCCAACCCTCGTAGTAGTGGACGCGCCCGCTCATCACGACCACGTCCTTGCCCGAGAGGCGACCGAAGACCAACTCGCCGGCGTGGCCCTCGACCGCCGACACCGGAAAGCCCGGGATATCGTGGTAGTCGAAGGCCTGGGCGTCCTCGAGTTCCTCGGCCAGCGCTCCGAGCCCGCTCCCGAGGATCATGGCGATCTCGGGCTGGATATCGGCGCGCTCGGCCAGCCAATCCGCGGATTCAGTGATGCTGTCGAAGTAAGCGTCTTTTTCGTCGGTCATCGTGATTCCTCGTGGTGATATACTTGTATGCTTCGGCTGCGCCCAAGATGGGCGCAGCACATGAATCGTCATGCGGCCATCCTGGCCGCATGCTTCGGCTGCGCCCGAGATGGGCGCAGTACATCAAATCAGAATACCCGCCACCGTCGCAGTCATGAACGCGGCGAGCGTGCCGCCGATCATGGCTCGGAGGGCGATGGTCGCAAGGTCGTGCTTGCGGTTCGGCGCGATACCGCCGATGCCGCCGAGCTGGATGCCGATCGAGCCGAAGTTCGCGAAGCCGCAGAGCGCGTACGTCGCGATGACGACCGAGCGGCCGTTCAATTCGATATTCGGGTCGGCGAGCATCTCCGAGAGGCTCGAGTAGGCGACCAATTCGTTGACGACCATCTTCTCGCCGAGCAACTGCGCGATGAGGAAGCAATCCTCGGTCGGAACGCCCATGATCCAGGCGAACGGCCAGAAGATATATCCGAAGATCTGCTCCATGGTGACCATCGGCGCCTGCCAGACGTCCGGAGCACCCGCAACCGACTTCATGGTCGCCACGCAACCGGCCACGGCGCTGTCCTTGATGCCCTGGAGCGTGCACCCGTCGGGAATCGCCAGGTTCTGCGCCTCGTAGAACGCGGTGAGCTCGCCCAGGATGTGCTTGTTCCACATCAGGCTAGGCCAGCCCAGGACGTAGTTCACGAGTGAGATGAGCGCGATGAACGCCAGGAGCATGCCGCCGACGTTGAGCGCCAACTTAAGCCCCTCGGCCGCCCCGCGACTCGCCGCATCCAACAGGTTGGTATCGGGGCTCTCCTCGTCCATCTCGAGCTCACCGGTGGTCACGGGCGTCTCGACCTCAGGATACATGATCTTGGCGATGACAAGAGCCGCCGGTGCGCTCATCACACTCGCCGCCAACAGGTGGCCGGCGATGTCGGGAAAGGTCGACTCGAGCATGCCCACGTAGATGGCGAGTACTCCGCCGGCGACCGTCGCGAAGCCACCGGTCATGACGACCATCAGCTCCGACATCGTCATCTTGTCGACGTACGGCTTGACGACCAGTGGCGCCTCGGTCTGCCCGACGAAGATATTCGCCGCGGCCGACAGCGTCTCGGCGCCCGAGGTATTCATCAGCTTCTGCATGCCCAGCGCGAAGACATACACGATCTTCTGCATCACGCCGAGGTGATACAGGATGGTCATCAGCGAGCTGAAGAAAATGATGGTCGGGAGCACCGAGAACGCGAAGTTGATCAGCGCCGGCTCCCATTGGCCGGTGACATAGCTCTCGAAGATAAACTTGCTGCCATCTCCGGTGAACTCGAGCAGCTTCTTGACCGCGGTGGTCGCCGCCTCGAAGACGGCCTGGCCTCCAGGCACGTAGAAAATCAGCAGCGCAAACGTCAGTTGCAGGCCGACGCCGATGCCGACGATCTTCCAGTTGACCTCTCTGCGCTTGGTCGAGAGCAGCCACGCCACGCCGATGAGCGCGAAGATACCGAGGAAGCTTATCGCCTTCTCCCAGAACGTGGCGTCATCGGACTTCAACGAGGCCAGGGTTCGCTCCTTGGCCATGGCCTCGGCGACCGCCTGTGACTGCGATTGCAGCGCCCTGGCGCGCTCGGCCCCACCATCGACGGCCTCTCGCGAGATGAGCTGCAGGGCGAGGGCTTCGGCATTCTCGGCGCGGGCCTTCGCCTGCTCGAACTCCTCGGCGCTCGGCCCCGGCTCGTCCTCGCCGGCCGCCGCATCCTTGTCAGCGACCTCGTCAGCCACTTCTTCCGAAGCGGCAGGCGCCGCACCGGGATCCTGCGCGGCCGACTCCTCGGTCATCCCAATGACCACGCCCGTCGCGATAATGAACCCGCAGAACAGGAATACTGCCCATGCGAGAATGCGAAATGCCTTCTCAGGCACGACCCGCCAACGCTTCTTCATTGCTCATATCTCCAGCGAACTTCTTGGTTCACGCCGTTTTAGCCGCTTGCAACCGTTGTCGCAACCTCGTTACCTGCGAGAAGGCGTTGGCGTGCACCACCGCATGAGGCATGGAGGGAACAAATGAACGCTCGCGGTGTCTTTCAGGATGCACGAAGAAAGAGACACTCCATGAGCGAACGAGACTTCCTACCCTGGTGGGTGCGGCACCGGCGATGGCTGGCGGTGGTGGGCCTGCTCATCCTCGTCGCGCTGGCGGGGATTTTCATCGTCTACCCGCTCGCGACGGCTCCAGTTGTGGGTGCGCCCACGCAGGACCAACTGCCAAGCGCCTTCACCGACGACTCCGGCTTCGAGCCGCTCGCCGACCCGGCGTCAGGCTCGTGGCGGGATCGGTTCGACGAGCCGATCCAGGACTACGACGACTGGCTGGACACCCGGCCAGACCCGCCCAGCAAATCACGTCATACTATCTATCTACAGCCCATCGGAGACTTCGACGGGGTCGCACCAGATCTGACCCGCGAACAGGTCGTTCTTCGTCGCAACCTCAAGATCGTCCTCCACGAGCTCGGCCACACGTTCGGCATCCGCCACTGCCAGCACTACAAGTGCATCATGAATGGCTCGAATTCGCTGCGCGAGACCGATGAGGCGCCGCTACACATGTGTCCGGTCGACCTGCGCAAGCTCCAGCACGCCGTTGGGTTCGACATCGACCAACGCTACCGCGAACTCGGCGACTTCTACGAGAAACACGGGCTGATGGGGGAGGCGCGGTTCGTACTGGCTCGAGCTGCCGAGTGACCCCCCACACATCCGACGCACTTTGACGAGACGCGCTTCGCGTACTGATTTTGTCCACAGCTATCTATTGAATGACTTTCCCAGGAAGGGAACGAATATGAACCGATGGATACCAGTACTTATCGCTGCCCTGACCGTTTTCGTCGGTTGTGGTGACTGCGGAGAAGACCCGCCCAGTGACCCATCACCGGACGCCACCGATGTGATCGATACGACGGCGGACACGTCGGAGGATACGCAAGACCAGGATGTTGCCGACGCCACCGACACGTCAGACACCGCTGATACCGCTGATACCGCAGATGCCGCAGACGTCAGCCCACCGACGGCCACGGTCACGGTCATCTGGGGCGAAGAGCCGGCCGAGGGGGTCCGCGTCATCGCGCACGATCCCGACGCGGCCGTGACCGGTGACGTCGCCACCGACGAAGCTGGAGAGGCGGTCGTCGAGGTCACCGAGGGCTCGATCGTCACCCTCATCGACGCCCCGCCGAACGACTACACGAGATACCTCACGTTGCAAGACATCGATCCGGGCGACAGCGTCGAGCTCGAACTCGCGCCCAACGCCTCGCCGAACCGCACGCTCGACGTCGAACTCCCCGGCTCGTTCTCGGGCGCGTCGAGCTATGAAGTTCACGGCGGCTGCAACTACCGCAGCGCGCTGGACGCGAGCAACACCATCACCCTCGGCATCCGACCTCCGTGTACCGAGGACGACGTCGATCTGCTCGCGCTGGCCAAAGATTCCGACGAGAACGTCATCGCCTACACGAACGCCGAGACTATTCAGGCGACCAGTGGTACCACCACCGTCAGCCTCGATAGCTGGAAGACCGACGTGCTCGACGCCGACCTCGAGGTGACGGGCCTGCCGGCGTCGTCGGACTACGATTCCTCCCTCCGTGCATTGCTCTACAACGACTATGAGCGATGGGGCGTCGCACGGGTACTCGGTCAAACCGCTGGCGCTTCATCCATCCAGCAGCTCTGGTCCATCCCCCCGGACATCGCAGATGAACTCGTGATGTCCTACCGCCTGCGCACCACGGATGCTGACACCGGCGCCCCCATGGTCACCGCGGGTGCGGAGTACTTCAGCGATCGCAGCTCGCCAGCCTCGGCGAGCATAGAGGCTACGGACTTGTCGCCCTTTATCTCATCGCTGACCGTCGAAGACCGTGACACCGCCCAGCCGCTCGCCGAATGGAGTGCGACACCGGTCGTCACCGGTGGCGCGACCGCCGACGCATCCGACGCCGCGTTCTTGCGCGTCATCTGGACCGGTAACGCCCCCACCTCCGCCAACTCGGATGGTCCCTCGGGAGAGCAGCCCGGCGTCAGCCCGGGTGCCATCAATAGCTGGGTCGTCGTAG
>JBNJFZ010000174.1:0-11712 GCA_051747295.1 Myxococcota bacterium
GCCGAGCGTGAGTACCGAGAGGCCCTGCCGTATGCAGTTCGTGCCTTCCGAAGCGATGCGATCAAAGGTGAGGCCGGTCGTGTGCTCGGCAAGATACAGTGGGAGCTGGGTCAGCCTATCAAAGCCGTGGAGTCGTGGCGCGCGACGCGACAGCTCGACTCTTCGCTGGTCAGCGACGAGGACTTCAAGCGTGGGCTGGAGGCCGCGATTGCGACGGCGATGTCCGTTCAAGACTACGAGCGCGCTCTGGCACTTCGCCAGGAGCTCGCCGAGCTCGCCCCGGACCATCCCCAGGTCGCCGAGGAGCTCATCCGTGATAATCGCGAGAAACTCGCTCAGGAATCCATCCGCGATGGACAGTACTCGCAGGCGGCGCAGCTGTACGGCCAACTGCTCGAGGACTACCCCGATCAGCACGCGTTCGCCCTGGAGAAGGGGCGGCTCCACGTCGAGCTCGACGAGCACGACGAGGCCGTCGATGCGTTCGACCACTACGTGGATGCGAGCTCCACGGAGAAGCTCGACCGTTCGCTGGAGGTCGCCGAGCGAGCCGAGGAGCTGGAAGCCCCAGAGATTGCCGTAGCGTTCTACGGGCGCGCCCTCGAGGAGCTCTCCGGCGACCCGACGTTTCGTCGCGCGAAGCTCCGATTGACCCTGGCGAGCCTCCATTATGAACTCGAGCGCCCGAAAGACGGAAGATCGTCGATCGACGCCTACCTGGACGATATGCGTGCGCTGCGCGGCCTCCCACTCAGCGCCGAGGTCTTCATGACGGCGGCTGACGTCGCCGCCGAACACGGCGAGAGCGAGTACGAGGTGCAGCTGCTCGAGCGCGCGCTGGAGAAGGCGCCGCCCAGCTGGAACGTCGCAGCCAAGCTCGCCGAGCTATACGCGCGGCGTGCGCGCTCCAATGAAGTCCAGCGCGTGCTCGAGACGTTCGTCGAGCGCTCGGGAGGGACGCCCGAGGCGAAGCTCCAGGTCGCCCGCTGGGCTCAGGACCGACGAAACTACGCCCTGGCCCAGACCTTCTACGAGAGCGTGATCGAGACCGTCGACGACCGGAAGAACGTCTGGCTCGAGCTGGCTCGTGTCTACTCGACCCTCGGCAAGCTCGACCGCCTGGAGTTCGCGCTGCAGGCCTACCAGGACAAGTTCGAGCTGGGTCGGTACGAGCTGCTGGATGTCGCGTCGATGTACCTCGATCACCGCCTGTACGAATCGGCCGAGCAGGCGCTGCTCGAGGCGAGAGAGCTCGACCCGAAGAGCCTGGTCGTCGTCGACCGGCTCGCCAAGCTATACACCGAGTGGGGACGACCGGAGAGCATCCACCAGTATTACGAGAAATGGGCGGAGGCTCGGGGCGGCGACCCGCAGGACTACCTGCTCATCGGTGACCGATTCATTCGCCGCGGCGACTCGCCGCAGGCCCTGCCCTACCTCGAGCGGGCTGCCGAGGGCGGTGCCGACGACGCCTGGCTGCAAATCGCCGACGTCTATCGCGATCAGCGCCGCGAGATCGATATGAAGCGAGCGCTCGCGAAGTACCTCGAGACGGGAGAGACAACTCCGTCCAAGCTGCGCTCGGTACTCACGCGCTATCGGAGCGCGGGGATGGTCAACGAGCAAATCGAGATCCTCGACGAGCTCCTCGAAGCCGAGCCGCAGACGCTGGGCCACTACGAGAAGCTCAGCCAGCTGTATTTCGACCAGGGACGCGAGCAGGACGCCCTGGAGCTCTGGCAGCGCTATTTGAAGCGCTCGAGCGACCCGATTGACTCGTTGCGCAATGTCTCGCGGGCGTTCGAGAGGCGCGGTCGACTCCCGCGCATGCTCGATATTTACAGTGGGCTGCTCGAGTCCGGCATCGACGATCCAAAGATCTACAAGCTCGTCGGAGACACGTACCTGTCGATCGCAAGTCGCCAGCGGCAGCGACCTATCGGCTTCGGCGACCGGGCTGTGGGAGACCCCTATGAAAAGGCGCGGCGCTTCTACGAGCTCTACCTGGAGAAAGCGGATCCCTCCGACACGGAGCTGCGCGACCTCGCCGACCAGCTAAAGGGCGACCGTATGTGGGAGCTGTCGTCCGATATCTATGAGCGCCTCATCGATTCGGTGCCAGACAGCAGCGAGCTGCGGCTCAAGTATGCAGAGGTGCTGGTCAACCTCGGGCGCGTCGACGAAGCAAAGCAGATCTTTGCATCCTATTACGAGGCGCGCGGCGAGCTCCTCGACGACGCGGAGACCATCGCTACCAACCTCGTCGAGGCCAAACAGTTCGACGAAGCGCGGCCGTATCTCGACAAAATGTTCTCGTCGGGCCGGCCCCACGCAGTGGAGGCCGCGTTCCGGCGCTTCGCGAGCATCTACGCATCGACCGGCGAGCGCGACGAGATCCCGACGCTGATCAATCAGTACCTGGAGAACGCCCAGAACCCCTCTCGGGCGCGAGCCGAGGTCCTCAGCGAGCTGCAGAGCCTCGGGCTATGGGCCGAGGCGGCGGACCAGATCGAGCGGATTCGAAGCTTCCAGGGCGATGTCAAAGGGCTCGAGCTCGGCCAGAACCTGTATCGCGCCGGCGAGAAGGCCGAGGCAGCCGAAGCTCTGCGCAGTTACGCGAACAACAACAGCTACTCCAGCGACGCCTGGATCCTCGTCGGGAACTTCTACTGGGTCCACGGCGAACGCGACCGCGCGAAGAAAGCGTTCGACCAGGCGGTTTCGGTCGGCCCGGACAACGCCAAAGCGTACGCCGGGAGGGGAGAGTTTCGCCTGATGCTGGGTGAGGTCGCCTCGGGCCGCGAGGACTTCGCGCAGGCCCGAAATAAGACGCCACGCTCGCGCCGAGAGGAAGTATGGAGAGCCGAGATTCAGGCCCTCAACTCGATCGGGCGCTTCGAGCTGGCGACCGATGCAGCCCGCACGGCGATCTCGAGCTCCAGCCGATACACGCAATACTTCCAGGAGCTCATCGCCGAGCGCGAGCTCGCCTCACCGGAGCCGATTCGGCGACAGCGTAGCCTGACCGACCTGGAGAAATCCTCCGTATCGCTGCGCAAGAAAGTACGGATGATGGCGCGCCACGACTTTCGTGAAGAGGCGGTCGCACTGCTCGAGCAGGAGCTCAAGTCCGGTGATTACGTCACGGCCGCCGAGATCGTCGCCGACTCGCCCACGCTCTTCACGACACTGGGCGGCTATGACCGGTTGGAACGCGCCCTCAAGCCGGCGCTGGAGAAGGCTGGCTCCGGCGCCCGAATCAACGGCAGACTGGGCAGCTACTTCCTGGAGCAGGGAGAGTATCAACGCGGGATTCCCTACCTGCGTGCGGCAGTCGAGAGCGGCGGCATCGGCGCGTATCAGAACTACCGGCTGCAGCTGGCACACGCCTATATCGCGATGGGGTTCGATGACGGCGCGAGTGCTCTGCTGATGGAGCAGCTCGACGATACATCCGCGGGTGCGGAGGGCACGGTCCTCGAGGTTATCGGCCAGCACTACGAGGTGCTGGGCGAGCGCCGGGCATTCACGCACCTTCTCCGCCAGTTATTGTCTCAACCGCGCTACCGCCGTCACGCCGCCGGTATGCTCGTGCGATACGCTGCCGACCGCGGTGAGCTCGGGCAGGCCCTCGAGGTCATTCGCAGGGTCGCCTTCCCCAACGCCGACACGCGGGCCGAGTCGGCGTCCAACCTCCAGATCTTGATGCGAACGCAGACCAGCGAGCGTCTGGACACGACCATCGGCTCGCTCGAGGCCCTCGCCGCGGCGGGCTATGTGCAGGAAGCATACGAGCTGCTGGAGGCGTTCCCGGAGGAAGTGCAGGAGGACGAGCGCACCACCGATCTGCGCATGCGGCTGGCTGCGATGCACGACCAAGACCTCGCCCGGGCGGTCGCGACCCGGCAGATCGAGGAGCTCGGGGACACGCCCGAGGCCATGTCGGAGCGACTGCGCATCGCCAATATTCTGCAGATCAACGGGCATGGAGAGTTGGCGCTCGACTTCGCCGGACCTGCCCTAGAGGCGAGCGACTACACGACCCGCCAGGAGGCTGCCCGCTTCCTGATCGGAAATGCGTTCATCGCGGATGACGCGGAGCGTATGACGGCCGTAGACGAGCAATTTCTGGCCTCGGGCCCGAACCGACTCGACGCCCACGAGGCGCTGGGGGCGCGGTATTTCTTCCTCGGTCTCGACGACCGCGCGCTGGAGCATCGAAAGCGGGTCAGCGACACGTTCCCGAACCCGCAGAACGTCGAGAAGACGCTCATGGTGGCGCGCTCCGAGGGCGATCTCGAAGCCTACGAGGAGGCACTCAGTCGATTTCTGGCCATCAGCCCGAACCCGCGCCGCACGCTCGAGAATGCGGCCGAACAGTGGCCCCGTCGCATGACGTGGGAGTTTAGCGAGCCGCTCTTCGAGCACTACGAAAAGGTGTACCCGGCCGTCTTTCGCGGTCGCATGAATCGCGCGGTGGCCACGATTACCTCGGGCCGTGTCGATGAGGGGCGAAACATCATCGACGGCTACCTGAGCGCTGTCGACAGCGATCGACAGGCCGTCGAGGAGGTGATTTTGTCGATGCATCGCGCCGGACTGAACTCCGAGGTGGCCCGCGTCGCGCGCTCGTCCCGAGAGAGGCTCACCCCGCTCGCGAACGTCTTCGCCGGGCGCTCCCTCATGGAGCTGGGCCTGACCGAGGAGGCTCGCGCCTTCTTCGACCGCTATGTCGAGCAATCGCCCGATAAGAGCATCGCAGCCAGCAACGTGGCTTACTCGTTGGTGACAAATGACTTCCCGCAGCAGGCGAAGCCGTACGCCGCGGCCGCCGTCCAGGCAGCGCCGGGCCGTGTAGAACCGTACTTCTACCGCGGCATCGTGCTGCTATCGGAGGGGAAGACCGAGCAGGCACGACGGGATCTCGGGCGCTCGATCGGCCCGGGATTGAGCCGCACATCGGCCATCGATATCGCCGCCAAGACCGCGCTTCGCTCTGATCGAGACGCGTTTGCGATGGAGTTGATGCGAGAGCTGGTCGATCGGCCCACGGTGAGCGACGCGACCCTCGGGCTCCGCGTCGCCCTGAGGACGTTCGAGCAGGCGGGGCGTGCAGCGCTGGGCGTCGAATTCCTCGAGGAGGCGTATCCGGGGACCGCTGCGGGCGACGGCGTCATTTCACATCGGTACTTCCCGGTGCTGACCCTGTCGGGGCTGTACGAAGCAGCCGACCTCCCGGACCTGGCACACGATACCTACGAGCGCATCATTCGAAAGCAACTGGCGACCGAGCCGATATCGTTGTCATCGAACCCCCGCGACCCGGGCGACATCACGACGTATCTCAACAACCTCGCCTATTCGTACTCGACGACGAATACCCACATCGACCGCGGTCTGGAGATGGTCAAGCGCTCGCTGGCGCTCGAGGAGAGCCGTGAGCCCAGCACGATCGATACGGTTGGTTGGCTCTACTACCGCGCCGGAGAGTACGACCGCGCCCTCGAGTGGGTCGGGCGCAGCCTGCGGGTGGGCCCGCCGGACGCAAACCTCCAGGAGCTCCTGGAGCACATGGCGGTGATCCACAAGTTGACGGGCGATACGGAAAAAGCGGCGTGGTACTACATCCGGGCCAGCGGCGAGGAAGAGCGTTGACGCTGAGCGCCTCGGTCAGGTGCCGACTCGATAGTCGTCGCGAAACAACTCGTCGGCGTCATCGTCGTCGAAGGGGATGTCGATATCGGGGGCTGGAGACGGCGCGTGCTGCTCGAGCGCCTCGATGAGCTTGAGGATGCCGTTTCGGCGACGCGAACCACAGGCACGGTTCGCGACGAGCTTCAACGAGGCGTGTCCGAGCGCCTCGACCACTCTAAAGCCCTGCTGGACAACCAATTCGGGGTCCGTGAGCCGGTCGACGTACCCATCGGCGAGGCCGAGCAGGCACGCGGTGACGCTATCCGCCACCGGGACGACTTCGACGGACATGCCGCGATTGGCGAAGAGCTCACGGGTGAAGTTCGGCAGCGGCGTGGCGATGCGAATGAGCGGACGCGCCGAGAGCGACGCGATAGACTCGCCGCGAGGGGCCGCGAGGACGACGGGATAGCGACCGAAGGGGAAGGAAAACGGCCGCCAGACTTTGACGCCATTTTCGCGAGAAAGATCGGTGCTCATCACGCCTACGTGGCTGATGCCGTGCTCGACATACGTGCCGACGTCGGCCGGATCGATGCTGAAGACCTCGTAGCGAAAGCCGCCATTGAGCGGGTTCGACAGGCGGTGGAGCCCTGGCTTGAGAGGGCCTGGCAGATCGAATCCGCACGCGCGGAAGTGATCGCAGATCTGCGGCAATTCTTCGCTGCGAGGCAACGCGATTCGAAGATTCAGAGTCTTACTCATGTCTCGGGCCTGCTGACGATTCGGGTCTGTTTACCAGCGCGTCGGCGCTCGAGCGCCGTGCGCAATCCCTTCACGGGGTCCGTCGGGTCTACGTAAATCGTGTTCTCGGCGTCGGGCTCGCCGCGGCTGGCGTGGAGCCGGGAGTGCAGCAACTCGACGAGCGTTTCCTGGGAGAGCGAGAAGCCCACCGCCGGCGTGGGCGAGCCGAACTTCCCGACGAGCTCGTCGTAGCGGCCGCCGCGGCCCAGCTCTCGCCCGACCCCTTCGCTGACGACGTTGAAGCCCAGACCGGTGTAGTAACCACCGCCGCCGAGCTCACCGAGGTCGAGTCGAATGTGATTGTCGAGATCCATGTCGCGGATCGTGCGAGCGATGGACTTGAGGTAATCGAGCCGCTCGGAGATTTTGACCTGTGTCGGCAAGAGCTCGCGGATGCGAGCGACCTGATCGAGCCCGTCGCGAAGCTCGGCGAGCACGCTGATCGCGTCCACGTACACGTCGCGGGCGCCGAGTCCGCGCAGGATCAAGCGCACCTCGTCCGGATCCCGGGCCACGATCGCGGCCCGCACCTGGTCTCGGATGCGCGAGGGCGCTCCGGTCGCGTTCAAGAGGAGCTTGGCGGTGAGGTGGTCGGCGACGTTGATCTGGAAGTCGTCGAGGCCGAGCTCCTCGAGGACCTCGACGACGACGAGGAGGACCTCGATATCGGCGACGAGCCCTCGCGCCCCGATGAGCTCGATGCCGAGCTGGTTGCTCTCGAGTTGCTCGCCGGCAAACGATCGCTCGACGCGCACGGTCTTATTGGCGTAGCTGAGCCTCAGCGGAAGCGGAGTTCCCTGAAGCTGATAGGCGTAGACCTTGGCGATAGCCGGCGTCAGGTCGGGCTGGAGGACCATGAGGTTGCCCTCACGGTCGACGAAGCGAAAGCTGCGGGCGATCTGGCGCTGATCCAGCCCTTCCTTGAGGCTGTCGAAGTAGTCGAGGATCGGGAGTTGGATCTCCCGATAGCCCCACCCGCCAAAGACTCTCATCGCACGCGACGTCACGTGTCTACGTAAGCTGACGGATCGATCGACCGCCGGTGTCAGTTGCTGCCATTCAACCACTGTGTCTCCAATGCAAGCGCGCTGAGGGCGTCGCGCCGTTCATCTCTACGGACATTCAAGTGACGCGCGGATGCAATAAGCTGAATCCAGCCCGCGTCGATTGTCGGCGCGACATCCCGGCCTTTCTGATCGATCATGACCACGGTTCTCCACCCGGCAACGCGGATGCGCTCCGCATAGGGACGGTGGTCGAGACGCTCTCTTCAATTCGGGCCGATATCTTCTGTTATCGTCGCACGTTCCTGTCTGTCAACGCCAGTCAACGAATAGGACGCCGCGCAAAACGAAGGGTTTCAGGAGGCGTCCATCGAAGATCAGATCGCAGAGCCGATGGTCGGGTTCTCGACCGAACACTGTACGCTTTGCAACTCAATCGCCGCCTCACATCTCTGTCTCGATTCCCTGGAGCAACGACTCCGGCCGCTGAGATATTCCAATCCGATTGCTCGGCCGTCAGGGGCGGATCGAGAAGTGATCATCGCCCAATGTGGAGCCTCCCGATCCCCGAATATTCGGTGAACGCTGTAGGGCCTACAAATCGACGGTTCATCTGTGCTATGCCCGGCACGATACACAGCGACACGTACCTACTGAGGAGAAGAGACGGTGCCCTGGGAAAGACGCTACTTCAAAGGAAAAAAAGTCTGGGTCGAGACCGACGAGCAAGGCGAAGTGCTGGTCGAAGATGGTCGCGTACCGATGCGCTACTCCAACTCCGAGGGCGCCAAGATCTACAAGGCCGGGCGCCGAAATATCTCGGCACCGCTCGACGAGGACGGCAAGCCGGTCAACGCCAGTCGAAAGAAAGGCGGCTCCGGTGGAACAAAATCGACGGCTGATCAAATACAGCTAGTCGAGGGCGAGGTTCACGAGTCGACCGACCCACCGGACGACGTCGAGGGCTTTGCGGGACCGGTCGACGGCATCATCGAGTTCTACACGGATGGCGCCTGCTCCGGAAATCCCGGCCCTTGCGGCTATGGCTGGCTCAGACGAGATGGAAGCGACTACCACGAGAAGTGCCAATATCTGGGCCACGGAACCAACAATATCGCCGAGCTCGTGGCGATTAAGTCGGCCCTGGAGTCGGTCGAAGACCGCAGCAGGCCGGTACGAATTTACAGTGATAGCAGCTACTCGATCGGCGTGCTCGTCAAGGGCTGGAAGGCCAAGGCGAATCGCGAGCTTATTCTAGAGATCCGCGACCTGATTGGTGAGTTTTCGGATCTCGAGTTGCGCAAGGTCAAAGGCCACTCCGGCCACCCGCTCAATGAGCGGGCAGACCACCTTGCGACCTCGACGTTGGACGAGGCGAGTTGAACCCTGGATCGCGCTGAATTCAGAGAACCCCTATTGATTTCGAGGATGTAGAAGATGGCAGATGTTGGACAGCTCAACGAGATGATCAAAGAGCGGAGTAAGTTTGTCGATGGCATCCGCCACGAGCTGGGCAAAGTCGTCGTCGGCCAGGACTATATGGTCGAGCGCCTGCTCATCGGCATGCTCACCGGCGGCCACGTGCTGCTCGAGGGCGTCCCCGGGCTGGCGAAGACGCTCACCGTCAAGTCGTTGTCGGACACGGTCGACCTCGACTTCCAACGCATCCAGTTCACGCCGGATCTATTGCCGGCGGACCTCATCGGCACGATGATCTACAACCAGAAGAGCCAGGAGTTCGTGCCCCGCAAGGGTCCTGTCTTCACGAACGTCCTGCTCGCCGACGAGATCAACCGTGCGCCAGCCAAGGTTCAATCGGCGCTGCTGGAGGCCATGCAGGAAAAGCAGGTCACCATCGGCGAGACCTCCTACCAACTGCCGCCACCGTTCCTGGTATTGGCGACGCAGAACCCGATCGAGCAGGAAGGCACCTATCCACTGCCCGAGGCCCAGGTCGACCGGTTCATGCTGATGATTCGCGTGACCTATCCGACCCGCGAGGAAGAGCGAAAGATCATGGACCGCATCACCGAGCAGGCCAGCCCGACCCGGCTCGAGGCAGTCGCCGCGCCCGAGAAGATCCTCGAGGCGCAAAAGGCGGTCCGTGAGATCTACATCGATGAGAAGCTCAAGGATTATATCGTCGATATCATCTTCGCCTCGCGCCAGCCCGAGGACTACGGCCTGCCCGAGCTCGAGGACTTCATCGAATTCGGCGCGAGCCCGAGGGCGACGATCTACCTGAACCTGGCGGCGAAGGCGCACGCGTTCATCAGGCGACGAGGCTACGTCACGCCCGAGGATATCAAGGCCGTCGCGTACGACGTGTTGCGCCATCGGGTCATCCTGACCTTCGCGGCCGAAGCCGAGGAGTACACGCCCGAGCGCGTCATCGAGCAGATGCTCGAGACGATCGAAGTCCCATAAGATCACTGACCTCGCCCCGCGAGAGTGCAGATGCTTCGCGAAGAACTCATCAAAGCCGTCAAACACCTGGAGATCGTGGCCCGGCGTGCCGTCAACGACACGCTGGCTGGCCAGTATCACAGCGTGTTCAAAGGACGCGGCATGGACTTCACGGACGTGCGTGAATACCAGCCCGGTGACGATATCCGCGTCATCGACTGGAACGTCAGCGCGCGGATGAACGAACTTCACGTCAAGCAGTTCGTCGAAGAGCGCGAGTTGACGGTATTCCTGGTCGTCGACGCGTCGGGAAGCCAGACGTTCGGCACGCACAATCGACGCAAATTGGAGACTGCCGCGGAGTTGGCGGCGCTGATCGCGTTCAGCGCCATCAAGAACAACGACCGGGTGGGCCTGCTGACCTTCACCGACGAAATCGAGACGTTCATCCCGCCCAAGAAGGGACGAAAGCACGTCCTGCGCGTCATCACCGAGATCCTCGACTTCGAGCCCGAGGGCCGCGGCACCGACATCCCCGGCGCACTCGAATACCTGGCCCGCATCACGAGCAAGCGAGCGCTCACGTTCGTCATCAGTGATTTCCAGGACACGGGCTTCGAGACGAGCCTGACGATCGCGAACCGGCGCCACGAGCTGATCCCGCTGGTGCTGGAGGACCCGATGGAGGGCGAGCTGCCGAATATGGGCATGGTGCCGTTCGAAGACCCGGAGACAGGGGAAGTTGTGATGGTCGACACCTCGTCGCGCTCGGTGCGCGACGCGTTTCGCAACCGCGCGAACCAGAAGCGCGAGCAGCTCGACCGCATGTTCGCCAAGCGAAAGATCGACCATGTCCGCATTCGTACCGACGAGGGGCATATCGAGCCGCTCGTCCAGTATTTCCGAGCACGCGCAAAGAGGTACTGACGTTGGTCGCTAGAGTTACGACATCACTATTCTTGGTCGCGGCGCTGGTGGGCGCGCCGACGTTTGCAACCGCGAGCGATGCCGGAGACGAAGCGAACTCGGAGCCGACAGACGGTGGCGCCGAGCAGTCGGCGCCATTCGAAGCGTCGTTGACGCAGTCATTTTCAGCCCCCGAAACGCCGCGCGTTGGCGACGACCTGGAGCTCGAGCTCGAGGTGGAGCACCCCAAAAACGCCACGGTGACCCTGCCCGACGGGTTTGGGACGGTTCGCTGGGAGCTGGAGAATACGCAGCGCTCGACCACCGCCACTCAGTCTGAGGCCGCGAAGACATCTCTGGACCTTACGTTCCAGGTCTTTCGAGCGGGCTCCACCACGCTTCCGTCGTTCGACGTCACCGTACTCGACGAGCAGGGACGAGCCGTCACCCTGCAGACCGAGCCGGTCGAGGCCAAGATCATCTCGGTGCTGGACGCCGAAGAAGAGGCGAAGCTGCTGCCGCCGAGACCGACCGTGGCAGTATGGGTCGAGGATTATACCCTGGCCTGGGTCGGCGGCGCGCTGGGAGCCGCAGCACTGGCTGCGCTCGTGGTCTTTCTGGTGATGCGGCGCCGTGAGGAGGACGCATACGTCGAGCCCGCGCGCCCGGCGCACGTGGTAGCGCTGGAGAAGCTGAGCTCGCTCTCTCCGGGAGATCTGCTCGAGCGTGGTCAGTATATGATCTTCTATGTGCGGATGTCGGAGGCGGTGCGCGAGTATCTCGGCCGTCGATATGGCTTTCGCGGCACGGAGCTGACGACCACCGAGATTCTCGACCACCTCGAGGAGGTCGATTGGCCGGACAGCCTCGCCTATGAGGATGTGCGCGACTGGATGCAGCACTGCGATCTCATCAAGTTCAGCGGGATGGTGCCGAGCAAGCAGGATGCCGATGACGC
>JBNJFZ010000175.1:0-11428 GCA_051747295.1 Myxococcota bacterium
GGAAGACACGGTCTGGTTGGTCGGCATTGCGATCTTTGGACTGCTCATCGTGGCTTTCCTGGCGTTCCGCGATGTGCGTCGCGTGCTCTTCGCGGTCGCGACGGTTTCGGTGGGCGTGTTCGTGGGCACCGGTCTGATCGGGTTGATCGGCATCGAGTTCAACTTCATGAATATGGTCATCTGGCCGATCTGGCTGGGCCTGGGTGTCGATGCCGTCTTCCACCTTTCGAGTCGGGTCTTCAACCATCCGACCGACTGGAGCAGCTTCCGACATACGTCGGGCGCGGTGTTCGCCGCCTTTTTCACCTCGATGATCGGCTTTGGCGCACTCATGATCTCCGGGCACAGGGGCCTCGCCTCGCTCGGACAAGTCGCCGTGGTCGGCCTCGCCTCGATCCTGATCGTCTCACTAGCGGTCCACGTCTACTTCCTGAAGCCGGCGGACGACCTCCTCGCCGACAAGACCGATGAGGATGAAGAGCCCGGAGATCAACCGACCAACGGGGCGCTGTAGCACTCTGAGAGCAGGTGAATCTCAAAGGCCTTCACGTCCAGCCATCGAACTCTCCAACAATGAAAAACCCCGGCAGTCATAGCGACCGCCGGGGTTCTTTCTGTTTTGCGCTTCATCTTACTGGAGCAAAATCCCGTAGTAAGAGATCAAAGTCTCCTTGTCGGGCGACGTATAGTGGGCGAGCGGATACGCCATCTTTCCGGCGTCCGTCTCGAGCTTGAGGGCGCGCAGGAAGTGGCCCGGCTCCATCCCTTCGACCAGTGCAGGCTCCATCAAGACCGGCTCCGGCGTCTCTTCGACCTCTTTGTTGCCGGTCACGCGGCAGTCCTCGCGGTAGACGATGCTGCCGTCGGGCTTGATCCTCTCGATGACACGCGGTGTGACCTCCTTGCACTTGATGATCGGGTAAGAATACGTGGTCTGCTCGAAGCTGACCTTGCGCAAGTCACCCTGCTCTTCGATCTTGGCAATCACACCGTTGGCATACGCCTGATAGTTCGGTGCCCCGACGCCGGTCTGGTAGTCCCAGTTTCGATTGGTGGACCAGAGCCCTCCGCGGCCCCCCGACTGGATGAACGGGAGCAGCGGATCGACGTCGAAGCGCTTGCTCTCGGACGCCGCAATGGTCTTGTACGCAGACAAGAGGGCCTGAGTGCGCGGCCCGCGCCACTTGGCGCTCTCATCGACCAGCCGACCCAGCGCCTGAGCGCGGTGCTCGTTGCCGTTTTCCTGCTCGCAACGAAAGAGCGCGGTCAGCGCGACGTAGCCGATCGGGCTCGTCGCCAAGTTCTGAACATCGTTCTTCGACTCGGGGTTTTTGGACTTGATGAACTTCGAGAACTCGGTCCGCAATCGGGTGTGACATCCGTCGAGCACCGACCTGTCCTCGGCCATCCACGCCCGCTCGACCTCGAGCGCGCTGTCGACCAGTGCCTTATTGGCATCATACTCGGACGACCATTCGGAAAACGCCGCCTCCGGAACCTTCGTGGTCACCTCGGAGAACAACCCCAGTTGTTCGCCCAGCGCCTCGTAGCCCATCGCGAGTTGCTGCCCGCGACGCTTGGCACCGAAATACTGGTTGAGCGCGTGCCAACGCTCGTAGGCGTCGAGGTCTTTTTGTCCGAGCGCCTCCTTGAATTCAGCGTCGTCCATGGCCACCCAGTCATTGCGGACGAAGATGAACTCGGCGAGTTGCTCGTCGTCACCCTTGAGATCCCCGAGGTCGGCCTCGAAGGATTCGGCTTTCCCCAACACCGACGCGACAAACGCCGCGCGCTCGAGTGGTCCGGCCGGTTCGGCCTTCCGATCGTAGAACCAGGCATGCGCAGGCGTGCGGTGCGACGAGGCGAGGCCTCCGCAGTAAAAGGCGCGCATCATGTCGTTGATCTGCACGTCCATGGGGATGGCGAGATCCTCGCGCGGCGCGACTTCGCACGCATCGTGTGCATCGCGCTCGTCGCTGACATCTGCGGAACTACGCGTCAGGTGGTAGTTCAGGTGCTCGCTCAGCGCCCACTCCGGCATACCGTTTAGGTTGACCAGCCGCTGTTTGAACGAGGCCACCCATGCCTGCATATTCTCGTTCGTGCCAAAGGTGCACGCCAGCTCGGCCCAATCCTGCTGGACGTAATCGAGCTCCTTTTCGAGCATCTTCGCCAGCGAGTCGGCGTTCTCCGCCGTGCGCTTAGTCGCCTCGTCGAAGTCCCCGTTACAGAAGTCGGGCTCACCGGCCTCGACGGTGCGCGCGCCTGGTGCTGGCTCGATCTTTGCGTCGGCCGGCAGCGCCGGGACGTTCGCGGTCTTCTTCATGGGCGGCTTGGGCTCGGGGGCCTCCGAAGAGCCGCCAGACCCGTCGCCGGTCTTCTCCTTGGCCTCCTGCGCGCTCTTCTCGACCTTGTCGGCCGTCGCACTCGAGCCGGTCGCTTTCTTCGCCGCGCCCGTCAGCTGCGAACAGCCCGACCATGCGACCGCGAGGGCCGCGCATAAAATCAACAATCCGTGCTTGTCGAATCTCATCGCTTCTACTCCATCTCGAAATGTCAGTGATCAAAACAACGCTGTTTCTACTGCTCTCCCACCCGGTCTGGCTTACTGAGGCTTGTTTCGACCATAGATCTAACCCTTCGGTCAAGACGAGTCGCCTTAAACGTCCTTAAGAGAACCCGTCGTCTATGCTGCACAAGCCCGAGCTTCGACCGGTTCTGTGTACCGAAAAACTGGCGCGTCGAGCGAATCGGCGCTACCTTTTTAGAGTATGGAGAACAGCCTGGTTGCTTTACGCCGATGAGTCGACGAGCAGGAGAGAGCCAATGACCGACGAGAGAGACGAAGTCGAGGAGATGGAGATCGAAGACGTCGACTTTGACGAATTGGACTTCGAAGGCATCGACTTCGACGAAGTCGAGGTCGAAGACGTCGACCTCGATGACATCGACTGGGACGAGACGGACTGGAACCGCACCGACTGGGAGGAATTCGTCTTCGAGCGCGGGGTTCTCCGCGCTCAGGATCGCGACGACACTCGCTTCCAGGTCTTCCTGAATATGGAAGTCGAGACACCGAGCGGCGCGATTCAGGCCCTGTCCGGCAACGTCAGCGACGGCGGTGTCTTCGTCGCGACTCCCCACAAGGTCGAGCCCGGCACGATCGTGACGCTCAACTTCAAGCTCCCGAAAAACGACGCTCCACTGTCGCTCCGCGGAGAGGTCCGGTGGGTCCAGGAGACGTTCGACCGAGAGACCAAAAAGGTCCCCGGCTTTGGTGCGAAGTTCATCGATCTCGTCTCCGAGGATCGCTACAAGTTGTTCCGGTACATCGACAAGCTCAAGTACGCCCAGAAGCGCCAGCGAGAATCCGAGTAGCCGCTCGGCGCGAAGATGAGCTCGAGTTGAACGAGAAGCTGCGCCACTCACCGGATTGAGGCGGCGATACCGGCTCCGCCGGCGCGGTCGCAGTCGCATTCGTCGAAGTTTTGAGGACCTATGGCGCCGAATTCATCTCTACAGAAAACCACCGAGCGAGAGCCGACAGAGGTAGCCTACCGAGGCTGCCTGTTCGTAACGGGTATCGGCTCATTCGTGGCGTTCTCTGTCTTCCTGGCGCTGACCATCTGGCAGATTATCGCGCAGGGAGCCACCGGTCTGCTCATCGCCAGTGCCGTGTTATTCGGTCTATTCGCGCTCGGCGGAATCGGATTATTCGGCTACGCGTGGCAACGCGAGCGCGCCGAACCCGAAACAGTGAGCTTTCGCGACGGCCACCAGCGCGGTGCACTGCGTGTCGCGCGGCGCAGAGACGGCGTCGTGACCATCGCCGACATCGGCGTCGAGACCACGATGAGCATCGACGAGGCCGAGACGGTGCTCGACGACTTCGCCCGGCGCGGCATCGCCGAGTTACGTATCCGAGACGACGGCACCCACCAGTACGTCTTCCCCTCCTTCGCCGATGGCGACCTCGACGCCATCCCCGTCGACGACCCGCTCGCCGAGCAGATCGAAGCGCTGGCAGGACAAGATGATGAGGATGTGGTGCTCGACATTGGCGAGGATGAGACCGAACCTGCCGAGACCGAACAGCCCGCCGAGGTCGAGAAGGCCTGACCGCTCGCGCCGGAGGCGCTCGCTGGAGGTTGAGCGGTTCCGCTCGCGCCTGCGGCGCTCGCTAGAGGTTGAGCGGTTTCGCTCACGCCGGGGGCGCTCGCTCTCGCAACCGCTGAACCGCTGAACCCCTGCGAGCGCACGCGAGCTGACCGCTGAACCGCTGAACCGCTTAACCCCTGCGAGCGCACGCGAGCTGACCGCTGAACCGCTGAACCGCTTAACCCCTGCGAGCGCACGCGAGCTGACCGCTGAACCGCTGAACCGCTGAACCGCTTAACCCCTGCGAGCGCACGCGAGCTGACCGCTGAACCGCTGAACCGCTTAACCCCTGCGAGCGCACGCGAGCTGACCGCTGAACCGCTGAACCGCTGAACCACCGCGAGCGCACGCGAGCTGACCGCTACCAGTGAATCCCACGCAACAGATACGCAAACGCCACGCCTTCCGGTGAGAGTTCCTCTTTCTCGCCGTCGTCCCCCTTCTTTTCACTGGATGGGAACATCCGGTAGCCGACGTTGAGGATGGCGTCGTTGACCTTGGGAGCCAGCGAGTACATCACGTCGGCGAAGGTGCCCAGCGGCGTCGCGATGCGCTTGGGCTTGGTCACGACGGCCTCCACGACCAGGTCGCCAGCTTCGTCCGGCGTCAGTGCCGGCACGAATTGATAGATCTTGGTCGGCTTGATCATCGGCGTTCGCACCAACGGCATATAGATGGTCGAGATATCGATGCCCGCGTCCTTGACCTCGGCGGCGATGCAGCGCGAAAAGGCGTCCAGCGCGGCCTTGCTGGCGACATAGGCCGAAAACCGCGGCGCGTTGCTCAACACGCCGATGCTCGAGATATTGATGATGTGGCCCGACCCCTTCTCGCGCATGTGCGGGAGCGACCGCATGATCATGCGTAGCGCGCCAAAATAGTTGAGCTCCATGGTCCGCTGGAAGTCGTGGAATCGGTCCAGCGACTCGAAGACGCTTCGTCGAATCGAGCGCCCTGCGTTGTTGACCAGAATATCGATGCTGCCGAGGTCGTCGACGATCGCCTCGACGGTCTCATCGACGTTCTCCAGGTTTGTCAGGTCGCACGGATACGGGTGGGCCTCACCGCCCATATTTCGAATATCCTCGCAGACGGCCTCGAGCTTCTCCTCTCGGCGCGCGAGCACGACGACGCGCGCCCCGGCCTCCCCGAGTCGCCGCGCGACCACCGCGCCGATACCGCTGGATGCGCCAGTCACAACCGCGACCTTGCCTTCGACCATCGGTCCGAAGTTTGCCTCGACGTGCAGATCGGGGTCGAGGTGACGCTCCCAGTAGTCCCACACCTTCCAGGCGTAGTCCTCGAGCGGTGGGCACTCGATGTCGGTGCCGCGCAGCGCGATCTGGGTGTTTCGGTCGTCGAACGTGCAGTTGAAGTTCATCTGCCCGAACAGCTCTCTGGGCACCCCGATGGAGTTGGCGGCCTCCTCGAGCACCTGCTGGATCATGGGCAGCGACGTCAGGTTCCGGGCCATCCCGGTCGGCAGGAAGTTGAACAGCCGCGAGTCGACGCGCATCGCGAGCTCTGGAGCATGTGCGGCGCGGCAAAATTCATTCGCGGTATCCCCGATCGACTTCGGATTCGGGTCGACCAGGTGAAAGCAGGACTCGTCGAGGTCCTCCTGGTGGGCGATGTGATCCATGGCCGCGGCGACGTAATCGACCGGGGCGAGGTGAATCTTGTTGCCCTCGAGCCCCACCAGCGGAACCCACCTGGGCAACATATCGCGCGTCTTCTGGATGAGCTTGAAGAAGTAGTACGGCCCATCGATCTTGTCGGTCTCACCGGTCTCCGACGAGCCGACGACGACCCCGGGGCGGTACACCCGAAGCGGAACGTCGGCCTCGTCCCGAACGACCTTCTCGGACTGAAACTTCGTCCGATAATACGAGTTGCTGAACCTCTGACCTTCGTCGAAGAAGTCCTCACGAAAGAAGCCGTCGTAATCACCGGCGACAGCGATCGAGCTGACGTGGTGGAACATGATGTCCCCGCCGAGCTCGTTGGCGAGTTCGACCACGTTTCGTGTGCCCTCGACGTTGATAGCCTCGGCGCGATCGTCGTCGACGCCGATGTCATAGACGGCCGCCAGGTGGAAAAAATGGTCGATCGTCTCGGCGAGTTCATCGAGTTGCTCACGGTCACCGAGGACTCCCGGCTGGGTGATATCCCCGAAGATCGGCACGATTTCGCCATCGTGCTCGCCCCAGAAATCGCGAAGCCCTTCCAACTTGTGCTCGGACGTCGGCCGAACGAGCAGGTAGACTTCGCCCCCGCGCTCGAGCAAGTGCTTGACTAGAAAACGACCGATCAGACCGGTCCCGCCGGTGACAAAATAACGCATGAGCCTCCCTCGGAGGAAAATGAGTGCTCTTCTATAAATTTGTTTCACGTAGTGTGGTCATTGTGACGCAATGTGCAATGTAAAACTGACTGAAGCCAACCCATCGGTCAGGTCCGGGACCGCTTCAGCGGGGCGTTGATACTCGGACGCGACAGAGTGCACTTGCGATCTCGGCGTTTGCGACCATTCTTGCTTCGGGATAGTCAGTGCCTGACCGACGCACACTCAGGACTCTTTCAACCGGGAAGCACGTGGATCTGATTCGAGATATCGAAGACTCCGAAGGCGAACTCGTCATCCGAGGCGAGCAAGGCTCGGGCCCGGTGCTCTTTTACACGGGATTGACGGGTATCGTCGCCGGTGTGGGGTTCGCGTTTATCGATGAGATTTTCGGCCAGATCGTCGTGCTCCTGAGCGCACTCGTCGTCGTCACCGGCTACGTCCTCGCCCAGCGGCAGACCACGCTCGAGGTCGACCACGATGAGGATGTCGTCTCCACCAAGAACAACCGCTGGTCGCTCCAGGACGTCGCCGCAGTCGCGATTTCGCCGTACCGCCGCGTGCCCTCGTATATCGACGACGCCTCGCTCGTGACCGAAGATACCGGCACGCAACTCTGGCGCGCGTGGGTGTTCGCTGACAGCGACCTCCGGGAGCGAAATAAGATCCAGTCGAAGCTCGACGAGCTTCGCGAGGAGGGCTCTGAGCTGCACGTCATGGAGCTCATCGATCGCCTCGAAGGACTCGGTGGCGAGGTCTTCATGCAGATGCCAACCCCGGAGAACCCGACCGAGGCCGCCGCCCGCGCCGCCAGGCACATCGGCGCCCCCTTCTTCGACTTCGCGCTAGAGGCAGCCCCGCGAAGGCTAGACGCCGGTGAGATTCAGGTCCACGAACTCCGAGATACCGCCAGCGAGCGCAATGGCCTTCCACAATAGACAATACGGGCAGCTATGCATTCGGGGTCTGGGAGTGGAGCGCGCTCAAGATCAACCTGACCGTCCTGCCGATCTTCTACGACGACAAGATGCTCTTCAGCATCGACCTGGGCTTCGAGTGGCAGTTGTACTGACCTGCTGGCGGAGCCTCAAAACGGAATGCGCACGCCCATCCCGATCGGCGACTGACCACCGACGGTCAGTCGCATATTTCGAGACACTCGCCAACTTGCGCACGCCCACGACTGTCGCAACTCGAAGCGCGCTCGGAATCCACATGGCGACCCGACGCGTTGGACGTGATACCTACACTTGCCATGTTTCGCTCTGCAACGCATCCTCGACGTGACCGAACGCTCCCTTAGGATACGGCGGCCGTGAGCTCGACCGACCCCACAGAATCCGACGTTCCAGGACCATCCAACCCCGCATCTTCGCGTGCGTGGATGCGGCTGGCCTCGATCGTCGTAGCTTGCGCGCTGGCCGGCGTTCTCGCCGCGTGGGCGCTACCGACTCTGCTATCGTCGTTCGAGTGGCCGCAATTCATCTCGAAGCAGTGGATCGATCGGTTTGCCCATCCGCCGCAATCGCCCGATGAGCCACCACCCAGCGTCGAGGGTGTTGTCGTGCAGCCCATCGCGTCGCCAACGCTCGAGGATGACGCGAGCGCGCCGACTCCGGAGGCGATCCCGGAGGCGACCGAGAAGCCGCCGAAGCGAGCAAATCAGAACGATCCACCGCCGAAAGAGCAGCGCGAGGCGCCGAAACGCGACCTCAGGCCAGCGGCCGAGGAGCCGCGCGACGTCACGTACAAAGTCGACCGTCGCGCCATCTCCAACATCATACGTACACCGGGCGACCTGGGCCGACATGGACGTTTTGTCCCCAACATCGTTGACGGCCAACGACGCGGGTTCAAATTCGTCGACGTAGCAGAAAGAGGGCTCTTCGACAGCCTCGGCGTGCGCGAAGGCGACGTCATCATGGAGGTCAACGGTCGCGCGTTGACGACCCAGAATAAGCTCCTCGAAGACCTCAAAGCCCTGAAGTCTGCCCATGTTTACGTGGTTCACATCCAGCGAGATGACGCCACGCGGATTCACCGATACGATGCCGGGCCTCCCTTAAAGCGGAAGACCGGCGGCGCGGCGGGCCAACAATGACTCGACCCGCGCGGATTCACTAAAATGAAGTTTTGAAGAGGATACTCCATGAAGCACAAAGTACATCACGGACTCGACAAGGACCTCGCCAAGAAAGCCATGGACAAGGCGATCGGCTCGTATACCAAGCGCTTCGACAAGTATAACCCGACGGCGGAATGGGTCGAAGAGGATGAGGTCGCCGTTGGTTTTAGCGCCAAGGGCGTCAGCGTCGACGGCACCATCGAGTTGAAGCAAGACGATATGCTGATCGACCTGGACGTTCCGTTCCTGCTCAAGCCCTTCAAGAGCAAAGCGATCGACGTCATCGAAGAAGAGATCAACAAGTGGGTCGCAAAGGCCAAAGAAGGCGACCTCGACGACGAATAGTTCTCTCATCTCAACAGGTTCCCGTCCGGACACTCCGGACTGAGCGAGAGCAAACTAGCCGCTCTTCGCGACCGGAGGAGTGTCCGGACGGGAACAATAAAAAAGGCCCGCTGGCTGAGTGCCGGCGGGCCTTTTCTACGTTCTACGTCTCGCCTGAAGAGTGATTTACTCTTCGTCCGACGAGAAGAAGGTCGGGACATCAACAGGGTCTTGGTCACCCTTTTTGATGGCCTGAAGGTCCTGACGACCTTCGTGGAAAGCCTTTTTAGCTTTCAGGAACGCCTTTCGAACGCGGGTAGCGGCCGCTTTGTTCTCACCAGCAAAAGCCTGCTGGATATCACCGTTTTGCTCCGCGTCGCGAAGCGCTTCCATTGCTTCAACATATGCGTTGGACATGAGACAACCTCCGTAAGGTCAATGGGCGCGCAAGCCTTGCACACAAAATACTCCTGCCGGCTGTGCGCGGTAACTTAGTTTGCAGGAAGTGCTATTACAATTACGAGCCGTACTCTCCAAGGGCGACCGAGGTCAAGTGACAGCTTCGCCAGAAGCGCACGACCACCCTCGGATAACTACGACGATTCATTCAAAGAGCCCGCGAGTCGGCCTAAACCTCAGGCCACATATCGCGGAAAGTCGGGTACAGCATCGATGAAGCCTTCCCGACAACCCACGTCTAACTACACCCTAGAGGGGGGGTCTGTGAAGGGTCTTTTGACGAAAAGATGCGTTCTACGCCCATAAAACCACGATCCTTAACCCAACGGTTGAAGTTTTCAGCCCACGATCGGCCAGAAACACCGAAAAACAGCCGAAAACCTCGTGGAGAGCTTGTCATTCGGACCCAGAAGGACACCTATCCGATCTTCTGGACCGATCATTGCGAGGTCATCTATCTGGACTCGAGCTTCATTCCGCCCGGGTACGCGTAGGAGACGTAGGTCTGATACCCGTGGACGGTCAGCCCAACCGGCTGGTTCGACTCGACGCGATGAACGCCGTTGGACAACGCGACCCGATACACCTCCCAGTTCGTACCCGCGATTGGCATCGATGACGCCGACACGGCCTGACCGTCGACGCTGACCTGCGCTCCGGTCGGAGCGACGATCGACGCGAAGTTCTGATCGAAGCCGGCCGGGATGAGGAATGTGTAGGAGGGTCGGTACTGACGCGTGGGCGGATTCAGCAGGAATGCCGGATCACCGGGCGCATCGAAGCAACCAAGCCCCGAGCACACGCCATCGGCCGAGGCGCCGACCATCCACTGACCGAGCAGGACGGGGCCCGTCGCGTCGATCTCGAAGTTCTCCTTCGTCTGGAACTCAAACACCGAACCCGCATCCAGCGTGACCTGGCTGTTGCCGTCGACGGCCGGTGAGAAAGTCACCTCGGTATTCGAGGACGTGGCGATGACCCGGTAGACGTTGACTTCGTCGCCGCGCGGCTCGAAGCGTGCGGCGACGTACGAGGTGCCCCAGGTATCGGTCGGGATCAGCTGCTGCTCGAGGTGGTCGCACGCTGCGGTGCCCAGCGGAACGTCGGCGCATTCGTTGCCGGAGAAGACCGCGATGGGTTTGGTGCTCGTGACGGTCGATCCGCTCAAGTCGTGGCCCGACTCATTCGGTGTAGACAGCGACAGGACCTCGCCGCGAGACAGCGTGAATGTACGCGTATCGCCGCTGGCCATCCGTGTGATCTGGCCGCCTGCCGCGATCGGCGCGGTCGTCTTCACCGTCACCTCGGTATTGTCCTGCGGCGCGATCATGGTGATGTAGGCGCGCCCTTCGGTGACGCGTCCCGACTGTGTGGTGGGCCAGGCGAGCATCATGTAGTCGGTTCCGAGCGCGTGGGCCGGCAACAGCAGCGAGGCGTCGGTGGACGCGACGCCCTGGCGGCTGAGCGGGTTGAACTGGTGGACAGTGACCGGACCCGTCGACTCGACGATATAGCTCTGTCGGGTCTGGCCGGTGTTGTCGACGTCGCGCCGCGGCAGCTCGAACGTCTCGAGCGCATCGGGCGCGATGCTGCGGGTGTCCACTGCGTTGCCATCGCCGTCGGTGATGGTGACATCCACGTCGGCGGTGTGGCTATTGGACACCGTGATCCCAAAGGGCTGCTCGTCTCCGGGGCTCATGTGGTCGAGGTCGGCGGCCATGAACTCGCAACCCAGGTAGCCCTTCTGATTCGCGCACGGCCCCGCGTCTTCGGTACAGGCGCCGCGCTCGCAGGCCCGTCCGTCGCCGCAGGTCTCGACGACCTGACTACTCGAGCCATCGGCATTGCATTCGACGACGTCGTCACCCTCACAGCTTCGCGTCTCTGGCACACAGCTCAGGTCCTGGCAGGTGCCTTCGTGGCAGAGCTGACCGGCGCTGCAGGTCTCGGTGTCGAAATCCGTCTCATCCGCATTGCAAACCAGCGCTTCCGTATCGCTCTTGCACGTACGCTCGCCG
>JBNJFZ010000176.1:0-11420 GCA_051747295.1 Myxococcota bacterium
AGAGCGCCATCAAACCTTATTCTTCACGCGCCCGAATGGGCAAAGAGGGAAACGATGAATATCGAGACATTCTTCGACGAGAGAACCTTCACACTTACCTACGTCGTCTATGACGATGAGACACGAGACGCGGTCGTGATCGACCCGGTCCTCGACTACGATCCCAAGGCCTCGAAGACCTGGACGGAGTCCGCCGATGAGGTGATCGACTTCATCAAAGATCAGGATTTGAATCTCCACTATATCCTGGAGACGCACGCCCACGCCGATCACCTGTCGGGCTCACAGCACATCAAGAAGGCGTTCCCGGACGCCAAGGTCGGAATCGGCTCCAAGATCACGGTGGTGCAGGAGACGTTCAAAGACATCTTCGACTTGCCCGAGGACTTCCCGACGGATGGTCGTCAGTTCGACGTCCTCCTCGACGAGGGGGACACGCTCGAGGCCGGACCGATCAAAGTGGAGACGCTCTACACGCCGGGTCACACCCCTGCGGACGTGACCTACAAGATCGACGATGCCGTCTTCACCGGCGACGCACTCTTCATGCCGGATATGGGGACGGGTCGCTGCGACTTCCCGGCCGGCAGCTCAAAGGACATGTACGAGTCCGTGGTCGGCAAGCTCTACGAGCTCCCCGACGATACACGTGTCTTCGTCGGTCATGACTACCAACCCGGTGGTCGCGAGCTCGCCTACGAGTCCACGGTCGGTGAGAACAAGGAGATGAACGTGATGTTGCCGATGGGCAAGACCGAAGAGGACTTCATCCGTGACCGAGACGCCAGGGACAGCACCCTGGACGCACCGAAGCTGCTCTTTCAGAGCGTTCAGGTCAACGTGGACGCCGGCAAGTTGCCAGCGCCGCACAAAAATAAGATCAGCTATTTGCGGATCCCCGTGAATGTCTTTCGCCCGGATACAAGCCAGGGAGAGACCGAGGAACGCGAGGTGTAATGCGCTGATCCTCCACGGATGATGACTGTCAAAAACCCGCGTGCCGACCCCGGCACGCGGGTTTTTTTGTCGTAGACGAGCATGGTATGCGGACAACCTTGTTTCACTTGTTTCGCGAGTTGAAACGCCGCGTTCCAACGAGACGCGCTAAGTTTGCTGGCGCAAAATATATGCGCGAATACACCCTCTTTCGCGTAAAAGTTGCGCATAATGCCTGGTGCGCGATCGGCCCTGAAAGGCCCTTAAACGCCGATATAGCAAGATATGCATAATGTTGCGCGACTTCTGCGCGCGAGGCACACCCCTTGCAAGTTTACTGACCGAACGAAAGGAACTCGACGCAGGTGAATCGGAAGTAGAGCGACTCGTGGGCAGCCGCCTGCGAGTGATTTGACGACCCAAGGAGGCCTGTCATGGGCACCGAACAAACACAGACCAACCCCGATGAGTCGCGCGCCTCACGTACGAGCGCGACCAACGGGACGGAACCGGTCGAGCAGGCGCTATCGCGTATCGAGCGCAGGCTGGACCGGCTCGAATCATCCATCTCTCGGTTGACCCTCGTCCTGGACCAGGCGCCGATGATGATGGCGTCGTTTACGGATGTCGCCGACGCCCACATTCGGGATGCGGCGGCCGAGGGAGTCGACGTCGACGCCCGGGCACGGCGAGCCGTGCGCGTCGTCGGCAAGTTCACCGATCCGGCGATGCTCGATACCCTCGAGTTGCTCGCAGACCGCGCCGACAAGCTCGAGCAAACCATCGCGTTGCTCGACCAATTACCCGGACAGGTCGCGATGTTCGCGGACATGGCCGACTCCTACCTCTCCGCGGCCGCGGAATCGGGGGTCGACGTGGACGCTCGCCTCCGCCAGTTGGCCCGGGTAGCCGGGAAAGCGACCGATCCCACGGTACTGGGTGCGCTGGAGAAACTCGTCGAGCACGGGGACGATTTTCAGAAGGCCGTCGAGTTGCTCGACGACCTCCCGGCGTCCTTTGCGACCATGGTCGATGTCGCCGATGCGGCGATTGCGCGGGCCGCGGAGAATGGCATCGACGTCGTCGAGCTCGGTCGTACGCTCGCCAGCGGGAGCTCCCAGCTGGCTCGCTTCGTCCAGAGCCGCGAGTTCCGCACCCTTCTCGACTCCGGTGTGCTCGATCCGACCGCCATCGAGACGGTCGGTCAGGTCGGTGAAGCCCTCGCCAGCACCAAGAGCGCCGGCCGCACCGACGACGTCGGCTTCTTCGGCCTGATGGGCGCCATGCGCGACGATCATATTCAGCGGGCCCTTGGCTTCGCGGTCGAGTTCGGCCGTCGCTTCGGCCAGGCCCTCGACAACGGCAAGAAGCAGTTGCCCGAGTAGAACCCACGCCAGACTCGCAAACGAGCTATGACGGGCGAGAGCCCGCTTATTCGAACACTATAAGGAGCAGATTATGTCTTCCAACCACCACGAAGTCCTCATCGTCGGCGGCGGCGCTGCCGGCATCTCGATTGGTTCGCGACTCACCGAGCGCGACGACCCCCTCGAGGTGGCCATTATCGAGCCATCGGAGTGGCACTACTATCAACCGCTGTGGACCCTGGTCGGCGGTGGTGTATTCGACCGCGAGCATACCCGAAAGGCCATGGCCGAGGTCATGCCGCCGAAAGCCCAATGGATTCAGGACGCGGCGGCCACGTTCGACCCGGACAATAACTCGGTGACGACGACCTCGGGCGACACGTATACCTACGATTACCTGGTGGTCGCGGCCGGGATCCAGCTCGACTGGGACAAGATCGAGGGCCTCGACGGGCACATGGGTAAGAACGGGATCTGCTCGAATTACTCCTACGAGACCGTCGAATCCACCTGGGATACGCTGCGAAACTTCAAGGGTGGCAACGCGGTCTTCACCTATCCGCAGAACCCCATCAAGTGTGCCGGGGCGCCACAGAAGATCATGTGGCTGAGCGAGCACTTCATGGAGCGCGAGGGGCTTCGGGACGACGCTACGATTCACTACGTCGCCTCAACCGGGGGCATCTTCGGTGTGCAAAAGTACAAAGAGGCCCTCGAGCAGCTGGTCGACAAGCGCAACATCCAGACCCACTTCAACCGGCATCTGGTCGAGGTGCGCGCCGATGAGAAGGTCGCGGTATTCGAGGGAGTAAACGGCGAGGACAACCTCGAGCTCGACTACGATATGTTGCACATCACGCCGCCGCAGAGCGCGCCGGACTTCATCAAGGACAGCCCCCTATCCAATGAAGACGGTTGGGTGGACGTCGACAAGTACAGCACCCAGCATGTCGAGTACCCGAACGTCTTTTCGGCCGGCGACTGCAGCAGCCTGCCGACATCAAAGACCGGTGCTGCGGTCCGCAAGGAGGTCCCGGTGCTGGTCGACAACCTCCTCGCTGAGCGCGACGGCGAGAGGCTGGCAGCTAAATATGACGGCTACGCATCCTGTCCGTTGGTCACCGGGTACGGTCGCCTGATCTTGGCGGAGTTCGACTACGACGGGAACCCCTGCGAGACCTTCCCGTTCAACCAGGCCGAGGAGCGCTACAGCATGTACGCGATGAAGGCCTACGCGCTGCCGGAGATGTACTGGCACGGCATGCTCAAGGGCCGGGCTTAGATCGCCGGGGCCCGCCGAGATCAGTCGTCTTGCTCGTCGGGGGAGCCGTCGTCATCGACGAAGAACTCCTCACTCACACCGAGCTCCATCTCCTGGTCGGTGTGGACGTTGAGCGGATGCTCGAGCGGGTCCTCCTGATCGCTGGCGTAGTCGAAGTCTTTGAGCAACGCGGTCTTGGAGAGGATATGCGCGCTGACCGGCGCGGTGATGAACAAAAAGATCGTGATCAGGATCTCGTGGAGGCTCACGATGGGCGTGGTCACGGTGAAGTACACGGCCGATGCAGTCAGCATGCTGCCCAGACCCAGCGTCGTCGCCTTAGTAGGCCCGTGCAGGCGCATGTAGAAGTCTTCGAACTTCGTCAGGCCCCAGGAGCCGATCACCGCGAAGAGGGCACCGACGACCAGCAGGATCGCGATAATGATTTCTAGCGTGGTGGACATAGTGACCTCACTCGATGATGTCGCCGCGAAGGAAGTACTTGCTCAGCGCGACCGTGCTCACAAAGCCCATCATCGCGATGAGCAGCGCCGCCTCGAAGTACAGATAGGAGTCCAGTTTAATGCCCAGCAGCACGATCAGCGCGATGGTATTGATGTACATCGTGTCCATCGCGACGATCCGATCGAGCGTGCGGGGGCCGCGGATCATGCGGCCCATATTCAGGACAAGCGCGAGTCCCACCGCGCCGATGGAGAAGATGATAGCGTACTCGAGGATCATTCGAAGATCTCCTTGAGCGGCTTCTCGTAGCGCTCTTTGATGGTCTCGACGGTCTCTTGGTCGTCCTGTGAGTTGAGCGCATGCACGATGAGCATCTTGCGGTCACCGCTGAGGTGCGCCGAGACGGTGCCCGGGGTCAGCGAGATCGTGCTGGCGAGGACCGTGATCGTAAACGGGTGCTCGATGTCGAGCGGGATGTAGACGAATCGTGGGCGAAGCTTACTGCGCGGGCCCACGATCCAGATCGCGACCTGAATATTGGCGACGACGACGTCCCACAAAAAGACGATGATGTACTTCGTCAGCAGCCAGAAGTCCTTGATGCGCGGGGCGTTCGGCCAGAAGCGCTCGGTGATCAGCGGCAGGACTAACGCCAGAATGGCTCCCATCACGAACGTACCAGGACTCGCAGACATCTGGACGAGAGCCCAGATGATGAGCAGTAGGACGCTTAGGACGGGACGAGGGAATAGTTTCTTCATCGTACAGCCTCCCCGAGTACGGACTCGATGTAGATGGAGGGCGTGGTGACTTGTGCGGCGGTCGCGTCCATAAAGTCGACGATGGGTCCAGCGAAGACCACCATCGCGACGATGCATGCCAGCAGGCCGATGATTGGGATGGCGCGCATGGTCGCGGGCTCGTAGTCCCCCTCCAGCGGCTCGTCGGTCTTCCAGAAGAGCACGGTGCCCGCGCGGCTCATCGCGATCAGGGTCATGAAGCTCGTCACCAGCACCGTCGCCCACATCGCCAGGGTCCAGTCCGTCTCGATGGCCGCCTCCAGCAGGAGGACCTTGCCGAAGAAGCCGGACAGTGGCGGCAGGCCAGCGACCGCGATCACCGTGAAGAAGAACAGCATACCGATGAGGAGCGGGTCGCGAAGGCGCGGCCCACTCGTCAGCCTGTCGTCCGCCTCGGGCCCGCGTTGCTCGCCGATGAGATCGGCCACCAGGAAGAACGCGCCCATGATGAGCGTCGAGTGGAGCATGTAGTAGAGCGCGCCGGAGATGCCATCGACGTTGAACAGACCGAAGCCCGCCAGGATGGTGCCCACGGACGCGATCAGCAGGTAGGCCGCCATCGAGCGCAAGCGGGTGGCCGCCATCGCGCTGATGACGCCCAGCGCCAGCGTCACGAGCCCCATCGGCAGCAGGTACGGATGCGCCAGGTTCTCGACGAATCCCTGGCCCTCACCGAAGAACAGCGTATTGCTTCGCAGCAGTGCGTAGGCGCCGACCTTCGTCATGATCGCGAATAGCGCGGCGACCGGTGCACTCGCGGCTGCGTACGACTTCGGCAGCCAGAAATACAGCGGGAACAGCGCGGCCTTGATCGAGAAGACGACCAGGAGCAGGTACGAGGCAGCGCGCAGGAGCGTGGCGTCGGTCTTGCCGACCTGTCCCATTGCCTGAGCGAGGTCGGCCATATTCAGGGTGCCGACGACGCCGTAGATCACGCCGACCGCGATGAGGAACAGCGACGAGCCTACGAGGTTCAGGAAAACGTAGCGCAAGCCGGCTTTCGCGCGCTCCTGGCCGCCGCCGTAGACGACGAGGACGTACGCCGACAGCAGCAGGATCTCGAAGAAGACGAACAGGTTGAACAGGTCGCCGGTCAAAAACGCCCCATTGACCCCGGTGATCTGCATCAAGAAGAGGAACTGGAAGTACGGGCTCTTCTCGTCAGCACCGTTGAGCGCGTACAGATAGGCGAATAACGCCAGCACATTCGTCAGCAGCACCATGGTCGCGCTGAGTCGGTCGAGCACGAAGATGATGCCGTACGGTATCTCCCAGCCGCCGAGCTGATAGACGAAGACGTCGCCGCTCGAGACCTGGTAGAGCATATAAATCGCTGCACCCAGCGTTGCGAGCACGCCGACGAACCCGATGCCGCGCTTGAGGGTCTGGCCGCCGCGCCCGAGCAGGACGCAAGCCATCGCCGATAGCAGCGGGATAAGAATGGGGAAGACCATCCAGTGTTGCGTCATTGTTCACCTCCGCCGTCGACGTGGTCCGTGCCCAGCACGACGTACGATTTGACCGCCAGCGTGATGGCGAATGCCGTCATCGCGAAACCGATGACGATCGCCGTGAGGACGAGCGCCTGGGGCAGCGGGTCGGCGTACGTGGTCACGCCCTCCTGGATGATCGGTGGCTGACCGACGGTCAGTCGTCCCATCACGAATAAGAACAGGTTGACCGCATACGAGAGCAGCGTCAGCCCGAGGACGACCGGAAACGTCCGGCCGCGCAATAGCAGGTAGATGCCTGAAGCGACCAGCACGCCGATCGCCGATGCGACTAGAAATTCGAAGCCAATCATCCTTCGTCCTCCTTGATCTCGATGACCTCGTCCGCGCGCTGATAGAAGCTCAGCCGGCGGATGATCACCAGCAGCGCGCCGACGACGACCAGGAATACACCCGTGTCGAACGCCAACGCCGCGCCGATATGCAGTTCACCGATGACCGGTATGTGCAGGTGCAGCATGCCGCCGGTCAGGAATGGCTCGCCGAATGCCCATGCAGCCATGCCCGTGCCGACGGCGATAATCACGCCGATCGCCGCCATCTTCTGAAAGTCGAGGCTGAGGCGCCGGTTCGTCCAGTCGATGCCGCTGGCGACGTACTGGATAATGAGTGCCAGCGCCCCCACCAGGCCGGCGATGAATCCACCGCCCGGCAGGTTGTGGCCGCGGAAAAAGATGTAGACGGCCATCAGCATGATCAACGCCATGAGCGGTCGCGTGACCGTCGTGAGCATGGCCGGGAATCGCTCCTCGGTCAGCGGCTTGAGCCTCGGCGGGCTGGTGGGCCGCTTGCCGCGCAGCATCACGATGATGCCGATGGCCGCGATGACGAGGACGGAAATCTCGCCCATCGTATCAAAGCCACGAAAGTCGACCAGGATGACGTTGACGACGTTGGTGCCGCCACCTTCGGGCAGCGATTTGTCCAGGAAGAACTGCGAGATGCTCTCCTGCGGGCGCGTCATGACATCCCACGCCAGTACGCTGACGCCGACGCCGGCGCTGATCGCGACGATCGCATCGCGCGTGCGCCGCATGACCGACGATTCTCGCGGCGACCATTGTGGCAGCACGTACAGCGTCAACAGCATCAAGAGGATGGTCACCACCTCGACGGAAAGCTGCGTCAGCCCGAGGTCCGGGCCCGAGAAGTAGATGAATGAGAGCGAGGTGATCAGCCCCACGATGCCGACGAATACCAGCGCGGCCAGTCGCTTGCGGTGGAAGTACACGGTCATGACGCTGCCGATGATCATCATGCCCCACGGGATGACAGCCATCAGCGGCGCGGCGGCTTGCCCGCGGGAGCCCGGCTGCCAGCCGAGCTCGTAGTAGGCCAGGAAGCCGGCGAGCACGGCAAAGCCCACCACGAACGCGAGGTAGCGCTGCAGCGAACCGTTGTCGATCGCGTCGTGGATCCCGGAGGCGACTTCGACCGACCGCTCCACGAAGCCCTCGAAGATCGACCGCCCGGTCACCGCCGGCAGCGCGAGGTTGAGCTTGTGGATGTCACGCCAGCGCCAGTAGGCCAGGATGCCCATCGATATGGCGATCATGGTCATGTACAACGCCGGCGTGAGCCCGTGCCAGATCGCCAGGTGGAACTCCGGCAGCGCGGCGCCGACGACCGGCGCCGCCGACGTCCTCAGGAAGTCGCCCGCCACAATCGACGGCACGACACCGACGACCACGCAAATCGCCACCAAGACGGCGACCGGGATCCACATGCCGAATGGCGGGTCGTGCGGATGCCCGGGCAACTCGTCGGTCTCCGGGCCGAAGAATACGTCGACGATGAATCGAATCGAGTATGCGACGCTAAATACTCCTCCCAGCGTCACCAAAACGGGGACCGCCCACGCCGGCGCGCCAACGCCGCTCATCAGCGGGTGCTCGAGAAGGTGAAACGCCTCCTCGAAGAACATCTCCTTCGACAGAAAGCCGTTGAAAAGTGGGGTCCCGCCCATCGCCGCGGCTCCGCCCAGCGCCAGCACAAACGTGATCGGCATCGAGTGGCGCAGGCCGCTCAGCACGCGGGCATCGCGGGTCCCGGCCTCGTGATCGACGATGCCGGCCGACATGAATAGCGACGCCTTGAACGCAGCGTGGTTCATGATGTGAAACACGCCCATGACCGTCGCGAGCTTCGTGCTGAAGCCAAATAGCGCGGTGATGATGCCGAGGTGGCTGATCGTCGAGTAGGCGAGCAAGCCCTTGAGGTCGTGTTTGAACAGCGCCACATAGGCGGCGAACGCCATGGTGATGATGCCCGTTCCGCTGACGATGAAGAACCACCACGACGTTCCTGACAGCGCAGGGTGCAGCCTCGCGAGCAGGAACACGCCCGCTTTGACCATGGTCGCCGAGTGCAGGTAGGCGCTGACGGGTGTCGGCGCCGTCATCGCGTTGGGAAGCCAGAAGTGAAATGGGAATTGGGCCGACTTGGTAAACGCCCCCAGCAGGATGAGGACCAGTGTGACGGGGTACAGCGGGTGGTTCTGAATCACGTCCGCCGAGGCGAGCACCACGGTCAGGTCGTAGCTGCCCGCGATATGACCCAGCAAGATGACTCCGCCGAGCAGGCATAAGCCGCCCCCGCCGGTGATCCCCAGCGCCAGGCGCGCCCCCTTCCGTGCTTCGGCGAGGTGTGTCCAGTAGCCGATCAGCAAGAACGAGCTGATGCTCGTGAGCTCCCAGAAGACCGCCAATAAGATCAGGTTTTCGCTGAGCACCACGCCCAGCATCGCGCCCATAAACGTCATGAGCGCCGCGTAGAATGGCCCTATCGGATCGTCTTTGGACAGGTAGTAGTAGGCGTAGAGCACGACGAGCGTGCCAATTCCCAGGATGAGGATGGCAAACAGCATCCCGAGGCCATCCAGGCGGAACGCCACATCCAGCCCCAGACGCTCGATCCACGTCCATCGCTCGATGAGCGTCTCACCGGCGAAGACCTCCGGTATGGAACCGCCGAGTAATCCGAGCCCTGCCAGAGGTGCCGAAATGGCGACAGCGGCGCTGGCTTTCCTGCCCCAGCGCGCGGCTAACCACACCGGCACGATCGCCAGGAAGGGAATCAGCACGACAAACAAGAGTTGCATTGAATACCTGCCATCAAGAACGGGCAACACCATTACCGTCATTGAACACGATGCCCGAATTCGGCTTCGTGTGTCGCATGTTGTTTAGTCGATCAGTCGCGCAGACACAATGCGTTCCTCATCACGCGGAGCTCCACGTCAGGTTTCTCCGCGTCGTCTCGCGCAACGCGTTGTGCAGAATTTCAGGCTGAGCCCTGGCCACCGCACCGAATGGCGGTGGCCCACGTGACGCTACTCGTCGCGTTTCTTGGCGCTGGCCGACATATTCGGCTGCCAGAGCACCTCTTCGACGTCGGCCTGCACCGTCGCCCAGCGACTCCATACGAAGAATGCGTCGCTCAACCGATTTAGATAGGCCAGGGCGAGCTCGCTGACACGCTCGTGGCGATCGAGCTCGACCGCGCGCCGCTCGGCTCGGCGACAGACCGTGCGCGCACGATGCAGCTCGACATTCAAGCGGGACCCACCCGGCAACACGAATGACCGCAACTCCGGCAGCTCGGCGGTCAGCTCGTCGATGCTTCGCTCCAGCGCGTCGATATCCTCCTGCTCGATGCGCGGCATCTGCTCGCCAACGTCCTCGGGGAGCGTGGCCAGCACGCTGCCCAGGTTGAACAACTCGTGCTGTACGCGGAGCAGCGTCTCCGACAGCTCCTGGAACCGATCATCGTTGGGATAGTCGTCCACGATCGTCTGGCGTGCCGCCCCGATGACCGAGTTGAGCTCGTCGACCGTGCCGTACGCTTCGATTCGCGCGGCGCTCTTGGAGACCTTCTGTCCGCCGACGAGCTTGGTCTCACCGGCGTCGCCCTTTTTGGTGTAGACCCGGTTGATGGCCAGATTTGGGTCCTGATACTTCTGTTCTTTTTCGTCGGTCATGTCGTCCTCGCCTGTGAAATAGTGTTGTGGAACTACTTTTGTGCGGCCATCCTGGCCGCGCCGGAACTTCAGTCATTCGACATCGAATTCGATCAACGCGTTCGAGAGCGACCCGATGATATAACCATGTGCAGATGTCGCATCGCTGCGATCGATCGCGACGGCGTGCGGCCCGGAATTCAGTGTGTCATTTGCAGAGATGTCGAACCTCCCGATCATATGGTCGCAGCGCGTATCGTAGAGCAAGAGTTCCTCGCTGTTGAACGCCGAGACATACAAGATGCCGTCGCGCCCGATGGCCGCGTGATCGAGCGCGTCTTGCTCGGCGTCGTACAACGCGATGGGATCGTCGGGTCCCCGGAGCCACTCGCCGGCCTCCAGGTCGAGCTCGAAGAGTACAGGCGCGGTGGCGCTGGTAAAATAGGCGCGCTCGCCGTCAGCCGTGATGGCCGCTCGTCCCGGGGCGCCGATATCCGTGTCGTCGGGCACGTCGAGGGTTGCGACCACTTTTTCAGGCGTCAGAGGATCGGGCGTCTCCTTCCAGATCTCGACCGCCGCGGGTCCGGCGCTGAAGTCATCGGTGTCGATGGACAACTGCCCGGTGTCCACGACGATCAACCGCGGCCCGGCGCTGGTCTGTGCCCAGGTGGCGAATTGGGGGTTCTTTCGAGCTGTCTGAATCGAACCGAGCACGGTTCGAGAGGCCGGGTCGATGACGGTGACCGTCCCGTCGGCGTAGGCCGTGCCCGATCGATAGCCGGAGTTTGTCACATAGACGTAGCTCTCGCTGATCGCGACACCGTGGGGTCGATCGAAGGATTCATGTTCGAGTTGCTCGAGGATCTCGCCCGAGTCGGCGTCGGCGACCGTCACCGAGTCGGTCAGGAAGTTGGTGACGTAGAAAACGCCGCGATCGGCGTCGTACGCGGCGTCGTAGGGGTTGTTTCCGTCCCCGATATCGATGATCAGACCGTCTTCGATCGGACTCACGGTATTGTCCAGGCTCTCGACGACCCAGAGTTGGTTGTCGGCCGAGACCAGGGCATTCGAGCCAGATCCGATCGCCTGGGAATTTGTGTCGACACGCAGCGTCCGTGCGGG
>JBNJFZ010000177.1:0-11308 GCA_051747295.1 Myxococcota bacterium
TCGCCTTCGGCTCGCTGTATCGCCTTCGGCTCGCTGTATCGCCTTCGGCTCGCTGTATCGCCTTCGGCTCGCTGTATCGCCTTCGGCTCGCTGTATCGCCTTCGGCTCGCTGTATCGCCTTCGGCTCGCTGTATCGCCTTCGGCTCGCTGTATCGCTCACTTCGTTCGCTCGCAGGAAGGGCGGAGGCATGGAGCACAGAGGGCTCGTTGATGTAGCGAGGCTTGCGCAGCAAGCCGATACTGCGAGCGAGTGCGTAGCACGAGCGATACCGCGAGCCCGCCGCCAGGCGGGCGATACCGCGAGGCTTGCGCAGCAAGCCGATACTGCGAGCGAGTGCGTAGCACGAGCGATACCGCGAGCCCGCCGCCAGGCGGGCGATACCGCGAGGCTTGCGCAGCAAGCCGATACAGCGAGCCCGCCGCCAGGCGGGCGATACCGCGAGGCTTGCGCAGCAAGCCGATACCGCGAGCGAGCGCCAGCGAGCGATACCACCGGAAGATTCAAACCGTACTTTTGACAATTTCGGGGGCGCGGGGTTAGATTCGGAGCGTATTCAGCCCACGAACATGTTGTATGAAAATGCTGTGGGCCTTCCTTGCTTAGAAGATGTTCTGACGCATGTCGTTGGATCTGGAGCAGTGCATGGCACGCCTCAAAGTTGGAATCGTCGGTGCAGGTAGTATTTCCGAGCTACACGCCAAGGGCTACGAGAAGGACCCTCGCGCCGAAATATGGGCGGTCTGTGACCGCGACGAAGACCTCGCGATCAAGCGATCGCTGGATTGGGGCGCGCGGGCTTATTATACGAATTACGAGGAGATGTTGCAGAACGAGGATCTCGATGCGATCGAGATTCTCACGCCGCACCACCTCCACGCATCTCAGGCGATCGACGCCCTCCACGCCGGCAAGCACGTCTGTGTCGAGCGTCCCATCGCGCTGTCGATGGATGAGGCCGCCCAGGTGATCAAGGCCTCGCGCGAGGCCGGCCGCGTGCTGCAGGTCTTCGAGCCGTGTCTGTTCTACAAGCCCCTGCTGGATGCGCGTAATCTGATCGACGCGAACGAGATCGGCCAGCCCACCAACATCCAGATCAGCGCGAATATCGGCCGATCGACCGGCGGTGTTTGGGATTGGGAAAATAACCCTGAAGGCGCGTGGCGCTTCGATCCGCAGCTCTCCGGCGGCAGCCCGATGCTCTTCGACGTGGGCTATCAGTCCTTTTGCATCTCGCTATTCCTGATCGGCACCGTCGAGGAGGTCGAGGTCTGGCGCAGCAACACCAGGATCACCGACTCGCTAGCGCTCGATGCACCGACGGTGGCGATGTGGAAGCACTACCAACAGGACTGCTACGGCACGCTGAACCTGAACTACGCACCGGGACGCAAGCTTCGGACCGAGTACCACCCGCTCGAGCTGATCATCAACGTGGGCGGCACGCGCGGCGACATCCACGTCATCCGCAGCTCGGATCCGACGCAGCTCGAGTCGCCGGTCGAGCTTCGCCGCGACAGCCGCAAGGTCCACTACGGCCAGAAGAGCACGGCGTTCGAAGACAGCTTCGTGCGCGCGACGAAGAACTTCATCAGCGCATGCCTCGGCCAGGACGATCCGCTGCTGGGCGGGCAGGAAGCTCGCCAGTTGTTGATGCTCACGCAGGCATATCACGAGGCCTCGCGCCGCGGCCGCGCCGTCGAGCTCGACCACGGCTAGACGCTGTATCGCCGGCCGACCATCAGGGATTCACGTAGTACCCAGGCGCCGCACCCATGAGTGAAACCAGCCCCAAGCTTCAGGAGCGAAACCGCGTCCGTGTCATCCGTACGCCCGGCCGGTACGCGGTGCTGTTGAACGCCCTCGCCAAGGGCTGGACGGGGTCGCTGCACCACAAGATTCAGCGCTTCGTCTCATCGAACGACCTCTACCTCACCGACGACTTCCGACAGGCCGAGCGCACCGTCGACAAACTGCTGGCCGGCGACTACGACGCGATCTTCACCGGCGGCGGCGACGGAACGATCGTCTACCTGATCAACGCCATCGAGGAGCGTATTCGCGACGGGAAGATCGACCGGGAGGACGCACCACCCGTGGGTGTATTGCGGATGGGTACCGGCAACGCCATTGCGTCTTATCTGGGTGCCGGGCCGGTCACCGACGACCTGCGCGCGCTCAGAGCCGGAGCACCGCTCGTCACCTATTCGGTCGACATGGTCGAGGGCGCCGAGGGGCTCTTCCCGTTCGCGGGTTTCGGGTGGGACGCGGATATCCTCAACGACTACGAGGGGCTCAAGGACACGGTACGCGACACCGCGCTGGAGAACTACGCGACCGGCATCGGCGGATACTTCGCGTCTGTATTCACCCGCACGATTCCGCGCGTGGTTCAAAACGACCCGGTCCCCATGACCATCACCAACCTGGGTGAGCGGGCGATGCGGGTCGACTTCGAGGGCAATATCCTGGAGGAATACGGCGAGGGCGACCTGCTCTTCGAGGGCATGGCCAGCGTCTGCGGCACCGCCTCGATTCCGTACTGGGGCTTCAAGATCCGCATGTTTCCGCATGCCACGGAGTACCCCGGCATGGCGCAATTGCGGGCGTATAACGGCAGCGTCGGCTGGATCGTGGCCCACCTGCCCAGGTTCTGGAAGGGCAGGTTCCCCGAGGACAAGATCGACGACTTTATCTACTCGGGTGTTCGCGTCGAGATTAAAGAGCGTGCACTTCCGTACCAGGTCGCCGGCGATGCAGCCGGCTTCGAGCGCGTGGTCGAGTGGAAGATCGCCGAGCACCCGACCGTCTTGGCCGTGCCGATGCGGTGAGGTTGAGGGCCTGGGCGAGCACTCATTTCGCCGGCTGAACCCCGTCGTCGAGCCGCTCACACTCACCACGGAACGTCGCCAGAGGCCGATTCCAGCTCACTCACTGGGTCAAACGCGCCCCAATCAGGTCAGTAATCGCGTTGGATAAACCGTCCAAGAATGTATCATCGTCCATCATTGGACGCGCGATGTGCTTGAGCGTCGCGCTCTCGATCATGCTCAATAGGTTGAAGGCGGTGAAGGTCAGGTTACCCCGTCCGCCCAGCCGCTCCAGCATCTCGATCGTCCGCTCGATGAGGAGCTGGTCGGTCTTCGTGGCGATTTCGTCGATGTCTTCGTCGACTCGCCGTCGCGTGCTCAACACCTGGTTAATTCCGGGCAGTCGCCGATGATACGCTAGGACCGTCTGGCTGACACCCAGGGCGACTTCGGGGATATCCTCCATGCGGATATCGTCATCGAAGACGATGCTTTCGAGAAGGCTGGCGTAGCGCTCCTGTGCGACGCGATACAGGAGCGCTGATTTGCCATCAAAGTACCGATAGACCGACCCTACCGAGACCGCCGCGCGCGCCGCGACGGTCTTCGTCGTCGTGCCCTGAAACCCCTTCTCGGCAAACTCCGAGCCAGCCGCATCGACGATGGCTTGATATGTCCGTCTCGCCCGCTCTTGCACTACTAATCCTGATCTACGTGGCGCCTATCCCAAGCCTACGCCAACCGCCTCAGAATGCGTAACCCAGACTCAGACTGCCCCACACCTGGAGTGCCGATCCGAGAATCGCGAACCGCTCGCCCCAGTATATCGGCGTGAAGGTCGCCCGGAACAACCAGCCTCCATCAGGCTGTTGATAGCGATAGCCAGCCACACCCGTTGCGGCGATGAGCCCGAAGGTCTCGGCCTGACCGTATGTATTGAGCGTGCTTCGGAACATACCGGCGTGGAGCCCCCCACCCAGCTCGAGGTGGTGAGCACCATCGAAAAACAAATACTGGCCCGTGACCGGCGCCACGAATGCGGTCATCGCGTCGCGGGTTTCGGATTCCACGAGGCTGAAAACCGAACCTCCGGCGCGAATACTCCAGTGCGGACCGATAAAGCGTTCGTAATTCACGCTGTAGGCGATGCCCGGGCCACCGAGTTCGAGGTAGACGGACTGTCGAGGTGAAGGCTCGTCGACGTCCTGGGCGAGCGCGAATTGCGCAGAAAGCAGGACGAGAACGGCGCAGAGAACTGAAGTCGAGTGTTTCATTGGCACGCCTCCGCGGTCTCGAGGAGTTCGTAGGTCTTCTCGTGTGTGATCTTCGAATCTGGCTCGATGCGATTCCAGAGTCGGCCTGGCACCGATTGGCCGTGGTTGTTTCGGGCAACCACGACCATACCGGTCTCGGGGCGCATCACCATGAACTGTCCGCCCGAGCCCACGGCCCAGACGGTGTTCGTCGGCGCGTCGGTCCACCACAGATAGCCGTAACCGGTGTACGGGAGGTCATCGCGAGTCTCGAGCACGTCCGAGTACGAGCGCGTGCTCTCCTCAATCCATTCCTGGGATACGATCCGCTCGCCGCGCCACATGCCATCCTGCATCATCATGGCGCCGATCATCGCGAGGTCCTGTGCGGAAATGTAGAGACGCCACATCGGATGCTCTGTGAAGTCCGCGTATTGATAGGTTACGTGATCTGGGCAGTACGAGCGCAGCCCCATCGGTTCCGCCAACCACTCGTCGAGCGCCTCTTCGACGCGGAGTCCGGTCGTAACCTCGAAGACCTCCGCCAGCGCGTTGAAGTCCCAGTTGTTGTAGTACCAGTGTTGGCCGGGCGCGTATTCGCCGCGCTCGGGCATCACTGCGTCCCAGCTGTCGGCGACGCCGAGCGCCGGCAAATAAATGCCGGATCGCGCCTGTAACAGGTCTCGAACGGTGGCTTGCTTTTCGTGCTCGGTAAGGGGCTGCTCCTCGTCCCCGACCCCGAGGTCCGCGAGGGTCGTGTCGAGCTCCACGAGACCGCGATCTTCCGCGATGCCGAAGAGCACGCTGAGGACGCTCTTGCGAACCGATGCGGCGTTCATCGGCAAGTCGTAGTCGCCCCATCGTGCGAGTACTTCACCGTCGCGCATGAACACCGCCGCGTCGAATTCGGTGCCGTCTTCGACGTAGCGCTCGACATCGTCGCGACACGCATAGCTGCTAGATTCCTCCAGCGGGGGACCGTTCTCACACTGTCCTTCGACGTCTCGCTCGAGCACCATGCAACACGACATGAGCATGACGACGGCAGCGAGCCCAGCTATTGATCCGATTCGAGTCCTCATTAGCGCATCTCTCCTGAAGTCCGAGGAACGGGAGGCAACATCGCATCTATCAGACCACTGAAGTGAACTAAAGTTCATTTTATTTCAAGGAGTCCCCGAACGTGACCCGTTGGACGAAGCGAAGGCTCCATCCGAGCAAGACTCACCCTTCCTCGCTTGCCGCCAGCCGCCTACCTACGTTGGTAAAGACGGACCTTCCGCGACGTGAGGACATGGACTACGAGCACTCTGTGATCGGATGGCGAGCGTATGCGGCACGGCCTCGATTCCGTACCGGGGTTTCAAGATCCGGATGTTCCCGCACGCCACCGAGCACCCCGGCATGGCGCAACTCCGTGCCTACAATGGCAGCGTGGGCTGGATCGTGGGCCACCTGCCACGCTTCTGGAAGGGTCGATTTCCGGAGGATAAGATCGACGACTTCATCTACTCGAACGTGCGCGTCGAGATTCAGGGGCGCGCGCTGCTGTATCAGGTCGCGGGCGATGCGGCCGGTTTCGAGCGCGTGGTCGAGTGGAAGATCGCCGAAGACCCGACCGTCTTGGTCGTGCCGATGCGGTGAGGTGGGGTGGGGGAGTAGAAGATTGGGAGATGTGGGGGAGTAGGTCATTGGTTGGCATGCGTAGTCTTGTTGCCCCCGGCCGAGGCAGCTTGCTGCCGAGACCGGGGGGCTTGGTCGAGCTAACCTGCCTCTTTTTTCCCGTCTCCATACCTCAGCGCTCCACGCTCCATCTTCCGTCTCCGGAATCCCTCTCCAGACATCTTCCGTACAGATCCGGCCCCTCCAAATCTCTTCCATCATCAGGCAATCTCCGGCCTCCACGCCTTTCGACAGTCCACAGCGAATCCACCGGCAGTTGTGGCGCTGAACCGGATTAATTGGGAGCTTCGGCCCCTTCCCCGCTGTCGTTCGCGGGCAAACGCCTCGAGAACAAGACCGAAAACGAGATCGACAGCGGAAAACTGCATCGGAAACGGCAACGACAGCGACAAAGATTGCCCTCGGCTGACCGAAGCAACCGAGGGCGACCGGTGGTTTCCGGTGCCCCGTGCCCGTATTCAATTACTCTCTTAAATAGCTGACTCCGGATCAGGTGTTGGAACGGCGAGAATGATCGCTGCGCGCCGCGACCCGGGTGCGAACACGTTCGGGACCGACAGAGCGGTCCCGGCGAGGACCGAGTATGACGCCGCATCCGGCGAATTTACCGACTATAGCGGCAGGCTACAGTAACTCTGAGCCGGATAGAGTGGGTGAGGCGAGGTTTCCCGCGTGATCATTCGTGACACCGGTAATTCGTGACGCGCTTCGCAAACGCCGACCCTTCCTGGGCGATAAGTGATTCCTCCCACCAGCCGCGCTCGTCGTAATTGTACTCCTCGCTCTGGACGAGGTCTCCGTCCTGCCGAACGCTCGTGGTGATCTTTTCGGCGAGCAGGAAGTTATCGTCGAAGCGATACTCGGTCGAATTGCGCAAGTTGCCGGACGCGTCTCGCCTCTCGACGGTCATGACCGTGTCGCCGTCGCCGAAGATATACGTCGCCTCCGCGTATAGCGAGCCGTCGGGGTTGAAGACTTCGAGCCGCTCGAGAAGACCATCTTCCCCGTAGTGATAGACCGATGCCTGGAGCGGCTCCTGCTCGTCGGTGCTGGGGCCACGGGTGTACGTGACTTCGTCGTAATTGAGCGTGTCGCCCACATAGGTGGCTTCTCGGACGGTCACGTATTGTTCGGGAGCCGTCCGCTCGGAGACTGTCCGTATGAGGCGCCCGCTGTCATCGTACTCGAAGGTGGTGTCATACGCGCCCCCATCGACGCCTTCTGCGGGCTCGCCCACTTCGGTGGCGACGGTGCCGTCGGAGTTGAACGTATAGGTCACCGTCTCGATGAGGATGTCCGTATCCGTGCTGGTGTCGTAGGTCTCGATGACGCACGGATTCTTGGGATCGAATTGGTCTTTGTAGCGCTCGGCCTGGACCGGCTCGGTCGCATTTTCGGCTGCGTCATCGCCGTCCGCAGACTCGACATCGGCGTCCGCGTCGTTCGACTGTTCGGAACCGCCATCGTCGGGCATGCAGCTCGTCAGGGCGACGACTGCGGCTATCAGGATCCATGTACTGGCTCGCAGGTACTTCATCTTGTCCCCGTTATGGCGGTGGAATCGGGCGAGTCGGCATTGCAGGATAACAGCCAACGAGCCGCATTGCACTCCACGGTCGGTCGCGGCTTGCCGCTGGTGGCGCAACTGCGTTAGTAAGGACGGACCTTCAGTGAAGACGTGAGGACATGGACTACGAGCATATCAAAAAGCGCTGCCACCACCACGGACTCCTGATCCGAGAGGCGCACGTCAAAGACGACGTGCTCGTGCTGGTCCCCGAGTCGTTCGACGTCATCCCACCGGCGCTGCGGCTGCAAGCCCTCGCCGAGGAACTCGAGAGCGACGGCGAGTTCAAGCATGTGGCGCTGGAAGTCGCGGAAGAAGACGGCTAAGCAGCCGAGCAGCCGAGCAGCCGAGCAGCTGAGCAGCCGAGCAGCCGAGCAGCTCCATGCATCCATGCTCCATGCCTCCATGCGCTGCTTAGCTGCTTAGCTGCTTTGCCGCTTTGCCGCTTTGCCGCTTTGCTGCCTGGCTGCTTCGCAATCGCCTTAATCTTCCTTAATACCCGCCCTCCCAACTGGTGCTTTTCAGACCGCTCCTTTACGTTTTCGGTCAATCGATATTCTAGATGCCAACCGACCGGAGACAGCATGAGCGCCGACGAGACCGCGACCACGCCCTTTCCCTCTCTCGAAGCCCCGCCGCGCAACGGCACGCACCGGACATTTCACGACGACGGCGAGCAGCTCGAGCTCGAGGGTGAGGTCGTCGACGGACTCGCAGACGGCACGTGGACGTGGTTCTACGAGAGCGGCCAGAAGCACTGGGAAATCGAGTACGAAGCCGGGCTCAAAGACGGTTCCGAGGTGGGCTGGCACGACAACGGCCAGAAGATGTACGAGGGGCAGAACGTCGACCACAAGCGGTCCGGTACGTGGACCTGGTGGCACGACAACGGCGAGTACAAGCAGGCCTATCACTACGACGACGACGGCGAAAAGCACGGCGAGTACATCTGGGACGACGCCGAAGGGAACCCGAAGGCGCGCGGCGGTTTCTGGCACGGCAAACGCCACGGCGACTGGGTCTGGCACACCACCGGGACGCACGAAAAGGTCGCGCGCGGATACCGCCGTGGCATGCACCACGGCGAAGAAGCGGCGTGGTTCGAGGGCGGGCAGCTCGCCTACCGGCGTCAGTGGGCGGACGGGAAGCGCCACGGTGACAACGTCGAATTCTACGACGACGGCCGCCCAAAGCTCGAGGAAACCTGGGAGCACGGCTACCTCCACGGTGAAAAGAAAACGTGGGACGTCGAGGGTAACGAGACCGTCCAGACCTACCAACACGGGCTTACCCAGGAGCTGGCCGCCGACACGGATTTGATGGAGAAAACGGCCAAAAAGATCGCCAAGGCGCGCGATCGTTACGGCAAAGAAGACGTCCTCCGAGAAGCGATCGGCTACAACGAGCAGACCCCGTTTCTCATCGAGATGGTCCGGCACGGCCATTTCGACATCGCGTCGGATTCCGACCTCTGGCAGAAGTACACCGAGGAGCCGCATCTACTGGAGGTGGACGAGGTCATCGAACTCATTCGGACGGGCGAGGGAAACAAGGACGGCTACACGCCGGTGTTGCCGGGCTGGCCGAGCGCGTTCGAAGAGGCCGCGATGCGCACGTATTCGCGCGACCCGGAGGCATTTCAGAACGCTTTCGACGACCTTCCAAACGAGCGAAAGCTCGGGGTGGCCTTCGTCATGGCGCGTTTCGGCGAGGATATGTCTGATGTCCTCGAAGGGCGAATCGAGCAACTCGCCAGCGTCCATGCCGAGACTCGTCTCCGCGACCGCATGCTCTGGCCGGATGAAGATGGCAATCTCGAGAAGATCGAGCTCTACGACAGCCAGGTTCCGAACGACAACTTCGACCGGTTCATCGAGCTCTTCGGCTCCACCGACGAGTGGGCCCAGGCCCTGCTCCAACAAGCGCTCGGCGAGGCTGACGAGGCGGTCTCGCGGATCTACTTCCCGTACTTCAAGCACGCAATCCAGGCAGCGACCACCGAGCAAATGCCGGCGCTGCTGGCCGGATGCTCGCTCGACCAGAATACCGCGAAGAATATCGAGCGCGCCCTGATGAACTGGCGCGACGACGACCCTGCCGCGGTCGCCGAGATGGCGATTGCGGTCGACGACACCGGGCTACGCAAGTGGCCGTCGGTGGCGTGCGCGATCCTCGAGCTGTCTGCGGCGGGCGAAGGCATCGCAGATGCGTTAATCGACGCGGTGGAGTTGGACAGCGGATCGCCCAGCCTTAACTGGATCGATCAAAAGGTGCACCAACTCGAGGACGACGACCACAAAAAGGACCTCGCCCATTACGACACGTTGTTCTCGGTCGCCGAGCCCGGCTACGCATTTCCGAAGCTCGAGCTGCTCTTTCGGGCCATGAAAGAGCTGCCTGAAGACGCGATTCGCAAGCTTATCGAAGAGGCAATGGACAGCGATTACGGCAAGACCCGCATCGCGCCCTACCTGCACCTGGTAGATGACCCCGAGCTGTGGCGGCGAGGCATCGAAGCGATCGTCGAGGACAGCTACACGTCGAGCCATAGCGTCGCGCTCGGACTTGCGCACCTGCCGCCGGCGGCGCTTCCGCTGCTCGAGGCTGGCTACAACGACTGCGACAAGCAAGAAGACAAGAAGACCTTCCAGCGCGCGATCATCGGCGTGCTCGCCGGCGCCGCTGAGCGGGACGAGGACGTCGACGAGAAGTGGGACGAGTGGATCAAGTTCAACGCGGTACAGAAGAAGTACGATTATCCGTACCTCCGGCCACTGTTGTTCAAGGCCGTCTATCACCTGCCGCGTGAGCGTGCGGTGGCGGTCATGGAGCGCGAACTGGGTCGCAACAGCACCTTTGGGCGCGCGTTTCGCTACCTGGCGGCGCATACCGAACAGGCGTTGGTCGAGTCGGCGTTCCAGACGCTGCTCGAGCGCGAGGCTTCGCTCACGGGAGACGATCCGCGCGAGATCCAGGCAGGCATCGAATACCTGCAAGACAGCCGCGCGGCAGTCAAATGGCTGCTGCAAAACGGCGCGGGCAGCCATATGAAGTCGCAGTTCCAGCAAGCGGTCGGGCACGACACGTTCGAGGAGATCGAGAAGGAACTCGAAGAAGAAGGCAGCCAGACCGCCAAGGAACTCGACGATATCGACAAGCTCGCCATGCTGGCCGAGGAGGTCGGAGGGACGGGCGAGACGATCTACGTGCTGCGGCGACTGGATGAGAAGCCGGAGGATGCCGGGTATAACCAGATTGGCGGGCTACCGCCGGGCATCGGCGAGGAGCGCTGGCCGACGATGGACGGCGAGCCGATGGCGCACCTGTACACGCTCGATGTCGAGACGATGCCGGAGTTGCGGTCGCTGGTGGGCGAAGACACGCGCACGGTGTCGGTGTTCTGCTTCCAGCCGGACTACAACGAGGCCTGGGAGGCGTACAACGAGTGGACGGCGGTTGTGTACAGCAGCGACGAGCAGTTAGAAGACGCCGAACTCGAGCTGCCCGACGACGTGCCCGACCGAAGTGAAGCATGGTTCGAGCCGGTCGCCATCGAGGTCTCGCCCGGCATCTGGGCCGAGGAAGGCAGCGAGCTTCGCGGCAAGATCTATCAGGCCTCAGCACGGGTGCTGGGTGAGCCAATCTGGCTACAGTATCCAGAAGGTGGCGGCACGTTTTTGATGCAGTTCGACGAGAGCTTCGCGTGGATGAACCTGGGCGATTCCGGCGTGATGTACGTGTTTGGGGACACGGCGTTCTGGCAGTGTCATTAGGAGGGGGATTTGGGACTAGGGACTGGGGATTGGGGGCGGTATCGGGCGCTTTGCGCCCTCGCGGTATCGCTTCGCTCGCTGTATCGCCGGGCGGGGCCGGCTCGCTGTATCGCCGGGCGGGGCCGGCTCGCTGTATCGCCGGGCGGGGCCGGCTCGCTGTATCGGCCGCTTTCGCGGCCTCGCTGTATCGCTTCGCTCGCTGTATCGGCCGCTTTCGCGGCCTC
>JBNJFZ010000178.1:0-11118 GCA_051747295.1 Myxococcota bacterium
AGAGGTTAAGAGGTTTCGCTTGCGCCTGCGGCGCTGCGCTAGAGGTTAAGAGGTTTCGCTTGCGCCTGCGGCGCTGCGCTAGAGGTTAAGAGGTTAAGAGGTTAAGAGGTTAAGAGGTTAAGAGGTTAAGAGGTTACGGGCTTCTCCGGTTTGATGAGACGAACAACCGCTCAACCGCTAACCGCTAACCGCTGAACCGCTGAACCGCTCAACCGCTGAACCGCTCAACCGCTCAACCGCTAACAGCCCATCGCTTGCTAAATTCGCGATCCTGTTTCATGTTAGCCGTGAATTTACACGGGTTAATAGTGGATCGCTCGATGCCGGCGAGCGGACGAGGCTCGCGCTTTTTGGAGTAGCGGTGGAAGAAGACGAAGTAGAACTTGTAAAACGCGCCCAGGATGGGGATCGCGAGGCCTTCCAGGAACTCGTCGAGCGGTACCAGCGCAAGGTCTATTCGATCTGCTACGGGATGCTCAAGGATAAGGACGACTCCTACGACGTCTCTCAGGAAGTCTTCATCAAGGTCTACCGGTACCTGGAGAACTTCAATCGCAACTCGAGCTTCTACACGTGGCTCTATCGGATCACCGTCAACAAGTGCATCGACTTTATTCGCAAGCGGGATCGGCGCAGCGAGGTCGATTACAACGACGAGATCAAGCGTGACCGCGAGGTCGGCGGTGACGACAACATCATGCCCTCCAAGCTGGGCATCCAGCCCGACAAGGTCTACGGCCGAAAAGAGCTGCGCGACAAGATGCTCGAGGCGCTCGAGACCCTCTCAGACAAGCACCGCACCATCTTGATCCTCCGCGAGGTCGAGGGGCTTTCGTACGACGAAATGGCCGATGTGCTCGACATCTCCAAGGGGACGGTCATGAGCCGACTCTACCACGCTCGCCGATACTTCCAGGACGCGATCGAAGAATACGTCGGCGAAGATCTTAAGCTGGGTTGAGACTTTTTGAATAGTTCGGCAGGCCGCCACGTCTACGATTGTGAGACCGGGACCTGCCGAGATAGACATGAACTCAGAACGACTCACATACCGAGAATGCCGCCTGATACAGGGCCTCCACGACGGAGAGCTCGATCGGGACGAGCGTGAGCGCGCCGATGCGTTGCTCGAGCGCTCGACGTCGGCACGCGTTTACCGAGCAGCGCTCGAAGAACTCGAGCATGCGGTAAAGGCGGCCGAAACGTCGGCGTGGGAGTCCGCCCGGGACGGAATGCCGGCCGCAGAGAAGCTCGTCGAGCTCGCGATCGGGGCGCCAGATCCCATGGAGGTCGACATCGAGGAGCTCGCTCCCCTTCTGGAGCGATTCCACGATGGCGAGGCAGATCATGCCGAGGTGGCCTTCGTTCAGGGATTGCTGCGCGAGCGCGAGGACGTCGCCGACTACCTGGCGGCGCTCGAGGAGATCAGCGGTGGCGTCAAAGCCCTGGGTGGAGATCTCGGAGCGGATGTCGATTTCTCGAATTTCTGGGATGGCATTGCGGCGGGACTCGAGTCAGAAGAGACACCCGATACGGATGAGCAAACCCGAGAGCCGGGCGAGTTCCGGCCGGGTGATCACCTGGTGTTGATACAACGCTTCTTCGACGACGAAGTCGACGAGCGTGAGCGCCAGCGCGTCACTGCATGGATCGAGCAGGGCCACCCCGAAGTCATCGCGTATATCGAGGCGCTCGAGGAGGTCCGGCTGTCGGTCAATGCCGGTATCGAAAACGCTCAGGAGCAGGTGGATTTCCATCACCTGTGGACCGGGGTCTCAGAAAAAATAGATGCACTCGAAGGCGGCGAGAACGTCGTCTCGCTCGACGCCGCTCGCGGCGAGCGCACGTCGCCGGACGCGAAGCATACCGGTGGTGGTTCGACCCGTTGGTTCGACGAGTATCGCCAGGCGATCTACGGCGCTGCTGCCGCGGTCTTATTGGTCGGAGCTGCCCTCGGGTTGTTCCGAGACCAGATCTTCGGGCCGCAAGAGCAGGTCGTGGTCGAGAAAACCGTCGTGATCGTCGATAGCGTTGAATATGCGCCGGGCTCCGACGTCCTAGTCGATAGCCCGATGAAGCCGGCCAGCATGAAGAAGCCGGACGGCCAGGACAGCGAAGAAGGGTCGACGGTCATCTGGCTCTTCGACTCGGAAGGCTCGCCCGGTGAAGCGGGCGGGACTGATAACGCCGAAGACACCCCGGCGGCTGATGGGAAGGATGCTGATGCGGGTAAGGCCGAGCCGAAAGGTGATGGCGATGCTGGAGAAGGATCGTTGGGTCAGCCGATGTGACCCGCTGGGATTGAGCAAGCTGCTAATACCGTCGACCGTCTAGGAAGGCGGCACACTCAGGAAGTCGTGATGCGTGCAATTACAAACATTTTCCTGGCACTCGTGGTCGTGGGGACCATGCTCGGTTTCGCGGACACCGCGGCCGCCCAGGACGTCGATGTCACCGTGCGCTCCATCTCGGCCAGCAAAGACGGCAACAACTTCGATCCGAAGCTAAACGACCTCAAGAACAAGCTCACTCGCGCCTTCTCCGGTTATACGAGCTTCAAGCTTGTCCAGACCGACGACTTTACCCTCGACAAATCACAGGCCGAGACAGTCACGGTGCCCGGCGGCACCGAGGTGACCCTGACGTTCCACGGGCTGGCCGGTGATTTCTACAAGATGGGCCTGTCGATCGCAGACAAGCTCACGACCACGCTCCGGGCATCTCCGAAGAGTACATTCTTCCAGGCAGGCTTGAGCTACAAGAGCGGCATCTTGATCCTGGCGATTACGGTCGAGTAGCGGAAAGACAGACACGCAGATGGTGTCGACACCCCGGCGCTCAGGGCTTATCCTGACGCCGGGTTCTTTATTTCTTGCCAATTCGATCGAGACGCTCACTCAGTCGTCGAGCGACACCGTATGGCCAAGCCGATCAAACAGCGCGTTCTCAAGCCCGGCGTCGTCATCGCCGGCAAGTATCGTATCGAGAAGCCGGTGGCACGTGGAGGATTCAGCGTGATCTACCGTGCGGTCCACGTCGAGATGGACCGGGAGGTCGGGCTCAAGATCTTGCAGCTCGGAGACAACGTACGCGCAAACTGGCTCGAGCGCTTCTCCCGCGAGGCGAGGCTCGCCAGTCAACTCACCCACCAGAATACCGTGACGATCTTCGACTACGGTCAAGACGAGCGCGGCTTCCTGTATCTGGCGATGGAGTGGATCGACGGAGAGTCGTTGTATCAGATCTTCGAGGAGCGCGGCGCGCTCGATCCAGTCGAGGTCGCCCAGATCTCCCGACAGATCCTCGCGAGCCTCGACGAAGCGCATCGACGAGGCATCCTGCACCGCGATCTGAAGCCCTCGAATATCATGCTCACGCAGAACTACGAGGGGAAGAAGATCGTCAAGGTTCTGGACTTCGGGATCGCCAAGATCTTCGAGGCCGAGGGCGCGTCCGGGGTCAAGATCACCCGTGAGGGCGGGTTCGTCGGCACACCCCGCTACGCATCTCCCGAGCAGCTAGACGGGGATGGACTGACACCGGCGGCCGATATCTATCCGGTAGGCCTCCTGATGTGGGAGGGCCTGGTCGGCGACCCGGCAGTTCCCGGCATCGAGTTCGGGGAGTGCGCCCAATATCACGCCAGTCCAGAACCATGGCAACTTCCAGAAGCCACCGCATTTCCGCCGGAGCTCACCAGAATCGTCCAGAAAGCCCTCGAGAAAGATCCGGCCGCACGCTACGAGAGCGCGCGTGCCATGCACGATGATCTCGCGGCCTGGCTAGAGTCCGATGAGGCTCGTGAAGCTGGATACGGCCAGATCGCGGCGGGCGGATTCTTCTCGGCCGACGCCGGGCTGGGTGAAATGTCGTCGGATCCGGTCGAAGAGCCTACCGATGATCTATTTGCCGATCTGGCGTCGGGGTTCTCGCCCGAGGAAGCACCCGTCGATCTCGAGGGGCCACCCGGCCAGGATGGGAGCGGGCCGCCACCCGTTCCGAAGAGCGAGAAGAAAGCCGAGTCGAAGCAGACCGAGAGCGCCCCAGTCGATCGTTCTCGTGCCGAGCAGAGGCCGTCGCCACATCCGCCGGAAGAACCGCAACGCCCCAGCCTTTCGGACCAGCAGGGCGCAGGGGCCGTGGCAGGCGTCGGGCCGAGTGCGCCAGCTCGCTCGGACGTGGCGAGCCGGCATAACGCCGGTGCCGAGCAGGGAGATACGAAGTTACAGAAGCTGGTCGTCGGAGGCGCGGTCGGCGCCATCGTCGTGGCCGCTCTGGTGGCGGTCATCCAGATCGCTACCGGCGGTGATGAGGACACGGAGACATCGCAGGATGAGGCGGCCGCTACGGCCGACGAACAGCCCGCGACCGACGAGCCGGCGGCGGATCCCGGAGACGATGAGCCCTCAACTGAAGCTGGCGAGCAGAATACGATGTCCGTCGACGCCATCCTGATGGCCATGCGTCAATCCGGCTGGAGACAGCAGGGTGAGATCAATCGCATCGACCTGGATGATGGAACTCAGCATTCCTCGTTGTTTGGCGCCGGGGAGAACTCCGTCGCGGTCACGATCTTCGAGACCCCGAATGCATCGGTCGCCCAGGACGTCGTTCGCAACACGAGTGGCGACCAGCGTGTCGTACGCTTCGGGACCAACGTCGTCCGAATGCGGCCGGCGAGTGGACCCGGGAAGAAGCGCGCGACCGGGAGGCTCGAGGACTTGCTGCTGAGGTTTAAAGACGCTGCACATTCGCGCTAGAAATCGGTGTAGCTAAATTGCTGTTCCGCAATTCAGGGCTTAGGAGGGTTCGTGAAGGTCTCGTAGTGGACCGCCACGAAGTCGCCTGGACCACCGTCGGCATGTGGCTCTGGTCGGAAGGATCCAAAGAACACAATCGAGTTGCTGCGGGGGAAATACGCGTAGCCGTTCTCGAGGCTTCGCGGCACCCATCGGCCGTTCTTGAAGACGCGTATCGACGCGGTGACGGGCGTATCGGTGAGCCGGTAGGTCGATGCGTCGGCGAGCGTCCGCGCAATAAACGTCTCGATGCTCTGGGTAGTCTCCGACGGAGCGCCATGGATGGGTGCATATGCGCCGCCGGTGTCGACGGCGAGTTGCCGATAGCCTGGCGTATCGGTGGTCGTGAGTGCGTAGACCGTCGAGTATCGGCCAAAGAACGAGGCGTAGTCATCCAGCAGTCTCTGGCCGGCCGACGTGCCGAGTGGGTATTGCTGGAGGACTTCCGGCTCTTCGTCGGCCGCGAAAAATGTGACCACGTCGGCCTCTTCGCGAATGCGCACGTTCGGTTGTGGTACTTCACCATCGAGCCCGAGCATGTAGGAGAGCCCGGAACGCGCCATCTCAAAGCCGTACTCGTCGTCGTCGTGGAGTTGGCCGTCCGCACCGTACGGGTCGTGCTGAATCTCTTCGAGCGTTCCTATAAAGGTTTCCTTCGAGGTGTGCCACAGGGCGTCGGGAGTGAGCGAGCCGAGCGCGGCGCGGTCCATGGTGGCCACCCCCAGGCGGTAGTCCATGCCGGAAGCCGCCAGGATATCGAAAAACCGCGACGCGAAGCCGATGACGGCATCGAAGTCATCTTCCATCGAGCGCGACTGGTCGAGCATCCAGTAAAAGTCGGCCTTCGGGAGTTCGTTGGCGGGGTGGCGAGCGCATCCAGGGCGCACGCCGCGGTCGTGGAGGGCGAGGTTGGTCGTATTGGTGGCATCGACCACCTGTCGGCGAATCCTCCGACTCTGCGCGTGCACCTGTTCCGGAACGATCGAGACGTTCATAAGGCTCTGCCCAAACGCCTGGTCCAGCGTGCGATGCACATACGTGACGTTCAGTCGAAGAAGCCGAGTCGAGGTGTCCGAAATCTCGGGCATGACGTCCGGCAAGACATGCGGAGGTAGTACCCGAAGCGTCAGGGCTTCGCGGAGGGCCTGCGGCGAAATCGGAGAGTCTGGATCGGCGATCAAGGTCTGTGAGGCAGCGTCGAACCCGTCGTGAGTCTCGAAGCGTGTGATCTCGCCGCGAAACGACAGTTCGTCCAACTCCAGGATGTCTACCACGCGCGTCATGGTACGTGCGACCGAGTCCGTCGGGTCATCGAACCGGGACGGATGCGAGATGAGGCTACCAGCGAACTGGGCGCTCGTGTCCCCGTAGAAGGCGGCCGCGTGGGCATCGGCGGCGTACTCGCGATCGAGCACCAACTCGCGGTAGTTGTCGAACGCCGTACTCAGCCCGAACGTCCAGTTGCCGGGTTCGTTGTTGAAGTAGCGGACGTCGTCGGTCGTGGTGGTCTCGCACGCGTCGACGATCCAGCGCATGCCGTCGTCTTTGCCGTCATCGAATGACGATCGCCGATTCGGGTCGAGCTCCAGGTCCACTTCTTCGCCGTCGTCCACTCCGTCCGAGTCGGTGTCCGGGTCCAGCGGGTCGGTGCCGAGGTCGACCTCTTGTTTGTCGGTGAGTCCGTCGCGATCGGAGTCAGCTACACACTGCGCAGTGCCGAGCTCGGCTTCCTGGCAATCGTCGAGGCCGTCACCGTCGCAGTCTTCGGCACAGTCGGCTCGTGGCGCGAACACGGTGTCGTATTCGACAGGCTGGGCGTCGGTTTCGGCGCGCAGCGGCGGTGCGGGTTCCGTGGCGTCCGGGCGCACCGACGTGTCCTCCTGCGCAGGTGTGCGTCCCTCACGGTCGGCCTCGTCGGCACAACCGAACGCCAGCCCGACGGCGAAGCCGACCAGCAATGTGAAGATGACGCGTTGCATGCAAGACCTTCCGTCGTGCGACAGCGCTTTCTCCCGCACGGCTTCATGCGAGCCACAGAACAAAATCAAAAAAAGGGTGCGCGACGCGTGGTCGCGCACCCTCGTACTCATTCGGTGTCAGCCAGATTAGTACTTCGTGCGATCCTGGAAGGACTCGTACGAGACCGCGATATTGTCGGCGCGTCCGCCCACACTGGCCGGCTCGGGGCGGAAGGAACCGAAGAACGCGATCGAGTTGGTCTGTGCGAAGTAGTCGAAGCCATTCTCGCGGCTACGCGGGACCCAGTTGCCGTTGATGAACACGCGCAGCGAGCTCGAGATGGGCGTCTCGGGCAGCACGTAGTTCGAGGCGAGGCCGGTCGCAGCGAAGATGATATCCTCGATGGTCTCGGTGATGTCCTGGGCGTCGAGCGAGGCGAACGAGCCGCCGGTCGCCTGAGCGACGCGTCGATAGGCCTCTCCAGAGTCCTCCACAATCGCGAATCCGATGGTGTGCTGGCTAAAGAAGTTGATGAAGTTGTTCAGGAGCTGCTGGCCCGTCGAGGAGTTGATGCTGTCGTTCTGGAAGGTCTGCGCCTCCTCATCAGACATCCAGATGGTGATGAGCTGGGCCTCCGGTCGAATGCGCTCATTCTGAGAGGGCTGCTGGGTCGCGAGGCCCTTCATATGACGGATGCCGTCGCGCGCAACTTTCAGGCCGTACTCCTGACCGAAGTCGTAGTCGCCATCTTCGACCTCCTGAATCTCGGCGAGGAATGTGGCCAGGTCGGTGTGCCAGGCGGGAGGATCTCGGAGTTCTCCGAAGAAGTCCTCGTCCATGGTGGTGACACCGAGGCGGTAGTCGAGGTTCGTGTTCTCGAGCCGCGTGTAGAATTCGTTGGCGACACTTCGAACCTGCTCGTAGTCGCTGTTCATCGAGCCGGACTGGTCGAGGACCCAGTAGAAGTCGGCCTTCGAGCTCTTCCTGGGCTTGAAGCGGTTGCAGCGGATGACCGTTCCATCCTCGGACTCGGCGATATTGGTGGTGTTGGTCAGGTCGTCCATGCGGAACTTGACCTTGTCGCGTGAGTCGTACTTGGACGCGGGTGCGATGGCGACGCTGGTGAGCGTCTGCTTGGTGCCGTCGTTGTAGTTGCGGTAAATCGCGGAGACGAAGATTCGGAACTGGTTGTATTGTGCGCCGGAGGTGTCAGGGAGCGACGTAGAGACGTCGCTCTGTCCGAATGGTGCAAATCCGAAGAGCAGCTCTTCGCGGAGCTCCTTGACCGAGCTGCTCGACGAGGTGGTGATCAGGAAGCGGCTGATGGCGGCGCCTCGGAAGTCGTGGGTCTGGAACTCACCGCCGTTGAACTCCTGGTTGATGGTCGACGAGACGCCTCCCACGTCCGAGCGATAGTTCGCGGTGACATCGGTCGGGACCGACTCGCCGGACTTGGGCTCGCGGGACAACAGGAAGCCGGCCACTTCGTTTGCCGGGTCATCGTAGACCGATGCGGCCTGGTAGTTGGTGCTGGTCGCGCCGTCGATCGTGAGCTCGGTGTGGTTGTCGAACGCGGGCGGAAGGCCCAGCTTCCAGTTGCCGAAGTTGCTGCTATAGAGGTCGACGGGCTCGCCGCGGGGGTCTTCGCAGGCTTCGAGGATCCACCGCTGGCCGTCTTCGATGCCGTCGTCATAGCTGTCGGGATCGTTGGGATCGAGCCCGAGCTCGACTTCTTCGCCGTCCAGAGCACCGTCGTCGTCGGAGTCAGGATCGAGCGGGTCGGTTCGATTCTCGAGTTCCTGGAAGTCCGAGAGGCCGTCGCCATCGGTGTCGTGGTTGCACGGGTCGGTGCCGAGCTGCTCTTCTTCACAGTCGGTCAGCCCGTCGTAGTCGCAATCATTATTGGGATCGCAGGTGGGGCCGGTATCCTCTTCGGCGTCGGACGTGTCGTCATCGGCGTCGGCGTCGGACGTGTCGTCCTCGGCATCGGACGTGTCGTCCTCGACGTCCTCGGCTGTATCCTCGGCGTCGGAGGCGTCGTCGGTGGTATCCTCTTCGACGTCCTCTTCGGTGTCGCTGGCGTCGTCAAACGCGTCGACATCGGTACTGACGCCCGTATCGTCGCCAGCTCCATTAATGGCACCCTCGTCGTCAGAACAGCCTGTCACACCGATGGCGAATGCGAGGAGGAATGCGACTAGTAATCTCGTGTGTGTACTCATGGTTTCATCCTGAATGCCGACGACGACCGGAAAAGCCCAATCGGCTCGTCTCGAGAGGCCCGGGATAGGGCCGTAGGGCGTGCCCGCGGAGAAGTGGTGGGGCGGGCGAAGTACGCCTTTCGCGGCGAAAAGCATATGTCAATTAGGCGCCGATATCAACGGCGACCACTCGAAGTCTCAACGGTTCAGTAAAGATTTTAGTCCCGAAGCCGGGTATTTTGTTTGGTCGAGCCGCGTACAAAATGCTACGAGCGGTCCAACCTACTCGAGATAATAGACAGCTGTAACAGTGTTATCAACGCCCGACGCCGGAGAAATCAATTGGACACGATCTTAAAGCACGTCGTTCGCGGTGGAGAGCTCCCCGAAGCTCCCGACCAAATCGTGGCAGAATGTGGACGAGAGCGGCTGGGGGGCGCCCTGATCGCGTTGTCCAGTGAGGAGACGGTACGGGCGTGGGCAGGGACGCGCGGGCTCGATCTGGATGACACACTCGCAATGATCGCGAGCGTGTCTGCAGAGAGCGAAGCGATCGATGCCGCGATCGATGCGCGACTGAGCAGTGATGAACCCGAGGCGCTGATCGACGCCCTCGCGCGCGCCGGCGTAGCGTGGACCCATCCGGTCCTCGAAGAGGCGCTCGACCACGATGAGCTACGGGGAGCCGCTGCGCTACTGCTGGCGGTGGCGGATCCAGACGCGCTGCGAGCCTGGATCGAAGGTTGTGATGTCTATGAGGACGCGTTCGTCGCGCTTCGGGCGGTGGCGATGGCCGGAGCGCACTCGCTGGCAGATCTTGTGGAGGACTGGCGCGAGCAGGTCGTGGACTTCGACGAAGCACAGGCAGAGATCGCCGTGCTCGATGGGCTCATGGCGGTGCTCGAGGCAGATTCTTATGCTCGGGCGGTCCTGGCCGGCGATGCCGATATCGCGTGGGTGGCTGATTCGGCCTCGGTCGCTGACTTCCTCCAGGTGTATGGACCGGGCGAGTGGCTCTCGGTCCTGTCGTTCCTGGACGTGTGCGATGACGACGCCTTCGAGTTCGCAGCGTTCCTGTCTACATGTGCGGCTCAGGGTATCGGGTTCGAGGAGCCGACCGAGTCGGATGCGAGCGATCTCATCGGTTTGCTCGCCTTCGAGCCGTCGGCCGACCCGGAGGATTGGGAGCCGTTGGCCACGAAGATGGGGCTTGGGTTTGCCATCGCGATGGCGGTCGACGATGAATTGGCGCTGCTCGGCGCCCAGGTTGGCGCCCACGAGCGGCTGGTCGCCTACGGCTTTCACTCGCCCGGCGTACCCGGATTGCCGATGAGCGGGACGGATCCCGAGAACCTCGACTTCGAGGCTTCAGCGGGCATGTTGCGTCAGTTGCTCGACGGGCCATCGATGCCGGAGGCGGCGAAGGTCGCGGTCGTCCGCACGCTCTTCGACCTCTCCAACCACGTCGAAATCGGAGACGGGCATGTCGATGCGCACGCCGAAAAGTGGGCGTCGCGCTTCTCCGATAGTGATAGCGATGCGATCTCGCTGGCGGCCCGCTCTCTAAAATGCGCGCTGAGCCGGAGCGCTGTGGGGGCGGAGCGCGCCGCGATGCAGGAGCGGGCGACGCTGCAGGGCGCGATGGTCCTCGCGGCGCACGGGGAGTCGAGCGCGGACATCGTGCACGCGCTACAGCGAGCTGCCCGCGGCGAGAAGGTCCTGGGGCTGGCGGCAACGCAGCAGCTGGCGATGCTCGGCACCCTGGATGCCCTCGATGCGTTGGCCGACCTGTGGGAGCACGGTTCGGTCTTTCGAGCGCCGATCTATCGGGATGCGCTGCTCACCGGAGCGCATGTGTATGTGGACGCGCTGTAGTCATGTGCTGCGCCCCATCCTGGGCGCAGCGAGGCATGCGGCCAAGATGGCCGCATGATGACTTGTTCGACGGTCAGCCTTTTTCTTCCAGTACGCGGCGGGGCAGGCGCATCAGCGCCAGGAATGAGCCCGGAACCGGCGCGAAGTGCTGCCTGTTGCCGATGTTCGCGCGCACGCAGTGAAGCGCGATGCGATCGAGGTAATCCTCGCGCTCGGCGACGTGGTTGGCCTGCCGATCGCCGAAGTCCGAGTCTCCGATCACCGGGTGGTGCCAGCGGCGCAAG
>JBNJFZ010000179.1:0-11100 GCA_051747295.1 Myxococcota bacterium
GAGTCGCGTGCCATTCGAGCTGACCAGGTCCACGACCGTGTACCGGTTGCCATCTCGGATGATTTTAGCGTGGCGGCGGCTGATCGAAGGGTCGCTCAGGAGGATGAAGTTATCGTCCGTGCGACCGATGGTATTTTCGACCTCGGAGAGGCTGAACTCTTCGCCGCTGAAGTTGTCGTTGACGCGGACGAGCTTGTGGTGCTCGGAACTGTCGGAGATGAAGAGGGTGTCGAGCACGCTCTTGCGGCTCTGAGATTGCCCCTTGAACTCCAGAAAGAGGTAGAAATCGCCGATGCGAATCTGTGAGGCCGTCCCGAGGTCGCGGGTCTTCACGACGCGCTGGCCGTCGACGATGACCCCGTTGGCGCTTCCGAGATCCTCGATAAAGCAGCGGTCGTTTTCGACGTAGATGCGGGCGTGCTGGCGGCTCACGCTATTGGACGGGAGCACGATGTCGCACTCGTCATTTCGACCAATGATGTAAGACCCGTGGTCGAACGAGAACTGGTCTGCAGTCTCGCTGTTCGAGTCTTCGATGGTCAGCGTGTACATGAATCAAGGCTGCGAGGGCGCGACGTCAAACTGCGACGCGCGCGAATAGTCAGTCGAATCAAAGTCGGAGCAGTGTTTGCGCGGCTACTCCCGGAAGATGTCGAAGTCGACGTCCATCCCGGCGTGGCGAAGATCCTCGTAAAACAGCGGGATATAGCCAGTCGGGTGGAATTGTTCTTCGGTACCCTCTACTCGGTAGTAAAAGACGTCGTTGAGTCGGAACGCATCCAGGTCGACGCCCTGGACTTCGGTGACCTGCCGGACGCGGAACGCATTGTCTCGGGTGCGGTTGACGACCACGACCACATCGACAGCGCGCGCGATCTGCTCGCGAAGGCCGCGCGGACTCGTATCCGGGCTGCCGAGTAGGGCGAGGCTCTCGATGCGACCGAGCGCGTCCCCGGAGTTGGTGCCGTGCGCGGTCAACATGCTGCCTTCGGTGCCGCTGGCTGCAGCCGTTACCCACTCGTAGGCTTCTCCTCCACGGCATTCGTCCAGAATGATGCGCTGGGGATGCATAGATACCGCGGTGCGTACGAGGAAGCGCAGATCGTGGCCTGCGGCCGGATCTGCTTCGAGGCGTACGACTGTATCCTGTGGAAGGTGGAGGTGGCTGGATTCCTCCACGGTGATCATTCGGGTTCCGTTCGTCACCGTGCGTGCGATAGCGCCGAGCAGCGTGGACTTCCCGGAGCTGGTCGGCCCGGCGACCAGAATGGACTGGCCGGCCTCGACTGCACGCTCGAGGAATTCCTGCATCCCGGGCGAGAGTGCGCCGCGCGTCACCAATTCGTCGAGCGACGGATGCTCTACCGGCGGCTTGCGAACCGTGAGTGCGGGGCCGTCGACGGACAACGGTGGCATGACCACGTGTACGCGGGTGCCGTCACCGAATCGAACTTCGTCGGAGCCGATGGGGTCACGGGTACCCAGCAGGCGTTGAGCCGCGATGAGTAGGAAGTCGGGGTGGCTGAATGCACGTTCGGCCACCACGATCTCGCCGCCGCGTCGCACCAGAATCTGGTCGTAGCGATTGACATAGATATCGCGGACATGCGGATCGTCGAGGTATTCCTCGAGCGGGCCGAGTCCGACGCACTCGGTCGCCATCAGGTCGGTGAGTGCATCTCGGTCGACCTGCGGGTTGACCGTGCCGACCGCGTCTTCGACCTGACGTTCGAAGTCCTGTCGGTCCGAAGGCGAGGGCGGATATTGAATCGGCAGCGAGTCGAGGCTGATGGATTCGAAGAGTACGCGCGCGACATCGTGCTGAGCGGCGTGGAAGTCCGAATCGAACTCCGACTGCAATTCTCTTGGAGGCGCGTAACCGGTGCCCTGCGCATACGAAGCCTGGGCACCACTGGGAGCGGGGCGCTCCGAGGGGCGCTGGGGTTTTGAAGGTCGGCCGACTTTTTCGGGCGCAGCACCCCCGCCGCGTGCACTGCGGTCTGGCGCGCGGCCGGCGCTCGCGCTGGAGCCTGCACCCAGGCCACCGGAGCCGCCAGCGCCACCCGCAGGGGCGCTTCCACCGGAACCGGTGTCGCGCGGTGGTCGTGCCCCACCGCTCGAACCATCTCCACTCGCTAAATCGTTGAAATCGAGCGCGGGCTCACTGCCACCGCCCGAGCGCGACTGTGCACCGCCGACGTCATTTGCGGGAGCCGAGTCGCCGGGCGTTCCGCCCGCCGGACCGGAAGCCGGGACGTCACGTTTGTCCATATTGGGGCTCGAGTCGCCAGCGGCAAACAGATCGTCGACCGGGCCGGAACCTCCGAATCCGGAGCTGCTTCGCTGGCGGGCTCCGCCGGAGGCCGATGCAGCCCCGCCGCTCGATGCAGCCCCGCCGCTCTGAGACGGCCGTCCACCACCAGCGCCGCCAGAGTTGCCCTGAGGAGGTGAAGGCGGGGCTCCACCGGCTTGCGAGCCGCGTGCTCCCCCGCCACCGCGCGATCCGCCCTGGGGCGGAGACGGCGGTGCAGCAGGAGGTTGGCTGGTTTCGGGGCTCTCCACCTGGAGGATGAAGTCGCCAATATAGACTTTATCGTTTTCGGTGATCGGCTGCTCGCTCGTTACCTTCCGTCCGTTGACGTAGGTCCCGTTCGTGCTGTTCAGATCGACGACCTGAACGTTGCCGTCGCGAACCGAAATCCGAGAGTGCTTTTTCGAGACGTTTCCCTTCGGAAGGACGATGTCATTTCCCTTCATCCGTCCGATGGTAATTTCGGATTTATTGAACTCGTACTGAGATTGCTGCCCGCCTTTTTCACTTATTGTGACAGTGACCATGAATGGCAGGTCCTCCTGGATCGGTGCTAACCGTTTCTCGCGGCAGCGCTACCGGGTAGCGTTTATCGGCTTAATCAAAACCAGTCGTTGCGTGCGGATCGTCGCAGAGCCTGACCATCCTGTCAAGATTTGGCCTGCATGCATCAGGGTACATGACAAGAGGATAAGTGCGACAAAAAACTTCGGGTGAGGCCGGGAAGCACGTCAGGCTCCCTGCTGCGCGTCTTCGTCCTCGGCTGCCTGTTCCGCGGGTTCGTCATCCGGTTGTTCACTCTCGTCGAGAACGGGGCTCGAGTCGGGAGCGTCATCGTCCTCGATGATGCCCAGAACCTCGGCCTCGTCGTTGACGTCGGGAGGCACCGGCAATCGATCCCATATCTCCGGATCGTCGGTCGTGTATTCTGGATCGTAGAGGTGGCAGCGCACGAAGTGTCCCGGCTCGACTTCTACGCTTCGCGGCTCGACCTTGTCGCAGGGCTCGAAGCATGTCGGACAACGGGTGTGGAATCGGCAGCCACTCGGCGGGTTGATAGGCGAGGGTACATCGCCCTCGAGCACGATACGGGTGGTCTTTCGATTTGGGTTCGGCACCGGAATCGCCGAGAGAAGCGCCTGCGTGTACGGGTGCTTCGGCGAGGCGAAGAGTTGATCGGTGGTCGTGAGCTCGGCGATCTGCCCGAGGTACATCACCGCGATGCGATCGGAGATGTGTTTCACGACTGAGAGGTCGTGCGCGATGAACAGGAAGCTCAGGTTGAACTCTTCCTGCAAGTCCTGGAGCAGGTTGATGACCTGGGCCTGGACCGACACATCCAGCGCGCTGACGGCCTCGTCGCACACGATGAAGTCCGGGTTCAGCGCGAGCGCTCGGGCGATGCCTAGCCGCTGTCGCTGCCCACCGGAAAACTCGTGGGGATACCGCGTGATGTAGGCGGGCTGGAGGCCGACGCGCTCCAGCAGGTCCTCGACGATCTTGCGGCGATCATCGCCGGAAGCGATGCCGTGGAATTGAATCGCTTCACCGATAATCCCCTCGACGGTCATGCGAGGGTTCAGTGAGCTGTACGGGTCCTGGAAGATGATCTGCATCTTGCGACGCAGCTTTCGCAGCTCCTCGGTGGGTAGGTCGTAGACGCTGTCGTCCTTGTAGTAGACCTTACCGCCGGTAGGCTCGAGCAATCGAAGGATAGTTCGCCCGGTGGTGGTCTTGCCACAACCGGACTCGCCGACCAGCCCAACGGTCTCGTTCGGATAGATGTCGAAGCTGACACCATCGACGGCCTTCACGTCACCGGCGTGCCTGCTGAAGATGCCCTTGGTGATGGGGAAGTACTTCTTGAGGTCTCGGATGCGGACGAGCGGCTCGCGCTCCTCGTCCAGGGACATCTTTTCGTTGATTTTGACTTCAGCACTCATCGACTGACATCTTTTTGAAAGAGGTTCATTTCCGGGGTTGCACCTATACTACGGGTTGTAGCCGACCTTGAGGCCGAGCTCGCGCAATGTCTTCTCCGCGTCAGCGGTTTCGCCACCGCCGACCGGTCCGGTCTTGTCTTTTGCGTCACGCAAGACCTCCTCGGCGTACCAACACGCCGAGAAGTGGCCTTCGCGCAGCGACTCACGCGGCGGGAGTTGCTTGCATTTGTCGGTCGCAAACTCACAGCGCGACCGGAATCGGCACCCGCTCGGGAAATCCTGCGGGCGGGGAACCATGCCCGGGATCACGTAGAGTCGGTCGTCACGGCCCGCGTGCTGTCGGTCGACCTGCGGCAGGCTGCTGAATAGGCCCTTTGTATAAGGGTGGCTCGGGTGGTTGAAGATGGTGTCGACGTCGCCGTACTCGACGACCTGTCCGGCGTACATGACCGCGACGTCGTCGCAGATCTCAGCGACGACGCCCAGGTCGTGCGTAATAAAGAGGATGGACATGCCCATCTCGTCCTGAAGCTCTCGCAGCAGGTCGAGAATCTGGGCTTGAATGGTCACGTCGAGCGCGGTGGTTGGCTCGTCGGCGATCAGCAGCTTGGGCTTGCAGGCCAGCGCCATCGCGATCATCGCGCGCTGCTTCATGCCGCCCGACATCTGGTGCGGGTACTCGTCAACGCGCTCCTTCGGCGATGGGATGCCGACCCGTTCGAGCATGTCGATGGCCATCTGGCGCGATTCCTGGAACGTGACTTCCTGGTGGAGCTGGATGGCCTCGATGATCTGGTCGCCGACGGTGTAGACCGGGTTGAGGCTGGTCATCGGCTCCTGGAAGATCATCGAGATGTCGTTGCCGCGGATCTTGCGCATCTGCTTCTCGGACATCTTCGTCAGGTCCTTGCCCTCGAAGAGAATCTCGCCGTCGACGATCTTGCCGGGCGGCTTGGGGATGAGCCCGAGGATGCTCAGAGATGTCACGGATTTGCCCGAGCCAGACTCACCGACAAGACCCATCGTGCGCCCACGCTCCAGATCGAAGCTCACCCCATCGACCGACGGTAAAACACCGTCGTCAGTGAAGAAGTAGGTGCGCAAATTGCGCATCTGCAAGATCGGATCGTCTGTGTCCAACTCGGGGACGTTCTGCTGATCAACCATGATTTATTTGCGCATCTTGGGGTCGATGGAGTCTCGGACGCCTTCACCGACGAGGTTCAGGAGGCTGACGGTGACGAAAATAGCGAAGCCGGGCGCGAGGATGAGAGCCATCTGCCCGGTCTCTCGGCCCATATTCAGGATTTGCCCCCAGCTCGGAGCGACAGTCGGGCCGAGCCCGAGGAAGCTCAGCGACGCCTCGATGAGGATGGCGCCGGCTACGCCGAACGTGGCGGCGACGAGCACCGGCCCCAGCGAGTTGGGCAGCACGTGCCCGAAGATGATGCGGAACTTCTTGAGTCCGAGCGCCTCGGCGGCCTGCACGAACTCCTCATTCTTGAGTCGGAGGAATTCACCGCGCACCAGTCGGGCGACCTTCGTCCAGCCGGTCAACCCGATGATGACCATGATGTGGAAGATGCTCGGCTCCTCGATGAAGCCGCGGATGGTCAGAATCAAGAAGAAGGTCGGGAAGCAAAGCATGACCTCGATGAGCCGCAAGATGACCATGTCGGTCTTGCCGCCGAAGAATCCGGCGAGGCTGCCCAGGATCATGCCGATGGTCACGTAGATGCCGACGGCGACGACGCCGATGGTCAGCGAAATGCGCGTACCGAAGATCAGCCGCACCATGACGTCACGGCCATTCTCGTCGGTACCCAGCCAGTGATCCCAGCTCATCGGCAGGCCGTCCTGGATCATCCCGTCGATCATCAGGCCGTCTCGGTATGAATACTCGAAGAGCGGAAAGACTGCGCTGACTTCCGGGTTCGAAGCCAACTGCAACCAGTTGATATGGGGCTGGCGAAACCCGTAGAAGTAGACACCGAGGCACAGGACCGCCAGCGCGATGGTCGCACCGAAGATGAACTTCATCCGGAAGGTCTTGTAGTGGCGTTTGTCTTCGAAGTCGGGGACGTTTCGCACCGAAAACCAGGCGACGAACGTCACCGGCAGCGCGAACATCAGCGTGTTGAAGAAGATGTCGACGCCGCTCTCGTAGACGTTCTGGTCGAACATGGCCGAGAACCACGGGAAGAACGTCCCGTGAATCGGGGCGTCGACGCTCTCCGGGATGTGGATGTAAAACGGCACGTTGGTTCCCAGTACCGGTGCGATCGTGGCGACCAGGAACAGTACGCCTACCCCGAAGAGGCTGTAATAGCTCAGCGGGTATTTCTGGAACTGACCCCATACGATGTCCGTGTACGATTTGTACTCCGGACGTGGCGGGTCGGTCTGTTTGGTTTCGTCGGACATGGTTTCTTTCGAGAAGCGACGTTCGAGTCGCGGACGTTATCAGTCGAAGCTAATTCGGGGATCGACGATCGCGTAGCTGATGTCTGAGAGCAGAATCCCGACCAGCGTGAGTACCGTCGATACCAGCGAGATCGCCATGATTGCGTTGTAGTCCTTCTGGAAGATGCTCTGGAGAAGATACAGCCCCATGCCCGGAAGGTTGAACACGTACTCGATGACGACCGAACCACTCACCAGGGCAGGCAAGAGCGTGCCGAGGAGCGTCAGAATCGGAATCATGCCGTTTCGCACGGCGTGCTTGAGGATGACCATCGGCTCCGAGAGGCCCTTGGCGCGGGCGGTGCGGATATAATCGGCGCGGATGACATCGAGCAGGCCGGTACGCGCGTATCGGCTCAGGCTCGCCAGCGCGCCGTATGTCAGGCAGAAGACCGGCAGAATCATGTGGTGGCCGACGTCGACGATATATTCGAGCGTCGTCAGGTTCTCGGCGTTGTCCGAGACGAAGTCACCCGTCGGAAACAGCTTCATCGGTATCTCCGTGAACGGGTAGTTGTACGAACCCGACGCGAAGAACTCGACGAGCAGCACCGCCGTGAAGAAGCTGGGCAGGCTGTAGAGCATGAATAGCAGGGCGGTCATTGCCTGGTCGGCTGTCGAATGCTGGTTGTACGCGCTCCAGATGCCCAACGGTACACTGATGAGGTAGGCCAGCAAGATGGCGAAGACGCTGAGTGTCAGCGAGACCTTGACCTTCTCGATGAGCGTCGGCAGGACGGGCCGCCGATCGACGTGGCTCGTACCGAAGTCCAGGCGGGCCAGGTTGCCCAGATACTTGGCGAATCGCGTGTCGGTAAAGAAGACATCGACCTTCTCGCCGAAGTTGTACTCGAAGCGCTCGCGATTCTCCGCGAGCCACGGCTCCCATTTTTCCTCGACCGTCGCGTCGACCTGCTGGGGCGAGACATCGAGGCTGAGCGTCCACTGCGAGAGCTTGTTGTTGATGCGGAAGGCTTTCTGGTTGAACTCGATCTGCTCGGCCGTCTGGTCGCTGCCGAACTCGTTCTGGAGATCCACCTGCGCGTTGACCGATAGCTGGTTGACCGCCAGGACTCGCACGTCGGTCCGGTCGGCGTTCTCGGCGATCTCGAGGAGTTGCGGAACGATATAGCTGCCCCAGTCCTCGAGGCGGTTGCGGGCGTCGATCACGGCGGCAGACGACGGTGACTCCGACGCCGGAATGCAGTTGTCGGGCTTCTCGCCTTGCTCGGGGCAGACCGGTAGTCGCTGGTCGGCGAGCACGGCGAGCTCGCTGCGTACCGGCTCGGTCTCGAGTCCAAACCGCGTGTTGAAGAACACCGGTTTGTCGAAGTTGAACTGCTCTTTGAACATCCGGTAGCTCTCCCGAGACTCGGTCGAGCCGGCTTGCTCGACGCCGGAGTCGCCACCCTGCGTGGGCGCAGGGCGTCCGGGGGCTAGCTGTAAGATCCCGAAGACGACCACCAAAATAAGGAGGAACGTCGGGATCATCAGCAGGATCCGCTTGACGATGTATGTCGTCATGTTGGCTCTTTCGAAACGTGGTGCTTGGGTGACGTGCGTGGTGCGGGTGCCGGGCACCCGCGTTGTCGCGCGCGATTATTCTTCGCGGTCGGCGCTGCGCTTGCTGTTGTCGATGTACCAGGGGATCGAGATGTCGACGGGGCGGACCTTCTGGAAGACAACGTGCTCGAGCGCGGGCTGCCAGGCGTAAGCCTGCTTGAGCGAGTAAAAGAACGAGTAGGGCTGCTCTTCGTGCAGGATCATGTGGAATTCACGGAGCAACTCGATGCGCTTGTCCTCGTCGAAGGTCTTTCGAAGCGTCTCGATGATCTCGTCGGCGCGCTCATTTTTGAACGCGACTCGGTTCGAACCCTTGGCGACTTCGGCCTGGCTCGAGTGCCAGATCTGATACGGGTCGATCTCCCAGCCCAGGGCCCATCCACCGGTAAACGCGTCGAACTTACCCTCGTCCATCTTCTTCTGCATCATCGACCAGTCGACCGGACTCGGGTTCATGATGACGCCGATTTTGCGCAGGTCTTCCTTGAAGATCGCAAGGTATTTGCGCGCGGTCGGCTTGTTGTACGCGAGCATCGTGAACTTGAACTCGGTCTCTTCGCCGTCGATGGTCTTTTCGCGGATGCCGTCGTCGTCGATGTCCTTCCAGCCGGCCTCTTCGAGTAGCTGCTCGGCCTTCTCGAGGTCATACGGATAGGGCTCGACTTTCGGATTGTTGGCGGGGTGGTCGGGCAGAAACGGGCCAGTCGTGACCTTGCCGAGTCCCTTGAGCACATCCCGGACGATGGCCTTGCGGTTGAATGCGTGCGTCATCGCCGTGCGGACCTTCGCGTCGGAGAACTTCGGGTCCTCCATATTCCATCCAACATAGTAGTAGACGGGGCGCTCGACGACTCTGTGCTCGAGCTTTCCGGTCTTGAAGGGGCTGTCGTCGTCGCCCTCCAGGATGAACTTCTCGTAGTCTGGCGGGGTCATCGACGTAAAGTCGAGCTCGTCGGCGCGAACTCGCGTGAATGCCTGACCAGCATCTTTGATGATGCGATATTCAATGGTGTCGATCGGTGGCATCGGCCCCCAGTAATCCTCGTTTCGGACCAGCTCGATACGCTTGTCCGCCTCGTAGTCGTTGAGCATATAAGGGCCAGTTCCCAGCGCAATCGACATCTTATTGGACCAGTGGTTGTTGAACTGGGTGCCGAGGGTCTCTTCCGGGATTTCATTGCCGGTCTCGGTGCGCGTGAACATCCACTTGGGCAGCGGATACGCCTCGATGCTGGCCGAGAGCGAGTTTCGGACCTTTTCCTTCCAGGTCAGCTTGAAGGTGTACTTGTCGATGACTTCCGCGCTCTCGAGCTGTTCGTAGTAGTTCTTGATGGCGCCGGCTTGTACCTGCGGGTTGGTGACCATCTCGAAGTAGAACACCGCATCCTCGGCGGTGACTTCGCGCGGCTTCTTGAGCCACTGGTACTTCGGGTTCGACAGGTCGAGGTTCTGGGGCACGTGCCACATCACGCCTTCCCGTAGGTGGAAAACGTACTCCGTGAAGTCGTCGTTGACCTCGATCTTATAGGCGAGCTCCGGGATGAACTTGTCCGGGTTCATGTGGTCGCGTCGCGCGAACATATTATGTGCATAGCGCTGGATCTCGGAGACATCGGCGCCATTCTCGGTCAGCCAGTTGAACCCTTTGGGAGTTGCGTTGAGGCGACGGCGAAGCGTCCCGCCTTCCTCGGCTCCGGCCGGAATCATCGGCTTGGTCGGCGCCTCGAGGAAGTTGTCCGGGTCGTTCAGCGCGTCCGCGTACTTCCCTCCGGCAACACTCGCCGCGCTCCCTCCGCCGGCGACCGAAACGCCCTTGTCGAGCTGGCGTCTGATGTCGGCATTGGAGTCGGCCAGCGCCTCGACCTTCTGGCGCAACTTGATCACGGTCGCCTGGGTCGAGTTGGTCTGCCAGACGTTGATGAACGTCAGAATGGTCAGCACGATGAGCGTGATAATCAGCGCTATCGTCGCTTTGAATGTTCTGGGCATGGGATTCTTGTCGGCTTCAGGTTTTTCTGTCGTCGAAGAGGGCGAAACACCGGGTTTTTCACCGCGTTGCGACCCTTGTGGCACGTCAAATTCGCTCTGTAGACCGCGAAGTCGGGGTACCCTACAAAGCAGGGGCAACGGGTGTCAATATCGCCCTTCGGAAATCGCCTCTAGGGGCCGCTGGAGCGCTGGTTCTGGCAGCATTTGGTCAGGCTGAGGGGATTTCGTAGGTTTTCTCGGGCAAAGCGCCCCCCGAGCGGGCGTTGTGCGTCTCGTTTCCGATGCGACTCAGGAACCTCGCCAGGTCGCACAACGGGATGTCGACCGGGCAGATGCCCTGAAGCTCGTCACAGTCGAGCCGCTCGACCGCGTCGGCCGAGGGCAGGGCGAGGTCCGACTCGGACAAGTCTCGCATTCCGCCTTGGGCCAGCAGCGCCGGCCCCATGTGACGCTGGTCGGGTATCACGGACAGGTCGACCGACACCGCCTCACACAGCCCGCAACCGATGCACGACTGCCACTTGGCGAGCATCTCGCGCTCGTCTGTCGAGATCGGAGCCAGGCCTTCACGGTCGAAGTGGCCGCGAAATCGCTCCATCCCGCCGCGGTCGTACACCAGGAACAGCTTCTTGAGCACGTGCAAGAAGAAGTGCCACGCCAGCAACGCATATGCATGCAGCGATTTGAACATCCTACCGTCCTCTCGTTCGTCTAACCGGTCGCGTCGAGTGCATGCAGTGCGGCGAGGTGACCCGTGACGAGGTCGACGCCCAGGGTCGTCCCGTCCCAGATGCGGTTTGAGCCGGCGAGCATGCGTCCGCAGGCGAATAA
>JBNJFZ010000180.1:0-1565 GCA_051747295.1 Myxococcota bacterium
GGTGGTGCAGACGTCATCGAGGAGGCCATCGAGGACGTCGACTATATTGTCTCCGGTAGCTTCATGTCGCCGTACTTCCTCAGCGACACGGATGGCCTCGCCGACACCCCGTCGGATTCCACGCTCAAGTTTACGAACCCGCAGGACGACGACGAGATCTTCGACATCAACGTCAGCGAGGGCAAGGCGCGGCACCGCCCTGGCGAGGTCACATTCACGTGCACGGTGCCGAAAGAACAGGAGGGACGCACGGCGCCCTTCCCGACCATCATCTACAGCCACGCGATTTCCTCGACACGCCTGGAGATGCTGGCGTTCGCCGGCCAGATGGCGAAATTTGGCTTTGCGACGTGCACGATCGACGCAGCCGGACACGGCATTGCGATTCCAGGTGAGTACGACGATCTCATCGACCGAATTGCCCCGAACCTCGGGCTCCCCGGCATCCGTCAGGTCATCCAGCACGACCGCGCCCGCGACATCAACAATGACGGCGCGGTCGAGAGCGGTGAGGACTACTTCACGGCGGCGATCCTCCACTCGCGCGACATGATTCGGCAGACCACGATCGACCAGATGCAACTGATCCGCATCCTGCGTAGCTTCGACGGCGAGTCGCGGTGGTCCGCGGGTATCGATGAGGACGACCCTTACATCCAGGCGCGCCGCGAGGTCGTCGCCGGATGGGACGGCGATGGCGACGGTCAGGGCGAAATCCGTGGAGACTTCAACGCCGATGGCGTCGTCGATTTTGGCGGCGACGTCCGCTACGTCAGTTGGGGCACCTCCCTGGGTGGCCTGCAGACCGGCGTGCTCGCCGGCATCGAGCCGTCCATCGTGGCCGCGGCGTCGAACGCAGGCGGCGGCGGACTCGGCGATGTGTCAGTGCGCACCGACATCAAAAACGTGCGCGTCGGTGTGTTCATGCGCATGTTCGGCCCGATCCTCGTGGGCACTCGCGTCGGTGACGAAGATTCCGACCAGATGCTGCTCGAGTGGATCTTGCCGAACGGTATCGACGACCAGCGGCGCACGCTCGGAGTCATCGATGGCGTTCAGGACGGCGACAAGATCGTGCTCCGCAACCTGAAGCGCGAGAAGCTTGGCTTCATCCCATTCGACGAACGGCAGTCAGTGGTGCACGTACGCGATGGGCGCTTCCGCGTCGGGATCGCCGCTGACGCGATGAACTCGACCGCGCGCCGTGCTGTGCTGGGCTTTGATCCCGAGGTCAGCCTGACGTCGGCTATCATGGGGTGTGAGGCGTCCGTGAAGTGCGGTGATGTGGACTGCGAGGCGAATAGCTACTGCGCGCAAGATGGCTCCTGCGCGCCCCTGTCGCAATGCGTCCCGAATTTCTCGGCCGACGCCATCGACGACGAGGAGCTCGCCAAGCAAGCCGCGGCCCACACCATCGACAGCCCGCGCGACTTCGGCGATCCGCTCGTCATCGAGGTCCGCAGCCCGGACGGCGAGCTCGAGCAGACCATCGACACATTCCCCAGAAACCTCACGTACCAGAATATCCTCTACCCAGAAGGCGCCCCGCTCGCCGCACTCTACGA
>JBNJFZ010000180.1:1665-10936 GCA_051747295.1 Myxococcota bacterium
CGGTACAGACACCGTCCGGCGTCAGCGGACTTCGCTTGCCCTACCTCGACACACGAGGCGAGCACACGTTCAACGCGCCGCGGCCCGACGACCCGTTCGACGTCCCGATGTTCATGACGAACCAGGTCGGCTGGTATCTGGCCAATCAAGGACGGGAACTGTCGGATGACCCATGTCTTCAGGAATTGTATATGGACCAGTGTCAGTTCTTTGACTCAGAGTCGTACGAACCACCGTCCTTCGAATAAGGTCGGTACCGAATCCGTAGATACGTATGAATGACATTCAGCAATCGCATCACCTCGAGACAACATACAACGCCTACGATGGGCTCGAGCCCGGTCAGGGCATCTTTTGCAACCGGACGCTGAACCTGCGGTCGATCAAGGCGATCGGCTACGATATGGACTACACACTCGTCCACTACAACGTGAACGAGTGGGAAGCCCGCGCTTATTACCACATCAAGCAACACCTACAGTCGGAGGACTGGCCGGTCGAGGATCTGACCTTCGAGCCCGAGCGGGTCACCCGCGGGCTCGTCATCGACCTCGAGCTGGGCAATATCGTCAAGGCAAATCGCTTCGGCTACATCAAGCAGGCGACCCATGGCTGCAAGCCGATGGAATACGGCGACATGCGCGACGCCTACACGCGAACGCTCGTCGCGCTGTCGGATAGTCGTTGGGTCTTTTTGAACACCTTCTTCTCGATTTCCGCGGCGACTATCTACTGCCAACTCGTCGACAAGCTCGACGAAGGCACGCTGCCCGGAGTCCTGAGCTACGAGACGCTCTACGACAAGGTGCAGAAGACGCTCGATGCCGCACACCTCGAGGGCGTGCTCAAGTCCGAGATCATGTCGGACCCGCAGCGATACGTGGAGCTCGACCCGGAGATGCCGCTCACCCTGCTCGACCAGAAGCGAGCAGGAAAGCGGCTGATCCTCATCACGAACTCGGAGTTCTATTATACCCGGTTCATGATGTCGTATGCGTTCGACAAGTTCTTGCCCGGTAAGATGACGTGGAAGGACCTGTTCGAGATCAAGGTGGTCTCGGCCAGGAAGCCGTCGTTCTTCGAGAACGACAACGCGATGTTCCGCGTGATCAACCGCGAGGGACACCTGGAGCCGGTGGCCGGGCCGATCGAGGAAGACGGCATCTACCTCGGGGGAAACGCCGGCATGATCGAGCGTTACCTCGGCGTCGAAGGAGACCGCATTCTCTACGTCGGCGACCACCTCTTCGCGGACGTGAATGTCACCAAGAGCGTACTCCGGTGGCGCACGGCCCTGGTGATGCGCGAGCTCGAGGATGAACTCGAGGCCATCGACGCGTCGACGGAGCGGCAGGAGAAAATCACCGAGATGATGGACAGAAAGACCCGCCTGGAGGACCGATTCTCGCAGATTCGACTCGAGCGCCAGCGCAATCTCGAAGAGTATGGCCCGCAGACCGACCGCGACCCCGAAGAGCTCCAGCAGACGATGAAGGAGCTTCGCGGGCAGCTCGTCGATCTCGACAATCAGATCAGGCCACTCGTCATTCGAGATGGACAGGACTTCAATGAGTTCTGGGGCTACCTGATGCGAGCGGGCAACGATAAAAGCCACCTCACCCGGCAGGTCGAGCGCTACGCCGACATCTACCTGTCGCGCGTGTCGAACTTCCTGCGCTACACGCCGTTTATGTACTTCAGAGCTCCGCGCGGAAGTCTGCCACACGACGAGAGTTGATCGGGGCTACGTGTCTCCGAACTTGGTCATCGCGAAGTGAACCAACCCCGGTGCGTGTTTACCGAGCGCCGCGGCGAGCTTGCCGTGGCCGGTGAAGACGTACTCGCGCTTTCGCTTATACATCGCCTTCACCATCGCACGCGCCGCCTTGTCCGTGGGCCACATAAGCTGCTGTGGCCGCTTGTCCTGCCAGTCCTCGTGAAATTCGCCCGCGTTGTCGACGCGGGCGATATCGCTCTCCACGAATCCCGGGTGAATGGTCGTGCAGCTCACGCCCGTTTCGTCCAACTCCACCGCCAGCACCTGACCGATGGCCCGTACCGCGTACTTGGACGCGGCGTAGGCGCCACTGCCGGGCGGTGCAAGGATGCCCGCAACGCTACCGACGAGCCCCAACCGACCCTCGGTCTTGCGGAGCTCGGGAATCGCGTGCTTGGCAGTCATCGTCAGCCCGACGACGTTGACGTCGAGCTGGCGACGGAGTTCTTCGGCCTCGAGGTCTTCGATCTTCCCGCCCACCGAGTATCCGGCATTGGCCAGCGCTACATCGAGCAGTCCGAAGGCGTCCGTCACCGACTCGACCGCGGCCGCGATCTGGTCGACCTGCGTCACGTCGCAGGGCACGACGAGTGCATCTCGTCCTATGGCCTCGATCTGGGACGCCACTTCTTCGAGCTTCTCTCGACGACGCGCGGAGACAGCCACATGGGCGCCCTCTCGGGCGAACTCCAACGCCGTCTCCCGGCCGATGCCGCTGCTCGCCCCGGTGATCCAGACGATCTTGTCTTCGAATTTTTTTGCCATAAGCCCACTCCATCGCACTCGATGTGTTCGACGCTGCGCGGCTTCTCGACCGCGCACGCCGCTTACCTGCCTATCCGAACGGCTGCATCGTGGAGCAGGAGCACGCTCGCGTCCAGACGCTCGCTCGTCGGCAGTTGGAAAGATCACGCGCGCGACGTACATTCGGGGCGTCCGAGAACCTGAATGCGCATCCAAAATCTTTCTATGACCACATCGAGTACCATCGAACCGGATGAACGACCCGCGGGCGCGCACGACCCGCAGGAGCGCCAGGACGACGGATTCGTCGCCAGCCGCTTCTACGGCGCGGCGTGGAGCATCGTCCGACGTGACCTCTTGTTGGTCGTCTGGAAGCTCATCGGTGACTTCGCGTCTTCGGTATTGTCGCTGGTGCTCGGTGTCACGGCCGCCATGCTGCTGTTCATCGCCGCGTTGGCCGGCCTGTCCGACCCGACCGCCTCCGGTCCGCTGGTCGGTATCATGCACTTTATCGGTCGACCGGGCTTCGCCATCGGCGCTCTCGGTATTCTGGGTACCATATGGATGTCCTCCCTGGCGTTCGACGCCATTGTGACCGGCGGGATATGGAACGTACTCGCCCGCGGCGCACGCGGTGAGAGCATTCGACCCTTCCACACGTTTTTCGCGGGCGCTTTCACGCGTTTTCCGCAGGTGCTGGGGCTGCGAATTTCGTCAGGCGCCGTCCAGCTCACCATGGTCTTCCTGCTGGGAACGGTCGTATTCGCAATACTCGAGGCCACGACGGGTTGGGGAGCGCTCCAGGCGGCATCGCCACTCACCAAGAGCCTGTTGTGGGCATCTAGCCTCACGGCATTCTTTGCGCTATCCGCCCTCGCCCGCCTCGCGATCGAGATCGCTGCGGCGCCGCTCTTCGTCGGTCAGCACTCTCTGGGCGAGGCGCTCCTCGAGGGCGCGAGGCTGGTGGGAGACCGCTTCCTGGAGGTCTACCGCATCCTGATCTTCGCTGCCGCATTGTGGCTCGGTCCGCTCGTGATCTACTGGGTCGTCCTGATGGGCCAGAACCTGACGATGGACCAGCCCGGCCTCAGCGCTGCATTCACCGTTGTTCGCTTGCTCGCAGAGCTTCTGCTGTTTGTCGCGACCGCGTTGATCTCAATCCACCTCTACGGCGCCTATTTTTTCTACTGGGCGAAAGAGCGTGGATACATCGATGCACTGCCTTCAACTGGCGGCGAACGCGATGGAAAACGCGTCGTGCTCGAGGCGGACGAGACTGTGACCGATGATGGCGAGGCTGCCGAGCCCGAAGCTGTGGAAGAAACGTTGGAGGGTACGACGTTGGAAGACCTGATCCCGGCGGAGAACCCCTTCCGATTCGACGTCGATGAACTGGTGGCGCATTCGCGACACGCCAAGAACGAGAGCGATACCGACAGCGATAACGAGAGCGATATCGAGAGCGATACCGAGACGAAACAGGAGAAGCCGACGTGACCGATGAGCCCTCCGAGTTTGACTGGAAATCTGTTTTTGCTGAACGCGGACACGACGCCGAGCCTGTGGGGGCTCCGAGTGGACGTACCGAAGGCGCGGCCGAGTTGGAGTGGTTCCAATTGCTCACTCGATTCACTCAACGGGGGTTCCTGCGGGTGATCGCGGCTCAATCGGGGGGCGAAGTTAAAGTAGAGCTTCAGGTTGCACTCCCCGGCGGTGATGACGCTGGCTACCTCGATGCACTGCTCTCCCACCTGAGAGATACGGGCGTATCCCTCGAGCTCATCTCCGAGGAGCGCCCGTGGACGCTCGACCTCATGGTCGACTCGAAGGAAGCTCTCCGCGACCTCGTCGAAGACCTCGAGTTGCTCAGTGAACACGTACGACTCGCCGAAGAGGCGAGTGATCTGAGCACGCTGGTCGAGGCCTGGACGTCGGAAGACGCGCCGGAGCCACACGCAGACGACGAGCAGCCCGTCGACCAGGCCGACGAGAGGAGCCAGGAGTCCAGCGACAGTCCTTTCGAGACCATCGGTGATGACGAACCCGATGAGGACGCCAGACCACCTACTGAATCGCGCGCAGATGACGACGCCCCGCCCGCTTCGGACTCGAGTCGCGTGCAGCTCGCTGGATTCAACCTGCGCGTCGACGCGCCGGCCATCGTGCTGACCGCGGACGCGGACACCGATGCGGATGCGAGACAGCTCGATGAGCTCGGGCGCTCGCTTCGAAGCAAGCTGGAGAGCCGCTTCGACCTCGTCGCACGCTCCACGGATGTCGCGGTCGAGGAAAACGAGGTCCAGTTGACCCTGGAGCCGTCCGAACTCGGCGCGACTTATGGCATGCCGCTCGGTGAACTCTGCGACGATGTCGCCCGTTACTTAGACCGCCAGCGAGAGCTCTCCGAGCTCGGTGTATCGCTCGACAAATTATCGCCCCGACGACGCCGCGAGCAGCCGCCGAAGCCCGATAGAGCTCGTTCAGGGCGCGACGAGAGCCGCTCGAGCCGCCAAGAACCTGAAGCAGAGGTTGAAGAAGAGTCCGGTGTCGTATTCGGCTTCGGCGAGGAAGAAATCGCCGCGGCGAGCCCGTCGGAGTCGAAGATCGACCCGGGCGATTACACCGACCCTCGCGTGATGCGAGAGGACGCGGACACCGCGCTCGTCGACGTCGTCCTGCGGCATCCGGGCTACTCCGACCGCAATATGCGCCAGGTCCTGAGTATTCTCCTGGACGTCGACTACTACCGGGCTGGCAAGCTCATCGACCAGGCCCCCTGCGTCATTGCCTGGGGCGTGGGACAGGAACGTGCACGCGAGTTCAAGCGCGTCATCGAAGGCGCTGGAGGACGTGTTACCCTCGTCGAGCCCGACACACTCGCGGACGCTGAGTAGCTCACGAAGCGCTCGCACGCAGTCGAGCGGCTCGAATACCGGCGCGTCTGGCAAACTCTCCATCCCTCCCCATCCGCTTTAACTTAGCCTCTTGAGTTTGTTGGGGATTCGCCCTATGAACCGTTGTCCTTTCAAATACTGTTTTTGATCTTCGTGAAGTCTGAGTCCCGAATGCGCGCTGCGCACCGGCGATCGGGCGAGAGAGCCAGACCATGAACTGCGACTACTGCGGGTTCTACAACGAGCACCCGACCGACCATTGTGAACGTTGCGGCGCCGAGATGCCCGAGCCCGAGTGCGCCCATTGCGGTGTCGAGGTCGAGTGGGGAGTCGTCAAATGTGAGCAGTGCGAGCGCCTCGAGGACTCCGCCGACAAGACGCCCTGCCCGTCCTGTGGGGCTCTCAACACCGTCTCTGCGGAGTATTGCACCTCGTGCGGGACGCCGATGGCCGTCATCACGCGCGTGATGAAGCTAAGTCGAGCTCGCGATCGGGAGCCGCTGGAGACGTGGCGCGTCTTCGGTATCGAGACGCAGATGGTCGGGCGCGACGACGAGATCGGGCAGCTCCACGAGCACCTCGACGAGGTCATCGAGGAGACTCGCGCTCGCGTCGTCACTGTCAGCTCCAAGACCGGGCTCGGCAAGAGTCGCTTGCTGGCCGAGTTCCAGCGGGCCCTCGACGAGGCACTCAGCGAGGCGGTCTATATGGAGGCCGCCAGCCGCGACGAATCCGGCGGTCCGTACTCGATGTTCGCGCGTCTGCTCAAGAATCGTTTCTATATCGGCGAGGGCGATCACCCCGACTCGGCGCGTCGAAAACTCGAGGAAGCCGTCGTCTCGATCGTCCCCGACGAGGTAGAGTCCGAGCGGATCACACACCTGGTCGGCCACCTGATGGGCATGGAGTTCGACGGCTCACCTTATGTCCCGGACATTCGCGACTCCGAGGGCGCGTATCGGCTGGACGAGCGCAGCTTCGACGCTGTCGCCGAGCTCATCGGCGCCGACGCCGCGAAGAACCCGCTGGTCATTTCCCTGGAGGACCTGCAGTACGCGACGACCCAATCCGCCGCGCTCATCGAGCACCTGGCAGAGCGCCTCTCGGATCGCCCCATCCTATTCGTCCTGACGTGGAACCCCGACGAGATCTTCCTGAGCGACGTCCTCGAAGACTTCACCGTCGACGATCACATCGAGCTCAAGCCGCTCTCCGATGCCGAGGTGCGGGCATTCGTGCGATCGACGCTGCACAAGGCGCCGGACGTGCCCGAGACACTGGTCGAGAATATCGTCGACGCGGCCCACGGCAACCCGCTCTCTGTCGAAGAAATCCTGCGAATCCTCATCACGCAGGGCGTCATCGACACACGCGAAGCTGAGTGGGAGATCGACGAGGAGCGGCTCGAGGACGTCGAGCTGCCCACCACGGTCGAAGCGACCGTCCGCGCCCGCCTCGCCGCCCTCACCGAAGACGAGCGGGACGTACTCGGCATGGCCGCGTGCGCCGGGGATTCGTTCTGGCCCGAGCTCATCACCAGCCTCTACCGCGCCCAACAAGATCACCGCGACGCGGTCAAGGACTACTGGCAGGACGCCTCCGTGGACGTGCGCATCGACGACGTGCTCGAGAGCCTCGAGCGCAAAGATATGATCCGTCGGCGCGATTCGGATTCGCAGGTCCCTCCGTACGATGAATACTACTTCAAGCACCGGATCGAGCGCGTCACGGTCTACGAAGACCTCGAAGCGCAGACCAAACAGCGCCATCACCGGCTCATCGCGCAGTGGCTCGAGCGCGAGATCGACGAGACCAACCGGCGCACGGCCGAGCTGGTCGCGCGCCACTTCGACCGAGCGCGCTCGCTCGAGCGAGCCGCGCGGAAATACATCGAAGCAGCAGATTTTGCGCTCACCCATTATGCGAACGATCAGGCCATTGCGCTGTACACCAAGGGGTTATCATACCTCAGCGACGCGGATATCGACCTGAAGCTGCATGCTTTCCATGACCTCGGCACCGTCTATGCGGTGCGCGGGGAGCACGACCAGGCGCTGGCATACTTCCGGGAGATGCTTCGGTACTCGTGGCTGCTCAACGACCTCGCCAAGGGCGGCGTGGCGCACAACAAGGTCGGTCGCGCCTACCGGGCGCTCGGCGAGTACGACCACGCCATGCAGCACTTGCAGCGCGCGCTGGAGCTCTTCCGGGACGCCTCGGACATGCGTGGTGTCGCCAGCACGCTCGACGATATCGGCCAGATTCACTGGGTCCGCGGCCGCTTTGAAGACGCGCTCAAATACTACTCGGCGGGTCTCCAACTCCGCCGGGAGATCGGCGACGACCGCTCGATCGCGCTGAGCCTCAACCACGTCGGCAACCTGTATCTCGGGCGCGGTGACCTCAAAAAAGCGATGGTCTACTTCCGCGAGTCGCTCGCGTTGCGTCGCAAGATCGGCGACCGCCAGGGCGTCGCGGATACGTACAACAACCTCGCCGCACTCTGTCTCGAGCGGGGTCAAGAGGAGCAGGCACGAACGCTATTCTCCGAAGCCCTCGAGATCGCTCAGAGCATCGGCTATCGCACCACCGAGGCGATCTTGCTGAACAACCTCGGGGAGGTGAGCCTGCGACTCGACGACTTGGACGACGCACAGGTCTATTTGTCCGACGCGCAGGACGCGGCAGAAGCCAGCGGCGACAAGCGCGTCCTGGTCGATATCCACCGGAACACCGGCGAACTGCTGATGCGTCGCGGTGACATGGAGTCTGCCATCGAGGAAGTCGAAGAAGCCCTCGCGCTCGCCGGCGAACTCGACTCGCGAACGCTGGTAGGCATGGCCAAGCAGACGATGGCCGAGATCCTCGCGGCAGTCGCAGAAGACGACGAGGCGCAGGGCGATCGCACCGGTGAGTTGTTCGAGGAAGCCAGCCAGATCCTCCGGGAAGTCGGCAGCGAGTCCCAACTGGCTCGCTGCCTGTCGAGCTACGGAGAGTTCTTGCTCCAGCGCGGCAACAAGGTCCAGGGCCGCGCGCGCCTGGAAGTCGCCCGCGACCTTTTCGAACGACTACAGATGCGCGGCCACTGGGAAGCGACGAACGCCCAACTCGATCGGCTTTGAGCCGTTCTGCGAGCCTGATGCGACATTTCGGCGACCCCAACATCTTAGATGCCAAAATAGATCGTCGCATATCATTGGCGCCCCAAAAAATTCTCCAACATCTGATACCCCGCCGGCGTCAGGACCGACTCCGGGTGGAATTGCAGCCCGACCACAGGCAGCGCGCGGTGGCGAACGCCCATGACGATGCCGTCGCCGCGCGCCGTCTCCTCCAGACAGTCGGGAAGCGGCTCGCGGGCCGCTAACGAATGGTACCTACCAACGTCGAGCGGCGACTCGATCCCCGCGAAGACGCCCTGCCCGTCGTGCTCGATCCGGGTGGCGCGACCGTGAACCGGCGCTCCGTCTTCGACGACCTGCCCGCCAAACGCCTCGATGATGGCCTGATGGCCCAGGCATATACCCAAGATAGGCGTGGAATCGGCGAAGGCGCGGATGACGTCGACTGAAATACCGGCATCTCGTGGGTGGCCGGGCCCCGGTGAAATCACGATGTGCGATGGCTCGAGGCTGCAAACCTCATCGATCGTCAGCTCGTCGCTGCGGACCACGGCGCAGTACGCGCCGACCTCATAGAGCCGGTGCGCCAGGTTGAAGACGAATGAATCCCGGTTGTCGAGCAAGAGCACCGATCCCGGCGTGCCCGGTTTCCAGCGCTGACTGACCTTAGAGAGGCTCATCGGTCGACCTCGTCGAGCCAGTCAGCGAGGCGGTCTGTCCACTGCGACTCCAGC
>JBNJFZ010000181.1:0-10866 GCA_051747295.1 Myxococcota bacterium
CGTTTCTGACGTGCAGGGCGTCGTGGTCATGATTCGATCCGAGCCCGGCGAACGTGGTACAAGAAAGAGTGAGTCTGATCGAAGCCCGCTGGCCGGAGTATCCCATGTGTCTCATCTGTGTCGAATTCGAAAAAGAACGCATGACCGTCTTCGAAGGACGTCGTGCCCTCGGGGAGATGGGGGCGACGCTCGACGACGAGCACCGCGCCGAAGTCGAGGATATGCTCGACGAGGCCGAGCGCGAGCAGGATGACGTGGATGACGCGTGATTTTGGGTGAGTGGGTGATTTGGGTGAGTGGGGGAGTAGGTCATTGGTGGCATGCGCGAGCCTGTTGCCCCCGCGCGAGTCATTTTCGCCATGTCGACGGCTAGTTGGAATCGAGTGGGACGTGCGGAGCGAACACCTGACTCCTGTGAAGGAACCCGGTCTGACGACGCGGAGGGTTTCTTCTCAGGAGTCAAACTCTAAAACCCCAGATAGGACCGCACCCCTAGCCCGTACATCGTCAGGCTTCCGCCGTCGAAGATATTGAGGTGGCGCACGTTGAACTCGACGGCGAGTTGGTCGGTGAAGAAGGCGCCGGCGCCGACGCGGCCGTCGAGCATCCCGACGTTCTTGAAGCCGTGGACGTTGAGCCTGGCGTCGATGAACAACGGATCCTTCGGGAACGCCTCCAGGGCCACGCCGGCGGTCGCGCCGGCCTCATCGAGCATCGCCTGATCGCCCATCGTCACGAGCCCGACGTTCCAGGACATCGTCGCGGCAGGCAGCAAGAAGATATTGGGTTCGTAGACCCAGTAGCCCAGCGCCAACGTCTCCTCGCTGCGCAACTCGCTCATATATTGGTAGGAAAACGCCATGCCCGGCATATACGAGGACGTGAGCTTGCCGAAGACCTCGGTGCCCATCGCGTCCAGCTGAGTCGTGGTCAGCGTATTGGCCCGCAATGTGAACTGGTAGTGGCGGTCATCGACATTTCCGTCCATACGCATCGCCGAATCGTAGGTCTCCGGTGAGTTGCCCGCGACGGCGGTCGTGCCGAGGTCTTCGATGGTCGACGAGACCTTGATGCCGCGGCCTTCGTACGGCGCTCGCCCCAGCGCGAAGCTGCGCCCGGGCAGGTGGCCGACGATCAGGAAGGGATTCGGCGAGCCGTTGGTCGCCTCATTCGACGAGCTCGAGGACGATCCGCAGCTCGTACACCCGCCGCCACCGCCTCCCAGAAGCGCGTTTAAGACGCCGCCGACCACTTCACCGGCCGCGCTGTCATCATCATCGTCGTCGTCATCGTCGTCACTCTCGGCGCGCTCGTCCGCCTCGTCGTAGCTCTCTTTGAAGTCGCCGAGGCTGCCCGCGGACGCGTACGCAGGGACAATCGTTAGAGTGGCGAGACCGACCAGTAGCGTGAGTAAGCGGTGCATGAGCGAGCCCAGAGCATCGATGTCGTTGACCTGCGTCAAAGAGTAGGCGCGGGTTGGCCGAATCGCAAACTACACGCCCGGCTCGTCGACGCCCAGACGGTCCAGCAGGTTCGGGATCAGCCGGTCGGGCTGGTTGATGCCGCGCAGGTAAAAGGAGGCGCGCAGCAGCTCCTTTTCTCGATCGCTGAGGCTCCCGTGGCCGCCCAGGTTGTCCACGCGAAATCGGTAGATGTGATAGAGGGTCAGCGCGGCCGCCACCGAGATGTTGAAGCTCTGCGAAAACCCGGGCATCGGGATGATGCAGCGCGCATCCGAGGCTTCCAGAACCTCGTCCGAGACGCCGTCGCGCTCGTTCCCGAAGACCATTGCGGTCGGCGCGGAGAAGTCGATCTCGTCGATCGGTTTGGACGCCTCCAGGTGCGTCGACACGATTCGGTAGCCGCGGTCTTTGAGGTGCGTGACGCACTCACCGGGCGTCTTCCACTTGAAGATATCCAGCCACTTGTCGGCGCCCTGGGTGACGCGGTTGGCCTCCTTGAACTCCTCCTGGGTCTCGACGACGTGAAGCGGGCCAAACCCCAGCCCCTCCGCCGTCCGAATCACCGCCGAGACATTCCCTCGATCGTAGGGGCCATCGAAGACCGTGGCGACATCGTAGGTGCGCCCCTCGACGACCGTGTTGATGCGCTGGCGACGCCGATCGGTCATCTGATCCTCGAGCAGCCCGATGATCTGTCGGGCCGACAGGGTGTGCCCCTGAACCTCGAAGGGATCGCGGTGCGGAAATCTCGGGTTGAGCGTCTCGGTGTCTTCGTTGGCCATGGGTGTCTCGCAGCCGGATGAGGGACGACAAGTCGGTGGGTTACAATGAGACTCCAAACTCTCGCAACATGCGATCGCGGATCCGGGACAGGCTTTGTTGTCATCGGCGCGCCGTTTTAGCTATATTGCTCGCGTTCTACCATGTACGCAGCCAAATTGTTGACGAACCTCGTCTTTCGGTCGGAGTCGCCGATGTTCCCTCGGTCCACGCAGTCCCGCGTCTATGCGCTCGTCGTGTCGTTACTCTTCGCTCTATCGCTGAGTGTCGGTTGTAGTGATGACACCGAAGGGAGCGGTTGCCCCTCGGGCGAACGTGAAAACCCCATCTCGGGTGAATGCGTGCCGGATCGTACCGGCGGTGACGATACGGGACAGCGCGTCGACGCCGGAGATGACACGACCGACCCGACGGATACGAGCAACGACGTCGATCCCGGTGATACCACCACGACGGACGACACGGCCGAAGACACCAACGATGACACACAGGAGCCCGAGCGTTGCCGACCCGGTCGCGACGACGATGGTGATGGGCTCGACAACGATTGTGAGTGTGAGTTGGGGACGAACCCCTACGAGGCCGATACCGATGGCGATGGGCTCGAGGACGGCGAGGAAGACGTCAACCAGAACTGTCAATTCGAAGCCGCGGAGGGTGAGACCGACCCGACCGAGCCCGATACCGACCTCGACGGTGCGAGTGACGGCGAGGAGGTCGCTGCAGGGACGGACCCGCTGATCGCCGATACCGATGGCGACGGCGTCAGCGACGGCGCCGAGCTCGCCTCGGGCTGCATGGATCCGCTCGAGACGGACACCGATGGAGACGGACTCGAAGACGGCGTGGAGGACGGCAATCAGGATGGCCAGCTCGGCACCTGCACGCGCGACGCGAATGGAGATATCGTAGAGAGCGATATTCTGAGCTGCGCGCAGGGCGAATCCGATCCCTGCTCGCAGGACACCGACGGAGACGGCGAGCTCGACCAGGAGGAGGCGATCTACCAGCGCTGCTCGCCCTCCGAGTACGCGAACCTGCCGCAGCCCGGCTTCGTGACCAACTCGACCGCCGACTACAAGCTCGCCACCGAGACCGGCGTGACGGCCGAGCCCGTGACGGCCACCAACGGGAGCATCGAAGCGCACGTACTCGGCGACCCGAGCCACAACTACACCGGATTCGTGGCGTCATTTACGCCGCCACAACAGGTTCAGGACCCCACGCTGCTGTCCGACGAGGTCACCGTGGCGATTCAGGGGCAGTATCCGGGGGCGACTCGGCAGGCGTCCGGGCGCCGCATCACCTCCCACGACAGCTTCAAGGCGGTGACCGAAGGGGTCATCGCTCTGCCGGACGGCACCGATCTCGGTGTGGCGCGCGACAAGATCCTGTCCGCGCTCTCGGGCATCGCCGAGGGCGACCTCAGCCACAACCTGAGCGATACGTTTGCCGGCGCCTCGGGGACGCCCTCGTACTTCCTGTTCGAGGTGCTCTCGCGCTCCCAGAATCAGTACGTCATCGTCGGTGCGCTCGCTACAAAGACCGCGTACGACGACGACACGGTCGAGACCGGCTTTCGTATCGACGATCTGGTCGGTGGCGGCGCGCTCGCCACGACCAGCGGCGACCTCGAGGGGGCCTGTGTCTCTTATGAGGTCACCACGCAGCCCCAGGTCGACATCATCATCTCGTTCGACACGTCCGGCTCGATGAACGATGAGCTCGCGGACCTCGTGGGCTCCGACGGATACAACCCCGGCGAGTATACCTTTGCGCTGGAGCTCGCAGACATGCTGACAGCTGCGAACCTGGACTGGCGCGTCGGCGTGACCGGATCGGATTGCTCGGGTATCAAAGACGACTCCGAGCTCTCACAAGACTACCGAGACCTGTGGCCCAGCGGCGGCGGTGGGTTCTTCCCGTCGTCGGTCTGTCCTGGCGGTTTTGCGGGACTCAGCGGTGGCGCGAACGGCAAGCTCTACGGCAACGGCTTCGTCACCAACGGCCGCGAGATCGAGGAGAACCTCGAGGCGGTCGACAGCAATGCCACCGAGTATACGTTCACGATGGGTGCCGCGGCGATCGACCGGGGCCTACCCCGCGCTACCGGGGATGCCAATAAAATTCGCCCGGATGCCGCCGTGGTCCTCATCGTCGTCACCGACGAATACGAGGCACTCTTCGACGACACGATCTACGAACAGATCGACCCCTCTGATGGGCTCACCGCCCAGGAGCGCGCAACGCTGGAGACCGAGACCCAGCCCTGGGTCGACTGGCTGCTCCAGCCCGATATCGAGGCAACGGTCTTCGGCATCGACAACCCGCCCAGCGGCGAGTGTGCGCCGGCCGAGGTGCAGTATGGCATCCAGAGCATCGTCAATCGCACGGGCGGCACCGGCGGATCGGTGTGTCAGGCCGACATCTCCAACACGCTGTCGGCCATCGCGAATGCCACGGCCGGGATCGCCTCAGGGCTGCGACTCAGCGGCGTGCCTGCTCCTCAAACCGTGGAGGTCAAGAACGTGCAGATGCAGACCAGTTCGGTCGTGCAGATGACGCGAAGCCGCGCCGATGGTTTCGACTACGACTCCATCGTCAACCGCGTTACCTTCAACGGGCCGAGCGCCCCGCAAACCGGAGATCGGGTGATCATCCCGTATCTGCGGTGGCAGAATAGTGTGCGCGCATGTCAGTCGGATGCCGATTGTCCGGCCGAGCAGAAGCTCGAGTGCATCAACGGTGAATGTCGATAATCGCAGTAGAGTGTCGAGCGGTCGCACGGACGCCACTGCCACAGGAAGTACCGTATGTCTCAGAAGTTGTTGCTGTCGGCGATGATCGCCGTCGCACTCGTGGGTTGTACCCCGCCGGAGCTCACCGAAAACCGGGCGTCTTTCGGGCAGGTTGCCCCCATCGTCGCCGAACGCTGCGGTATCAACGCGTGCCACGGCGATCCGGCCAACGGAAATTTCAAAATCTCAGGTGGCCAGCAGGGCTCGGTGGCCGAGGTGCGCGCGTCGCTCGAGGGCAAGGAAACCATCGAAGGCGAGTCGCTCGTCGTCCCGGGCTCTCCGGCGGAGAGCGAGCTCTATCTACGACTGATCGCAGACCCCGAATCCGGGGAGCTGATGCCGCCCGGAGACCCACTGCCGGCGCAGCAGATCGAGCTCATCCGGCGATGGATCGAGGAAGGGGCGGTCTATGAAGTCCAGTAATACTCGCACCTTTGGATTCTGGCTGGTCCTGATTGGGCTCACGCTCGTGTCGACTGTTTGCCTCGCTCAGACGCCAAGATCGGGCGAGCCAGGGCCGGTGGATGGGAGCAGCGATTCCGCTCCAGGCGAGCGGTTTGGTTTTGCCGTCGAGTTCGGTGCTGTTGTCATCGAGCGCTCGATGGCGCTGAGAGTCGACGCCGACACAATCGAACACCAGCCGCGGCCGTACGTCGGCGCCTACGTCGCGAGCAGTCTCGAGCTCGCGGACTTCGATGAGCTCGACGCGGCGCTCGTCCTGGACGGCGAGTTCGGATATGGCTTCGCGCGCAACTCGGCGGTGTCGGCGGAGCTCGGGCGCGAGCCGATTACGCAGTTCTCGACTGGCGGTGCACGACTCGGCATCGACCGCCGACTCTCCGAGCAGGTCTCGCTCTTCGTAGGGCTCGGCTCCCACGTCACGAGCTTCATCGTCGAGGCAAATGCGTCTTATACCGGGCATCGATACGTCGCTGGCGAGGCTGCCGTGGCGCTGAAGTGGCTCGGTGCGTCCGTGCCGATCGCTGCTGAACTCGAGCTCGCGGCGCTCCCGGTGCTCTCGCTGAATCAGTCCAGCGGGGGCTACGGCGACGGCCGCGCATTCGGCGGTCGCGCAGAAGGTGGTATCGGCTGGAATTTTCTCGAGCGAGACGTCGAGTCCGGTTACGCGGGCGGCCGACTGATGCTGCGTTACCGCTACCAGCGCTTCCGCTCGCTGTTTCCGGAGCGTCGCATCAGCCTCGGAGGCGGCGCCTCGGTCGATCAGCAGCATGGGCTGCTGCTGACGGTTGGATACTTTTTGTAGCGGTGCGGCCATCCTGGGCGCAAAGAGCCCCAAGCTCCGCGCCTTGGAACTCCGGTCGGTCTAATCGCGAAATGCGATGCTCATGAAGAGAAAGCCCACGACGATCAACACGAAGACCGCAGTGATGGTGATGATGACCGCCACGCTGTCGGGCATCTGTTGCTCGCCGGTGGGGAGGCTCCCGGACAGCAGATCATTCTGGGTGGCGATGTAGACTCGGGAGTCCCGGACGTCCATCGAGCGCAGTTTTTCGCGGCCGACCTTGTACGGGTTTGGCCAGTCGATCGTCAGTCGCCGAAAGGTCGGTTCGGGAAGGTCGACGTCGGTCGCGATGGCGAACTCGGTGACGTGTTCGGTCTCCAGGACCATCGCATGAGTCTGGTCGCGCAGCGCATGTGCGATGATATTTGCACGGCCCCACGGCCCAGGGATGGGGCGCCAGGTCTGGCCGGAGTCGAGCGTTCGCAGGAATCTGTGTCGGTGGCTCAGGTAGAGCGTGTCGTCACGGACTGGCGAGGGCAGCAGGTGAACGGGTAGCGCGCGTTTTGGCTCCTGGAGCCTTCGGATCGACGTCCAGGTCTCGCCGTCGTCCGAGGAGCGCCACGTCTGGGCGATCTCGGGGCCGCGCACCGAGTGGCTCAGCATGAACATGGTGCTATCGTCTGCGATCACGAAGCGCGAGATGTACGACTTGTCCATCGCGTTCAAGAACGCGGCATTGAGCGGCATGGAAGCCCACGTGCCGCCGCTGTCGATGGACTCGAGCGGCCCCTGCTTATGAGACCATGCGAAGACCTCACCGGTGGCGTCGCGTGCGCCAATTTCGACGATGGAGTTGGGCATCAGCTGGATGCCGCGCAGCCGTCGCGGTCGCACCAGAATCCGCTCGGAACGGTCGAACGGAGCCGTCTGGATGGTCGAGGTCGTGCCGTCCGGCTCACGCACAACGACAGCGCCGCCGTGGGTGCCGGTGTAGGTCCGCCCGGTCTCTTCCTCGACATAGAGCGCGGTCGTCGAGCGGTCGTGCAGCCGCGTCCAGCGACTACCGACTTCGGACGGAGCCCCCTCGAAGAGGCCGGCGTTCGTGCCCAGGAGGATGTTGCCGTCGTCGCGGACATGCAGCGCTGCTGGGCGTGAGGCGTGAAGCCCGGTGTTGAAGATATGCCAGTTTGTCCCGGCTTCCATCGAGCGCAAGACCCCGCTCCCCCGGGTACTCGCGTAGATCGCATCGCGAGATGGGGCGTCTGCGATGTCGGTGATGGCGCGTCGGTCGGGATCGGCGGCGCGCGCCGAGGTCCACGACGAGCCCAGATCGTCGCTCTGATAGATCTGGCCGGAGGTCGTCGCAGCGATCAGCACGATCCGGTCGTCGACGACAATGGCTTCCGCGCTCGTGAACTCGAGTTCGTCGGTGCCTGCGGGCATTCGCAGGGGCTCCCAGCGCTCGCCGAGGTCCCGCGAGCGGTAGAGCTCGGTCGGCGAGACGAGGAGCAACTCATCGGTGCCGGGGATGTCCAGGAGTTGTCGGTCCACCGTCGGAAGGGTGGACACCATGAGCCATTGAGACGCGTCTTCCATCCGTCGGTAGACACGCAGCTGATCGGCGAGCACCGTCATGACCTCGAACGGGCGCGACTCCGACGACGGTGCATAGTTTCGGATGACCGAGGGGAGCTGGTTGACCTCGCCATCGGTCGAGAAATCGATACCCGAGAGGTCGATGCGGGTCCAATCATCGCGCTCGATGGGCTCGTCGAGGTCGCTGGGGGCACGCCAGACCTCGCGAGGCATGACCAGAAACAAGCCCAATTCGTCGTGGTCGAGCAGTCGAAACGACGTGTTGGCGCTCTGATGCGTCACCTTCGAGGTGGACGGTTCTTCGGCCGACGAGGGCGTCGAGGCTTCGGCGTCTGCCTCGGATTCGTCGTCGGTGGTTGCTGGAGCGATCGGGAGGTTGGTCGTGCGCCACGTCTGACCGGCATCGTTACTCGTGAAAAGTTCGGGGCGAGCGTCACCGGGCGCCCGCCAGAGAAGCCAGAGGTGGCCGTCCTGCCCGACGAAGCGTTGAGAGGCGGGGAACGTGGTGCCCCGCGACGGTTGGACGAGCGCGGAGAGCGGTTCTTCGTTTGCATCGGTGACGGATTCGGGCCAGCTCGGGCGAATGTGGCGCCATGTCTCGGCGCCGTCTCGCTGGACATAGAGGCCGGCGGACGTCGGTGCGACCAGCGTGGAGCCGCTCGTGGAGGGCTCCTCGTCCTGACTCGGTTCCCCCGCGGCCGGTTCGACGACGGCGATGGTCGCGACCGTGCCGCCTTCGGGCAGCGACGTCGCCTCGAGCTGCATGCGCGTGCGTTCTTCGGTACATCCGGACGCGAGCGCGGCCAGGATCAGTCCGACGAGCGCCGCACCCAGCGCCGTTCGAAGTGAAAGACGCATCATTCGAGGGGGTTATCCGTCGTCTTGAGAATCGTGAACTCGACGCGACGGTTCTTGCTGCGGCCTTCCTCCGTCTCGTTGTCCGCGATCGGCTCGGCCTCGCCGTATCCTACCGCTGCGAGTCGTTTCTCGGAGACACCCTGGTCGATGAGGTAGCGGCGCACGCTCTCGGCGCGGCGCTGGCTCAGCTCCTGGTTGTAGGTCTCCGCGCCGCGATTGTCGGTATGGCCTTCGACGCGCATGAGCTCGATCTGCGGGTTCTCGTCGAGCACCTTGGCGATCTCGTTGAGGATGTCGTAGCTATCCTTGCGGATCTTGGCCTTGGCGGTCTCGAAGTAGACCTGCTCGGTGATCACCAGCTTGTCTTCGGTGATCGTGACCTTCTCGTTCGGGTCCTCGGGGCAACCGTCCTCGTCGGCAAAGCCGTTGAAATTCTCGGGCTCGTTCGGGCACTCGTCGACGGAATCCGGGATGCCGTCGCCGTCGTTGTCCAGGTCCGGGCAGCCGTCGGTGTCCTCAAATCCGTCTTTGTCCTCCATATCCTCGGGGCACTCGTCCTGGCTGTTGGGGATGCCGTCGCCGTCGAAGTCGTTGTCGACGCAGCCATTGGTCATGACCCGCGCGCCTTCGGGCGTGCCCGGGCACTCGTCGACATCGTCCGGCACGCCGTCACCGTCGTTGTCGTAGTCGGGGCAGCCATCGTCGTCCTCGAAGCCGTCGATGTCTTCTGCTTCGTCCGGACACTCGTCGATACGACCGTAGAAGCCGTCGCCGTCGTAGTCGAAGGACCAGTCGCCGCCGGAGACCCAGTGGCCCGAGATGCCGACCAGCGCGCGCAGATCCGGCGAGCCAATACCGTCGCTCAGCCCGGATCCGAGCCCGGCGGTCAACGTCCAGTCATCGGAGAGCTCGTAGCGCACCGCGATCTTGACCTCGGAGGGGACCTCGCCCTTTGTCAGGCCCTTGATGCCCTCGTCCTTGGCGGTGCTGATCGCGCCGTCGAACTCGATGATGCCGTCGAGTTCCCCGATGAAGAGCGGGATATTCAGGCCGAGCCCCCACAGAAACTCGTCGGAGAGCGTGCTGTCACGGATGACTTCCTTGGTGCCGCGGTACCGGTAGCCCAGGTTCAAACCGAGTCGGATTCCACGCCACAGCCAGTAGTCGCCAGCCGCGATGAACTCGGCGCTGAATGCGTCATCGCTGGTCAGCGCCTCGTTGCTGGCCAGTGGAACGTACGCCCCGGCGATGACCGCCAGGCCCAACGGATCCTGTAGCAAGTCGAAGATCTGATACTTCGCGGTGATGCGCCAGTCGTTGACACCGGCGATGGGCAGATCGGTGCTCTTCTCCCCCGATGCGTTGATGGGTTGGAGTTCTTGAGACGTCTGGACGACGGTGACCGGCAATAACAGTCCGAGCTCGAACATGTCGAACAAACCGATGCTCCCCATCAATGATGTCGTCGTCTGAAAGTCGACAGTCTCTTTGAAGGGGAAGTTCCGCGTGGCGACCTGCATCGGGTCGTTGGCGTAATCCAGGTAGAATCCGGCGTCCCACTCGAGGTGGGGCGCGACGCCGGTTCCGAAGACGTGCAGGTAGTCAGTCGGCCCCGGAGCGGGTCGAAAACGCTGTAGCTGCAGGTCGGGAAGGTCGGGTTCGCTCTGGGCCGATGCATGCGTCGGGATCGCGAACAGAGCGAGCGCCGCGGCGAGCCCAACGAGCGTGCACAGCCAGCGGGGCACAGGTGGTTTGCCGGCGTGTCCGGTGCGCTTCATCCAAACACCTTCGTCAGCAGAGAAACAATCAAATCGAGGAACGCAGGTAGTGTCGACGACAAACGCGCTCGGGTCAATTACATCTCGTTGGAGGCGCGCTTGTGCAGGCTGCCCGGTGCGTCCTCCGTGGTTAACCCCACGTCGGGGAAACACTTTCTTTGCCGCAAAGAGCAGGTGGTTCAGGAACCACACGCCTGGCCCCTGCCGCCTGACGGCGGCGTCCCCACGGCTGCGCCGCAGGGAGACGATCCGGAGTCTTCCAACCGCTTCTGCTCGCCCCCGGAAACCCGGAGCGGTTGGAGACACCAGATCGTTCCCCCGCGACAGCGGGGGACACCGCGCGAAGC
>JBNJFZ010000182.1:0-10831 GCA_051747295.1 Myxococcota bacterium
TGGGCGCCGGTTCGCAACCCACCGGTATAAGAAATTCGGATTTCGACGGGGTCCGCGTCGGGCTCAATCGTGAAATCGACCAGCTCATCGCCATCGCTCTCGATGCGAAAATCGCCCTTGTCGTCTCCGATGAGTTCGACTCGCTCGACCACCAGCGACGCATCACCAATATTGGATAGTGTGAGGCTCTCGACGGAGTTGGTCTCCGTGGTCCATCGCTCGAAGTCGAGGCGCTCGGTGCTCAGTTCGAGCTTCGGGGTCAGGTCCTCGGACTCGCTCACGCAGGCCCCTTCGACACAGATTCGCCCGTCGGAACAGGCAGTGTCCGCCTCGCATTCATCGAGAGGCTTAGGCCCGCAACCGACGAAGATCGCCGAGGAGACAACCGCGATAATGATGAGTTGTGCGATATTCATGACTTCCTTTCCGTGGCCGGAGTAGGCCAAATCCAAAACATTGCATTTCATTTATCGATCGAGCGCATTGGGTGACTCAGGTGCCCGAACACGACGCGTATGAGCAGGTTCCGCCCCCGCAAAACATCACCGGTCCGCACTCTCGATGTTCTTCACAGGGTTCGCCCTCGCGCAATTGCTCGCGGCAGGCGGGGGACTCCAGGGTCGTGGCACAGAAGTACCCGAGCCGACAGTCATTTTCGCTTCCGCACGCTTCATCGGTCTCGCCCCTGACCTGGCACGTCGATGAGACCGAGTGACATACGACCGGATCCTCGAAGCATCGGTCGCCCTCGCAGACTTCGGTCGTCATCACGCATTCCCCGTCGCGCTGGCACGAATCACCGAGTCCGCGACGAGGTGTGCATGTTCCCAACCGACAGTAATTCTCGGCTGTACAGTCGCCGTCATCGAGGCACGAAGAACCCTCTTCGGTGCGTTCGTGGCAGATTGGGCGGTCGAAGATGCCCCCATGACACGTCAAGCCGGCTTCACACTGGATATCCCCGCTACACTCGGCACCCTCGACCCATACGAGGTCACAGACCGGCGGGTCGGCCAGGAGGTTGCAGCTCAAACCGCCCTCACAATTGGCCGCTCTGGTGCAAGGCTCTCCCTCGCTCGCTTGTGGCTGGCAGGTCCGCACGCCGGACGCTTCAATGCATGTCAAACCGCCCTGGCAATCCGTGTCCTTGCCGCACGTATCAGCGAGGCCGCGAAACGCCTCACATGTCGGCTGGGGCCCATCGCTCTGCTCGAAACAGAACGAATACTCGCACTCAGAGTCACTTCGACACACGTCACCGATGCCCACTTTTTCCCGGCACGTGGGCGCCGCTCCGGTCGTGTCACAGTACTCACCCTGGCCGCAGCGCTCGTCGCCACATTCGAACAAGAGTGCGTCCCCGACGCAAAGGCCCTCGTCATAGTCACAGGACTGGCTTGGGACGCATTGACTATCACCGATGCATTCTCCCGACGGACCGGCATAGGACGCACAGATGGGCTCATCGAGGTCTGTCAGGCAGACCCCTCCAGCGCACTCGAACCTGTACTGGCAAGGAGTGCCATCGGGCTTCAGCTCCTGACAGGTCAGACACGTCGGATCGTCCGGGCTGGGCTGACACTTGCCCGCGGGACAGGCCTCATTGACGAAGCTGCACTGCACATTGCCGGGAACGCAGTACGAGCGCTGGTCCCCGTAGACCGTGAGCTCGCACTCCAGCCCGTCCTGACATTCGTCGCCACATTGCTCTCCGAGGCTGGGAGGGGCGCCTATCGACGCACACCTGCCAGGGCTGACGTTCGTATTGCACACGAGCCCTTCCGCGCAGACGATCGAAGTACGGCAGCGCCCGCCCTCGACGACGGGCTCGTCACACACACCGTCCACGCACACCAGACCGTCGTGGCAGTACACGTTTTCGCGGCACGGCTCGCCGTGCTCTCGCATCGGCCGGCACTCCCCATCGACCTGGCTATCTTTGCGACAGAACTCGTCGTCCTCGCAGTTCACGAGTTGATTGGGCTCGCACGAGGACTGGTCGGGCTTGCAGCCCGAGGCGAAGACTAGGATCAGGCAGAAGCTTCCCAGGGCGACCAGCACTGTAGCTCTACGTCGATACTTGGTGTTCACGGAGCCCCGTCTAATTTGGTGATAGCCCGCGCACCCTGACAAAAAGCGAGCCTCGATTCAACGTTCGATTTGGCAACCAACGCTAAATAGTTCTCATCCGGAAACCCCGGACTGAGCGAGGGCGAGATGATTTTTGCGAGGTCGAAGTCGGCTGAAGCAGGCGTAGCCGCAGGCTACGTCGATGCAAGCCGACGCAGAGCTCGTGAAAATCAGCCGCCATTCGCGACCGGAGCGGGTTTCCGGATGAGAACTAAATAGAGCCACCGGCTCAGAATTGGGTTCAGACCCCGATTTCAGTAAATTTACGCAACGATTCCGGGGGTTCGGTCGAAAACCTTTATAGGGGGCTCCCCCTATCGTGAATGACTCCTTCTCGGGAGTCACAACATGAACCCAACGATGGAGACGTGATGTCTGAAGTCATAGACCTGAAGGATTTTCTGCCGAACGAAGGTGAGGATACGATGCGCGATTTCGCGGTGGCGTGCCTGCGCGCCGCCGAGGAGATCGAGTTCCAGTGGGGCACGCACATGCTCGCCAAAATGTTGGTGGGATCGGCGGCGCAGCGGGTGCAGGACAACAGGTTGGACGAGGCGCGGTCGTTCGGCCGGCTCGACTATCTTCCCGAAAAGACGGTGGTGCGGATGTTCAACTTGCTGCTCGACCACGGGCTGCTCAAGCGGGACCACCGGCGCACGATTGGCCTGACGATTCCGGGCTACGACGTCGCAGAAGGGGAGTCGGACTTCTCGCCCAGGCTGCAGGCATTCTTCGAGAAGGCGGGTTGACGCAAGGCGCGGCATGGCGCGGGGAGGGGTTTCTCCCCGCGCCATCTCGAGGCCGTCGGTGGGACTACTGGATGGTCAGCGGAAGGGTCGGGCTGAGCTTCACGCCGACGGTTGAGGCTGAGACTGCCTGCATCTCCCACCCCTGAGTGGGGCCGCCCGAGCCGCTGCAGCTGCCGTAGTTATCGAACGAGTTGTAGCTGATGCTCGTGCTCATGGCCATCCCGTCGGTGCCGACATTGGCGGGAATGAGCAGGGTACTCGTGCGGTCGTGGAAGTACACTTCCTTGCCGTATTTGGGGCGAGAGGTGGAGCTTCCGTTGTTGAGGTAGGCGGTACCGAGTGTGCAGTTGGAGGTACCCTGGATATAGTACTGACCGTCGCCGAGCGAACCGTCGTACCCGTAGAACGCCAGGTAGCCGGTGGGGGTAATGACTTCGAAGCCGCTGTAGCCGGCGCCCAGGAGCGTGCCGAGCACATCGCCATCGCCGTCCACGAGGGAAGTGGCTCCGCCGGAGCTGCCGTCGCACAGGTAGGAGGTATGGTCGATCTCGTCGGCTTCGAGCGCACCATTGTAGGCGGTGCCGCCTCCGTCGCCGTTATCCAGACCCGAGTCGACGCGAATCCCGCCGTCGCTGCAGCCGGAAGCGGTCGAGACCTGCGATTGCTCGACGAGCGTTGTGTAGCCATCGTCGCCCTGAGGGCCGGTGGCCCCGTCCGTGCCATCGGTGCCGTCTGCTCCATCGCAGACGTAGGACGTCTCGTCGACCTCGCCAGCTTCCAGGACGCCATTGGCCGCCGTGCCGGTGCCGTCACCGTTGTCCAGACCGGAGTCGACCCGGACGCCGCCGTCTGCGCAATGCGTGCCCGCGGGTTCAGAAGATGTGGCGACGATCGTCGTGGCGCCGTCGGCTCCGTCATTGCCGTCGGCTCCGTCATCGCCGTCTTGACCGTCTTGGCCAGCAGTCCCGTCGCAGACATAGGTCGTGCTGTCGACTTCGCCGGCCTCCAGCGTGCCGTTATTCGCCGTTGCGCCGCCGTCACCGTTGTCGAGGCCGGTCTCGACTTTGACGCCGCCGTCCGCGCAATTGCCGCCTGCTTGCTCGTCGGAGGTTGCGATCAGCCCGGTCGCGCCATCGGCGCCATCAGAACCGTCTGCGCCATCAGAGCCGTCAGCCCCATCTTCGCCATTGCAGACGTAGGTCATTCGGTCGACCTCACCGGCCTGGAGGACGCCGTCTCGGGCGGTAGAGCTGTTGTCACCGTTGTCGAGGCCGATATCGAGGCGGCTGCCGCCTGCCGGGCAGTTCTGGCCGGCCGACTCGTCCATCAGGTTGGTGAGCACCACAAACCCGTCGACCCCGTCGCATACGTAGTTGGTCGAGTCGACCTCGCCCGCGTCGAGGACGCCGTCGTCGGCGACTTCTCCACCATCGCCGTTGTCGAGCCCGACGTCGACGCGCTGGCCGCCTGCCGCGCAATTCGCCCCGGCCACCTCGTCTGTCACCGAGATAAGTGAGGTCGCGCCATCTTCGCCGTCGGTACCATCGGCGCCATCTTGGCCGTCGGTACCATCGGCGCCATCTTGGCCGTCGGTACCATCGGTGCCGTCTTCACCGTCTGCCCCATCTTCGCCGTTGCATACGACCTCGCGCTGCATGATCTCTGCGGCGTCCAGTGCCCCATCCTCATCGACGTCTGGACCCATCTGAATGCGAATGCCCCCGGCGGCACATTCCTCACCGGCTTCGATAGCCTCCACATTCGAGACCAGGCTGGTCCCGTCGTCGCCCTCTGCCCCGCCGCATGCGCCTAGTACAGCAGCAGATGCAATGAGCCCTAAGAGTCCAATTGAACGCCGTATCAGATGATTCATATATCTTCCTGTGTGTGGTCTTGGTTCTGGCATCCGTCCGATGCCGCGCGAGTAACTGCGACCGAGCGAGGTCGCAGTTGAGCCCCTCCCTTTGTGAAGCGGCAGTACCCCACAACTATAGCCGCGTCATATGTTCGTCAAAGAGAAAAACAATCTTTTTATAACTAAACACTCATAAACAGGCATTAAGCCAATCACAACATGCATAACTAGCAAACACCGATCAGCACCACGAAAGTAGAGTCGTTTTTTGTCTGACAAAGAAACAGCCACCTGTAGCAACCGAGTGTGCACGCAAGCCGGCGGACGGAGCCGCCGGGCGAGGACAGCGCCTCGCGCACCGAGTCAGGCGACCGCCGTGATTTAGTGAAAATCTCTGGAGCCGGCGCCCTCCGGCGTCGCGTCCACGCGCGGCCGCCACAGCGTGTCGGCGATAAGGTGCACCACGCCCGACTCGGACTGGAGTTGGCCGCTGATACCCAGGAAGTTCTGGGTCTTGCAGATGAGCTCGAACTTCTCGTAGGTGCTCGGCCAGACGATGACGTTCACGAAGCCGGTCTCGTCTTCGAGCGTCATGAAGATCGTGCCCGACGCGGTGCTCGGCCGCTGCCGACAGATGACCATGCCGGCGTAGTTGACGTGGCTGTCGTGCGGCATGTTGCGGACCTTCTCGGCGCTGGGCAGGCCCCTGGCCGTGAGCTTGTCGCGCATCGGGGCCAGCGGGTGGCCGCGGGGGCTGTGGAAGCTGGTGCGGTAGTCCCAGGAGACCGTCTCGAAGTCGTCGAGGTCGCTGAATTCCGGGGTCTGCTCGTCTTCCTGGAGCCCCAGCGGCAGCTCGGGGGTGCGCGCGTAGCCTTTGACCTTCCAGATGGCGTTGCGCCGGCGCTTCTCCAGCGACTCGAATGCCCCCGACTCGGCCATCGATTCGAGCACGCCCTCGCCGAGGCCGGTGCGGCGCACGACGTCTTCGACCGAGTGGAACACGCGCTGGCTCCTCGCCGACTCGATGCGCTCCCAGTCGTCTTCGCGCAGCCCTTTGAGGTACCGAAAGCCCATGCGCACCGCGTAGTCGCCGTGTGGCAGCCGCTCGAGCGTGCAGTCCCAGTTGCTCCACAGAATGTCGATGGGGCGAATCTCGACGCCGTGGTGTTTGGCGTCCTCGACGATGGTCGACGGCTTGTAAAAACCCATCGGCTGGGCGTTGAGCAGCGAGCAGGTAAATTCGGCCGGATAGTGGCACCGCAAAAACGACGTCGCGTAGCAGATGAGCGCGAAGCTCGCCGCGTGGCTCTCGGGGAAGCCGTAGGACGCAAAGCCGCGGATCTGGTTGAAGATCCGCTCGGCGAACTCCCGCTCGATGCCCTTGGCGAGCATGGCGGTGATCATGCGGTCGTGGTGTTTTTCGATGCGGCCCTCGGCCCGCCACATCCCCATATCGCGGCGCAGGGCGTCGGCCTCGCCCGGGCTGTAATCGGCGGCGACGATGGCCAGCTTCATGACCTGCTCCTGAAAGAGCGGGACGCCGAGGGTGCGCTCGAGCACCGGCTTGAGCGATGGATGCGGGTACGTCACCGGCTCCTCGCCGTTGCGGCGCCGCAAGAACGGATGCACCATCTCGCCGGTGATCGGCCCGGGGCGCACGATGCTGACCTCGATGACCAGGTCGTAGTACTGCCGCGGGCGAAGCCTCGGCAGCATATTCATCTGGGCGCGCGACTCGATCTGGAAGACGCCGATGGTGTCGCCCTCGCAGATCATGTCGTAGGTCGCGTCGTCGTCGATCGGCAGCGTCGCCATCGACAGGTCCACGCCGCGGTGGTCGCGCAGCATGTCGAAGCATTTGTGGATGTGCGTGAGCGCGCCGAGTCCGAGCAGGTCGACCTTGAACAGCCCGAGCTCCTCCACGTCGTATTTGTCCCACTGGATGACGGTGCGGTCGTCCATCGAGCCGTTTTCGATGGGCACGATGTCGTGAACCGGCTCGTGGCCCAGCAAGAAGCCACCCGGGTGAATCGAGAGGTGGCGCGGAAAGTCCAGAATCTCGGTGGTGAAGTACTGCAGCTGCTCTTGCTGGCGTGATTCTGGGTCGAGGCCGGCCTCGCGCAGCAACTGCTCATCGGGTCCATCGCCGCGCCCCATCATCTTGGCGATGCGGTCGAGCGTGGTCGCGGGGATGCCCAGGGCCTTGCCGATGTCGCGCACCGCCGACTTCGCGCGGTAGCGAATCACGTTGGCGACCATCGCGGCGTGGTCGCGGCCGTAGCGCTCGTAGACCCACTGGATGACCTCCTCGCGGCGCTCGTGCTCGATATCGAGGTCGATATCCGGAGGCTCGTTTCGCTCGCGCGACAAAAAACGCTCGAAAAGAAGCTTCATCTCGACCGGATCGACCGCTGTGATGCCCAGGCAGTAGCAGACCGCGGAGTTCGCCGCCGATCCACGCCCCTGACACAAGATATGCTGGCTGCGGCAGAACTCGACGATGTCCTTCATCGTCAGAAAATAGCCGCAGTATTCGAGGTCCTCGATCAGCTCGAGTTCGTTTTCGATCTGGGCGCGCACATCGCGCGGGATCAGCTCGCCGTAGCGTTGCCGAGCGCCCTCGTAGGTCAGATCGCGTAGCCGCTCCTCCGAGGTCCGGCCGTCGGGCAGCGTCTCGGAGGGATAGACGTAGCGGATCTCGTCGAGGGAGAACGTGCACCGCGCGGCGATCTTGCGGGTCCGCGCGATCCAGCCAGGCTCGTCCTTGAACAGCGCCCGAAATTCGTGCGGGGGCTTGAGCGCGTGCTCGCCGTTGGGCTCGAGGCGGTTGCCGGCCTCCTGGATGGGCACGCCGTGGTCGATGCAGGTGAGCAAATCCTGCAATTTGCGCCGCTCGGGCGTGTGGTAGAGCACCTCGTAGCCGGCGGCGACCGGCAGATCGTAGCGGGCCGCGCGCTGGAGAAGCCGCGCCTCCTGATCGACTTCTTCGGCGCGCCGATGCCGCATGGCGAGCGCGTATAGCCGGTTGCCGAACGCGTCCTTCAGGTGTTTTGCGACGTCATCGGGCGCCTCCCCGTCAGCGACCAGCAGCGATCGCTCGCCGCCCCACAGCGCGATGCAGTCCTCAGCGTGCTCGCACACCTCCCGCCAGCGCACCCGGGATTCACCCTTCTCGCACCGAAGCCGCCCCTTGCTGATGAGCTGGCACAGGTTCGCATATCCGCGGCGCGTCTGGGCGAGCAGGTAGATGGTCGAGTCGTCCTGGAGGGTGATCTCGGAGCCGACGATCAGCTTCACGTCAGCCCCGGTCTCGCGAATCGCCGCGTGCGCCCGCACCACCCCGTACACGCCATCCCGATCGCACAGCGCCAGCCACTCGATCCCCAGTTCCTGGCACCGCTCCACGTATTCGTGGGGGTGGCTCGCGCCTTTTAAGAAGCTGTAGTTGGATTTGATTAGCATGGTTTGGGGGAGTGGGAGATGTGGGAGATGTAGGAGAGTGGGTGGGGGAGAGGGAGATGTGGGAGATGTAGGGGAGTAGGTCATTGACGGGACGCGTCGCGGCAACCAATGACCCTCTCTCCCAGTCCCCCACATCTCCCTCTCCCCCAGTGAGCGAAGCGAACGACCGGCCGTCAGGCCGACCCGACCTCCATCCACCGGCCTCGGCGTTGGTCGAAATAAAGCCAGACGATCTCTCCATCTTCGGTCTCCGCAAAGTGATAGTTTCTGTGGATGTCGCGGGCCCACCAGCCGCCTGAGATGATGTACGGGCCGACCAGGCGCTCGAGCATCGACGCGTCCGGGTCATGGTCGCGGGGCGCGGGGTGGGCGTCGCGGTGAAAGCGGCGCACCAAGGGTCGCGCGGCGACGTCGGTCGGGCTCGGGTCGTCGACGGTGTGGACCGGCTCCCAGCTAAACGTCGCCTCCGGCAGGTGCCCCGGCTCCAGCTTCGCCTGCACCACCACGTCCTCGCCGAACTCCGCGCGGACGCGGGCGAGCGCCTGGTTGGCGGCCTTCAGGTCGCGGGCGCGCTGGTGGACGAAGAGCTTCATCTGCCGTCTGTCCGCCAGCGTGGTGCGCGCGGTGACGTCGAGCTCCTCGACGCCCGATTCGAAGTCCATCGACTCGAACTTCAGCCGCACCAGGTCCAAAATCTGCGCCTCGTCGACCGTCGGTGAGGCCGGCTTGACCTCGATGCGGTCGAAGCTGCCGTCTTCGTAGCTCATGCACAGCTCCAACTCCGCCAGCTTCTCCTGATGGTCGTCGAGCTGGGTCAAGAGCGGGTGCAGGTAGCGCTTGAGCGCGAAGATCAGCCGCGTCGAGACCGTCTCCGGCGAGTCGAAGCGAATGATATCGCCGGGCGGGATATCCTCGTAATACGGCGTCAGCGGCATCTTCAGAGCGCCGCGCGCCATCTGATGCAACCGCAGCGCCGACTCCCCGAATCGCCGATGCACGCCATCGGGCGGCAGCTCCAAAAACTCGCCCAGCGTCGACATGCCGAGCTTGGCGAGCGTGTCGCGAAAGTCGGGGTCGATGTGGAGCTGGCGGATCGGCACACGCTGCAATATCTCGCGCTCCTGCTCCCGCGAGTCGAATACCAACACGCCACCGCGGCGCGCCTGGGCGATCGCCCAGGTTGCAAATCGCCCGAATCCGACGACCACCGTCGTGTAGAACGCATCCCGCTCACGCAACTCCTCGCCGATGCGCCGCGCCCAGACCTCGAAGGAACCGAACAGCCCGTCCAGCCCCGTCGCGTTGAGCCAGAACAGGCCGGGTTCGTCGTCGGAGGCCTCCACAAATGGCGTATAATCCTTGAGCCGCACCGCCAATAGATCGACGCTGTCGGCCACCTCGGCCTCGGTCACCGTCCCCGCCTGCAGGTTGCGGGCGAGCGAGAGCGCCTGCGCGTAGCGCATGCCGGGGAGGATCCGGTGCCGTCGCGCCTTCTTATTGGCCCACAGCACCTCGCCGTTCGGGTCGTCTTCGTCGACGACCACGGTGGGAAACTCCAGCCACTCAGGATTGCGCCGCAGCAACAACTGCAGCGGCAATTCGATGACGTTAACGCAAGCCAGGCGGCCCACAGCATTCCTCCTCCCAGCTCCAGCCGGGTGCGCGTCGCTTGTCCCGTACGATATCGACGCGGCATTTGAATCGGTCATCTCCTACTCGCTCCCGTCGCGCGATCCCGCGGAGCGACACGAACGACCCCAGCGACGGGGCGCCCTCGGGCTTGCGCGTCAGGCACAACAGCGCGGAGTCGTGTTCCTCGGCCAGCGTCTGCAACCGCCGCATCAGCGGGGTGGGCAGGCTGGCCTGCTCGGGCAAATCGATGATCACGAGCCCGAACGCCCCGGAGCGAAGCAGTTTGTCGGCCGCGCGGCCTGCTTTTCGAGCCCCCGCGACCCGCACGACCGGCAACGCCGCCAGATCGACACCGTGATCGGCCGCATCCGGCGGGAAAAACGTCGCCTCATCGGCCGCGACCCACGCCACCGGCTCGCCGGCGCGCTGCGCCTCGAGCACCAGGCCCATCGACACCGTCAACAGCGAGTTTGCGGGGTCGCCAGAGAGCTCGACGATCCGCCCGGACAGCTCCGCGAGGCTCCACTCTCCGCGCGCCTCTTGCTGGCGGCGATACAGATCGCCACCGCGCATGACGCCTTCGATATTCAATGCGGGTTTGGGCATCGTGCTGCTCGGTCTGACTCGGTCTGGGGTTCCTCTCGGGAATCTTGTTTTCTTTAGTCCATGCGACACATACATGAACGTTTGTTCAGCTCATTAAAGGTACTGTACGTGCGTTCAGTAGTCAAATTTGATCGTGGTTTTGGGGGGTTGGGATCTTCACGTGGTTCAGGAACCGCACGCCTCCCTCAGCCTTCGGCGAACGTGGTTCAGGAACCGCACGCCCCTTCGACCTCGCTCACGCTCGGCCACTTCCCCGAAGGGGAAGGGTCGTTTAGCTCTGCCGCACCACTCCGGGTTCACCACGACACGCGATTGGCTAGAATCTGCGGATTTTCCACCGTGAAGCAGACACTGTGCGTCGACGCTAAGCGACCGCTCCCCTTCAGGGGAGCTGCGC
>JBNJFZ010000183.1:0-10792 GCA_051747295.1 Myxococcota bacterium
GGACATCTCACAGTGCGCGAGTTGCCACCAGGAACAGGACTGCGTGACCTGCCACCGCGGCATCAACCCGCACCCACCTGAGTTTTCGCTGAATTGCCGGAAGATGCTGGAAGCAAACGCCCGGCCGTGTCTCGAGTGTCACACGGATCTGAATTCCATGCGGGCGCTTTGTCGCTGAGCCCCATTACTCATCCAGCTTATCACCCAACAGATCGCCGAGCGTCCCGAAGCCGCCGCCCGAATCCTCGAAGGACTTCGACCCACCGGACGACTTCTTCTTGCTCTTCTTGGGCTTCGAGCGCTGCTCGGACTGGTCGATGTCGGCCGCAGCCTTTTCCGTGAGCGCCATCTTGCGCTCGCCGGAGTCGACGTTGAGGACGCGCGCGGTGACCTCCGCTCCCTCTTCGTAGCGCCGATGCGGAGTGACGCCGCTCGGCAACTCCATCTCGCTGCGTGGAACCAGGGCCGTGATGCCCGAATCGAGCCGGACGAACGCACCGAAGTCCTCGACGTTTTCGACCGTGCCGGTGACCTCCTGGCCGACGTTGTAGCGGTCTTCCGCGGTATCCCACGGATCGCCCTCGACGGCCTTCATGCTCAGGCTGATGCGCTCTCGCACCTGGTCGATGTCCTGGACCTCGACGCGGATCTTGTCGCCCACGCTGACCACGTCGCGCGGGTGCTTGACGTGTTCTTTCCAACTCATCTCCGAGACATGTACGAGCCCGTCGAGCCCCGGCGCGATCTCGACGAACGCGCCGAACGGAGCCAGTCGAACAATCTCGCCTTCGACCTCCTGGCCGACGGAGAACTTCTCGTTGACCGTCTCCCACGGATTCTTCTGGGTTTCCTTGATGCTCAGACCGATCTTCGGTTCGTCGCGACCCTCCTCATGCTCGACGTTGAGGACCTTGACCTTGACGTTGTCGCCGGTGCTCACCGCATCTGACGGGCTGTCGAGGTAGCTGTGGGCCAGCTCGGTGACGTGCACCAGGCCCTCGACGCCGCCGATGTCGACGAACGCGCCGAAGTCGGTCACGCGGGTGACGGTACCGTCCAGCACCGCGCCCTCTTCGAGCTTCTCCATCGTCTCTTTGGCGCGCTTCTTGCGCTCCTCTCGGAGCAAGTCGGCGCGGCTGACAACCACCGTGCGGCCGCCGTCCTTGAGCTCTTTGACGCGGAATCGGTAGGTGTTGCCGACGTGCACGCTCGGCTCGTCGGTGTAGCCCAGCTCGATCTGGCTGATCGGGCAGAACGCCTCGACATTGCCGATCTGAACCGTAAATCCGCCCTTATTCGTCTCCTTGACGTGCCCTTCGATGGGAACACCGGTGTCCTTGGCGGTCTGCACCGCCTGGAGCGCGCCGTCGCGGCCGCCGAGCTTCTTGCCCAGCACGATGTCGCCTCCGCCGGTCGACAGCACGTAGAACTCCTTTTCCTCACCAACCTCGACTTCGACCTCGCCTTCCTCGGTCTCGTAGTCGGCTCGGTGCGCCATGCCCTCGGCCTTCGAGCTGCCGATCGCCACGAAGATATACTGCTCGCCGATCGCGACGATCTCGCCGGTGATCTGGTCGCCCGCCCCGAAGCTCTTGGTCTGCGGCTCGGCCGTCTGTGCTTCGCCGGCGAGCAGCGCCTCGAAGTCCTGGGTGGTGACGTTTTGCTGGATCTCCATCGGCTCGGTATCTGCCGACTTCTTGGGCTTGGCCTCGGGCGTGGGCTGAGGCTTTTCAATCGGGTCGGCCGCCGGCTGCTCGGCCTGCTCGGCCGCCTTCGACTTCTCGGCCTCCTCCGGCTCGCCCTTTTCTTCGGCGGCCTTCTTCGGCTCCGCGGGATCTTCGTCGAAGTCGGTGGGCAGCGCTCGCGCCACACGGACCTTGCTGCCGGCCTGCTTCTCGGTCTTGAACCCGGTCCGGCTCTCGAGGCTATCGTCTTCTTCCTCGGGAGTCTCCGGCTCCTCGACCGTCTCCTCGACGACCTGGACCTTCTTGCGACGCTTGGGTTTGTCGTCTTTGTTCGCTTTGTCGTCCGACTGATTGTCCGCCATATCTAGATATCTGATATCGGGTGGTGTTTGGGGTGGGCGCGCTCGATGCGCCCGAGAACCGGCAAACAACTATCTCACACCACACGGAGACGCAAGCGCGGTCGGCTTGCGAGTGACAGTCCGCGAGTCTCGCTTGGAATGTCATGGCACCGGGGTCTAGTTTAGAGCATGTGACTTTCCGGGCACTCTCGATAGCCCACCTATTCTGGCGTCGAACGCGTGACACATGGCTGAGGATGCTGAAAACCAGGAGGCGGAGGAGTCCGCCGAGAACACCGAGGAGTCCCGCAGCCGCTGGAAGCTCCCCGTACTGGTCTGGGCGCTACTCGCCAGTATGGCTCTGCACCTGGGCCCGCTGGTGCCGTTGCTGATGATGCGGATCCAGCCGGAGGCTCCCGAATTCGACATGGAGTGGGCGGACGAGCTTCGCGACATGCGCGGTATCGGCCATGGCCAGTCGAAGGGTCGCTGGGCCGAGCTCGAGGAGATGCCCGTTCCGGAGGACGAGCCCGAGGACAAGCCGGAGCCGGAAGAAAAGCCCGAACCCACAGAAGAGCCGGAGCCGGAACCAGAAGAGAAGCCCGAGCCCGAAGAAGAACCCGAACCCGAAGAAAAACCCGAGCCGGAACCAGAAGAAAAGCCCGAGCCCGACGAGCAGCCCGAGCCACAACCGACTCCCTCCCCGGTCGAGTCCGAAGAGCGCGCACCGCTCGCCGAAAATAAGAAGAAAAAGCAAGAGCCCGACGAGGATGCATCGGAGAACTACTTCGCCGAGCAGGAGAAGATGCCGGGCGTCGACCGCGGCGGCCCCAACGAGATTCCGAACCTTCGCAACTATGGGCCCGGGAACACCCGCATGACGGGCCTGGTCCGCGTCAGCAAGATTCGGGGCACGCCGTACGAAGACGGCATTCGTAAGCTCCTGGAAAACCAGCCGGACTTTCGCATTCTGGCCCACTCGACCGGGTTCGATCCGATCGAAGACATGAACTCGTTCTTCATGGCGTCGGCCAACCCGCAATACCTCCAGCAGACGTTCATCGCGGTGCGTCACGAAAAGACCGACCCGGACATGAAGTCTCTTTTGGACAGTCGTTTCCAGACGAAAGCAGACTGGGAGACCCATGCTGGCCGTCCGATGCGCGCGCTCGTGCCGCCGGAAGGTCGCTACCAGGACCCGCGCAAGATCTTGCTGGCAAAGCAGGGGCTCGCCGTCGTCACTCGGCCCGAGTGGCTCCCGATGCTCACAAGCGACCTCTCGTCAGACTCGCCGCTCGTCGCGTCTGACGAGGGCGCGGACTCTGCCGAGCAAGCCGAGGTGCCGCAGGCCTCGCTCATCGGCGGCCTCGAGCAGATCGAGCGCACCGCCGAGCGCGACGATACGATCGTGCTGCTCAGCGGAGAGCGGCTCTACTACATCGTGCCTGGGTACGGGCAGCTTCGAAACGTCGAGGTGGCCAAGCTGATGGTGACGAATCCGGAGTCCCCGACGCTCGATATCGACCTGAAGTTCCGCACGGAGGACGAGGCCGAAAAGTTCGTCCGCGCCTGCCCGCGCATCAAGGGTGAAATAAAGCGGCAGATCGGCTTTGCGGGTCGAATGTTGAAGATCAACGAATTGCTCGACCGCCTCACCTGCCGCACCGACGGCGTCTATGCCAACGTCCACGCCGTGTTCACCCCCGAGCAAATCGCCCGCGTGTCGCGCCAGGCCCAGATGTTCATGCCGAGCCCGCCGGCGCTTCAGGGGCTGCCGCCGGCACCCGAGAAAATGCCCGATCAGCCCTCCGTCGACGCCGACGCCGGTGATGGCGCCACGACGCCTGACGCGGGCGGCCCACCGAACCCCGATGCCGACCAAACTGGTCCCGCTCCGGACGGCGAATAGCGCTCGACCAACACGACTTTCCTGAAACACGAAGAGCCCGCTGACCTGTTGGCCAGCGGGCTCTTCGTGTTTCGATCCTGTGCGCTATCTCAGTGCTCGGAGTCGTCCGAATCAGCGACCAGCAGACGTGTTCGGGCACGCTTGAGTGACTCGCGATACTTCTCGAGCAACTCATCTTCGCCCTCGTCCGACTCGGCCTTTTCTTCGAGGCGCTTGATCTCGGTCTCTGCCTCTTTGAGCTCTTCTCGGGCGTGCTCGATATCGATCTCGTCGATGCCCTGACAGCTCTTGGTGAGGACGCTGATGTGGTCGTCGAGGACCTCGACCAACCCACCTTCGATCACGAAGTTGCGCTTCTCGCCGTCGTTGTAGACGACCATCTCACCGATGCTGAGCGTCGAAAGCAGAGGCAAGTGACCTGGCAGCACACCCATCTGGCCGGATTCGCCGGGGAGGACAACCTCTTCGACCTCTTCGGCGAGCACTGCCTGCTCGGGCGTGACGACTTCCAGTTTGACTCGTTCTTTTGCCATGCGTGCTTCCTGGTCCGAAGATCGCTGCGGCGACTTGCCCGCGCGATCGTCGTATAAAAGGATTCAGTCGGGAGGCGCGACCCGTCCGAGCCGCGCCTCACTGACGAATTATGCTTCCTCTTCGAGGATCTTCTCGCCCTTCTCGATCGCCTCGTCGAGCGTACCCACGAGGTAGAATGCCTGCTCCGGCAGGTGGTCGACCTCTCCGTCGATCAGCGCCTTGAAGCCAGCAATCGTGTCCTCGAGCTTCACGTAGCGTCCCTTCATGCCGGTAAACTGCTCGGCGACGTGGAACGGCTGCGAGAGGAACTTCTCGATCTTTCGCGCACGCTCGACGGCGAGCTTATCTTCCTCGGAGAGCTCGTCCATACCGAGAATCGCGATGATGTCCTGGAGCTCCTTGTAGCGCTGGAGCGTCTCCTGGACCTCACGTGCGACGTTGTAGTGCTCTTCGCCGACGACTTCCGGCTCGAGAATCGTCGAGCTGGAGTCGAGCGGGTCGACCGCCGGGTAAATCGCCTTCTGCGCCAACGCACGAGACAGAACCGTCGTCGCGTCCAGGTGAGCAAAGGTGGTCGCCGGAGCCGGGTCCGTAAGGTCATCCGCCGGGACGTAAACGGCCTGTACCGAGGTAATCGAGCCCTTACTCGTGGTCGTAATACGCTCCTGGAGCTCACCCATCTCGGTGGCCAACGTCGGCTGGTAACCGACAGCAGAAGGAATACGACCGAGGAGCGCGGAGACCTCGGAGCCCGCCTGCGTGAAGCGGAAAATATTGTCGATGAACAGCAGCACGTCTTTTCCGCCGACGTCACGGAAGTACTCGGCGACCGTCAGCGCGGTCAGTGCGACACGAGCACGCGCTCCGGGGGGCTCGTTCATCTGACCGTAGCACAGCGCGGTCTTGGAGTTCTCCCAATCGCCGTTCGGTGCCAGAACGCCCGACTCCATCATCTCGAAGTACAGGTCGTTTCCTTCACGCGTGCGCTCACCCACGCCACCAAACACGGAGTAACCACCGTGCTCGGTACCGATATTATTGATCAGCTCCATGATGAGGACGGTCTTTCCGACACCGGCACCGCCGAACAGGCCGGTCTTTCCGCCACGTGCGTACGGAGCGAGCAGGTCGACGACCTTGATCCCGGTCTCGAACGCCTCTCGCGAGGTCGCCTGCTCGTCGAACGAAGGCGCCTCGCGATGGATGGGCCAACGCTCTTCGGATTCGATCTCCAGGATCTCTTTGACGTTCGTCTTCGAGATCTTCTTATCGGTCAGTTCATGGAGGGCGTGGTCTTCCGCGCTACCCCGAATCCGGACCGTGTAGGACGTCTCGTCCTCCTTCTCTTCATCGACCATGCCCCGGACTTTCGTCCCGTCATTGAGGATGAAGATCTTGATGTCATCCTGCGGCTCGCCGGTGACGTCCAGAATTCGACCGAGGACCTTCTCCCCGACCGGCACCGTGATGGTATTTCCGGTATTGAGCACTTTCTTGCCCCGCACCAGACCGTCGGTCGTATCCATTGCGATCGCACGGACTCGGCCCTCGCCGAGGTGCTGCGCGGTCTCGAGCACCAGGTTCCACTCCTTGTCGGAGATGGTCGAGTTCGTGACCTTGAGCGCGGTCAAAATCGGGGGGACGTCTTCGGCGGGAAAAGACACGTCGACGACAGGCCCCATGACCTGGACGACTTCGCCGTATTTGGCGCCGTCCTGGATCGTTTCGCTGGAGGCACCAGACTCTTGGGGAGATGCGGACATGATTTACTCCTCGGTATTCGCGACTTGCTATTTGAATCCCCACCGGGTCCGAAGACTCGGGGCGGGGCGTTGAAAATCGAAACGGGTTAGCCCTCTAGGGACTCGGCGCCGCTGACAATCTCGCAGATTTCTTTCGTGATGTAGGCCTGGCGCGCCCGGTTGTACTGGAGCGTCAGGTCGTCGATCATTTCCTCGGCGTTGGTCGTTGCGTTATCCATCGCCGTCATTCGGGCGCCTTGCTCGGCCGCGTCGGACTCGAGTAGCGCCTGGAGGAAGCGGATCTCGACGAAGTTTGGCAGCGTATTGGCCAACAGAGCATCTTCGTCGGGCTCGTAGATATACTCGGAGATATCGGCCGGCTCGTCGCTGGCCTCTTCTTCGTCTCCATCACCGCCGCGGAGCGCTTCAATGTCCAGCGGCAGCAGAGGCTCGACGGTCTCTTCGTACTGAATCGCCGAGACGAACTCGTTGTAGGCGATGTAGATCTCCTGGTACTCGCCGTCGAGGAACAGCTCGATCGCCTCATCCGCCAGGACTTTGGCGTTGTCGTAGCTGACCTCACCGATAATCTCGCGATGGTCGGCGACGACCTCATAACCTTCTGCACGACCGTAGCTCTCGGCGGCCTTTCGGCCGACGGCAGCGATGTCGATCTCCTCGCCCGAGATCTCTTCCTTGGCGCTGAAGTTGTTCAACTCGCGAAAGAGGGTGGCGTTGAACCCGCCGCACAACCCGCGATTGCTCGACACGACGTATATGAGCGTCTTCTCGACGTCTTCGTACTCTTCCAGCAACGGATGCGCGTCTTCGTCGGCCCGCTCGGCGAGGTTGGCGATCACCTCCCGCATCTTGCGCGAATAGGGGCGAGCAGCCTGCACGCGCTGTTGAGCGCGATTGAGCTTCGCCGCCGCCACCATCTTCATCGCTTTGGTGATCTTGCGGGTGTTCTTGACGGAATTGATCCGCGTCTTGATGTCCTTGAGGCTAGGCATGGCCCTGGCTCGATTTGAGAACACGCCCCGCTCATGCGGGGCATTGGTACGTCAGGTGACGGTCGATTACTCAGCTGCCGCCGAACTCTGGGAGGCGAGGAAGTTCTCGGTGTACTCGTCGAGAATCTCCAGCGCCTCAGCCGTGACATCCGACTGACCATCTTCGCGGATCTTCTTGCCGAACTTTCCGTCGCTCTTGATCTTGTCCCAGAGCTCCGGGTCTTTGCTCTCGGCAAAGTCGTACAGCCCATCCTCGTACTCGCGGAGATCGTCGACCTCGAGCTTCATCAGGTAGCCGGCGTTCGCGGCGAAGATGATGAGGATCTGCTTGGCGACGTTGAGCGGGTCATACTGAGGCTGCTTGAGGATCTCGACCAGACGCTCACCCTTGGCGAGTTGGTTCTGCGTCGACTTGTCCAGGTCCGAGGCAAACTGGCTGAAGGCCTCGAGCTCACGGTACTGCGCCAGATCGAGCTTCAACGTACCCGCGACGTTCTTCATCGCCTTGGTCTGAGCGGCACCACCGACTCGGGAGACCGAGTTACCGACGTCGATCGCCGGGCGGACACCTGCGTTGAACAGGTCCGTCTCCAAAAAGATCTGACCGTCGGTGATCGAAATCACGTTCGTGGGGATGTAGGCCGAGACGTCGCCGGCCTGGGTCTCGATGACCGGCAGGGCGGTGAGACTCCCCGCGCCCTCATCGTCGGACATCTTCGCCGCGCGCTCGAGCAGTCGACTGTGGATGTAGAAGACGTCTCCGGGATACGCCTCGCGTCCGGGCGGACGACGAAGCAGCAGCGAGAGCTGACGATACGCGACCGCCTGCTTGGAGAGATCGTCGTAGATGATCAGTGCGTGCTTGCCGTTGTCTCGGAACCACTCACCGATGGTGCATCCGGTGTAGGGGGCGAGGAACTGCAGGGGCGCCGGCTGCGACGCCGTGGCGTTGACGACCGTCGTGTACTCCATCGCTCCGTATCGCTCCAGGCGGTCGACCACCTGTGCGACGGTCGACTCCTTCTGCCCGACGGCGACATAGATGCAGTTTACGCCCAGGCCTTTCTGGTTGATGATCGTGTCGACCGCGACCGCGGTCTTTCCGGTCTGACGGTCGCCGATGATGAGCTCACGCTGACCACGGCCGATCGGGACCATCGAGTCGATGGCCTTCAGGCCCGTCTGGAGCGGCTCGTGGACCGACTGACGCTCGATAATACCGGGCGCCTTGACCTCGACGCGACGGCGCTTGTCGCTGTCGATCGGGCCCTTCCCGTCGATGGGACGGCCCAGCGAGTTGACCACGCGGCCCGCGAGCTCGGGGCCGACCGGCGCATCGACGATACGTCCGGTGAGCTTGACCTCGTCGCCCTCGACGATCTTGGTGTCGTCCCCGAGCAACGCCGCACCGACGTTGTCTTCCTCGAGGTTCAGCACCATCCCAAAGACGTCGTGGGGGAACTCGAGGAGTTCACCGGCCATCGCCGACTCGAGACCGTAAATACGTGCGATACCATCACCGACCGAGATGACCGTGCCGGTTTCCTCGACGGAAACCCGCTTGTCGTAGTTCTCGATCTGATCTTTGATGATGGAACTGATCTCTTCGATGTTGATGTCCATCGTTGCGTCGTCCTCTTGGTAAGAATCAAGCTGCCAAGCCCGCCGACGTCTGCGGAGGGCCAATGTGTATAAGCGGCCCACGGGAGGCCGCCGGTGATTTCTTTAAACTTCCCGGAGAATACTCTCTCGCAGGCTCTCGAGTTGGCTTCGCACCGACCCGTCATAGACGCGGCCGCCGACTCGCGCGACCACGCCGCCCAACAGCGACTCGTCCACGGCCTTCTCGACGAACACGTTCTTGCCGGTCACGGCCGAGAGCGCCTTCTTGATCTGATCGACCTGTTCGTCGTCGAGCTCGCTGGCGCTGGTGATCGTCGCCCGGATATTCCCGGAGCGGTCATCGACCATCTTCCCAAAGACCTCCGCGATATGCGGCAAGACGCCGAAGCGGTCGTTGTCCAGCAAGAGCAAGCAAAAGTTCTTGACGATATCGTCGAGCTCCAGCTTCTCGGCGATCGCGCGAACCGTGTTGCGGCGCTCCTCGAGCTGGACGCTCGGATTGAGCATCGAGGTGCGAAAGACCTTGCTGTCGGCATAGAGCTCGGCCAGACCGTCGAGCTGCTCACGCAGTGCGTCGGTATTGCTTCGCTCCGTGCCCAGCTCCAGCAGGGCGTGCGCGTATCGTTTTGCTACCGGGTGACCTGACATCTCAGTGACTCCACATCTTGGCTAAATTCAAGCCGCGCGTTCCGACTCGCCGTCCCGCTCGAGTCCTTCGAGCTCGCCGACGTAGTTGGCGACCAGCTTGTCGCGCTGGCCGCTGTCCAACCGCTTCTTGGCCAGGTCCTCGGCCATCTCCACGGCCAGATCCACAGCCTGCGTCTCGAGCTCGGCGATCGCCTTCTTGGTCTCCTGGGCGATCGTGACTTGAGCGTCGCGGTGCATCCGCTCGACCTGCTCTTTCGCTTCTTCGATAATGCGCTTTTTCTCGCGCTCTCCCTGCTCGTGGTACTCGTCGAGCAGCTTCTTGCGCTCGTCTTCGAGCGCGTCGAGCTTCGTGGAGTACTCCTCCAATCGCGCCTCCGCTTCCTCACGCAGGCGGCGCGCTTCTTCGAGATCGTCGATCAGTTCTTCGCGACGGTTCTTGAAGAAGCCCTGGATCTGGGATCCGCCGAACTTGACGATCAGCCACAAGAAGATGATCAGGTTGAGGATGCTGAAGCCCCAGTTCAACCACGGGAAGCCTTCCTCGCCCCCGCCCGCGGCGAAAGCCGGTTCTGCGAGCAGCAAGACGGCCAGCACCGCGGCGGCGCCCACCAGCATCGTATTTGGTTTGTCGTTCGTCATCGTCGGGGTCCTTCGGATGGATTCAGCGTCGGCGTATCGATTACGCCGCCGGCAGGATCTTGTCGACCATCGCCGAGGCGAGCTGCTCGGAGCGACTCTTGATGTCGGCCTTGGCGGACTCGACCTGCTCTCGAATCTGTTCGCGCTCCTCAGCGAGCGTGTCACCGATCTCGTCGCGCACATCCTCGACCATGTCGGTTTGCTCCTGGAGGCCTTGATTGCGAAGCGACTCGCGCACGTCCTGTGCGTCACGTCGAGCCTGTCGCATCTTCTGTTCGTACTCGTCGATCATATTCGAAGCACGCGCTTCCATCTCCGCGGCTTCCTCGCGCGCACCTCCCACTCCTTCCTCACGTGCATCCACTGCCTTGAGGTACGGCCGGAAGAGCACGAAGTGCAGGAAGAGCAGGACGAACGCAAAGATGACGAATTGAATGAGCACGGTGCCATCGAGGTCGATAGCAGCGGCGGCCACAACGGGTGCAGCCTGGGTGGTCAGTGTTTGGATCATGACCGTCGTTTCTGCGAGGCGTACTTAATCAACGGCGGAACTGCCATTTCTCTCGCCAGTCGAGAGAGTCGCGCCGGAACTAACACGCCTGAATTATAGGTGTCAAGCAGTAGGAGGCGCTGTTTCAGCCCCCCCTCTGAGGGCACG
>JBNJFZ010000184.1:0-10722 GCA_051747295.1 Myxococcota bacterium
CGGCAAACGCAGGCGATGCCAACGGCATCGTCGAGTATTGACGGCGAAGATAGCGGGAAAATCAGCCGACGATGGCGACGGGAGACTTTTTACACACGAGTCAAACATAGAAGCGCCCAGGGACTCGTCTGTCTGTCCCTGGGCGCTACAAAGGCACCCCAATTTTCGGGGCGCCCTTTTGGCTTATTCAACAACCGTCGTCTTAGTACGAGCCCTCGATGGACAACTGGACGGCGGAGAAATTGTTCGCCGCACCGTTGGTATTCCAGAACGGGAAGCGGAATCCCTTGTTGTCCAGCGTCTTGACGGGACCACGTGTGTAGAGGCCGCCGCTCAACGAGAGATAATCGTTGACCGGGTAGGACAGCGACAACGTCGTCGTGGAGATATCCGCGGTGCCCCGTCCACTATCGGCGACGCGCACGCCATTTTCGTCTTCCAGCTCAGACCTGCGCTGATCGTCGTTGTCTATGTCGTACGTCCAATACTTGGTCAGGGAGTACGAGGTCGAGAACGACAGGTCCTTCCAGACCGGGATCGACGCAGACAGCGACGTGCCGACTCCATACTCGATGTTGTATCCGGCGATCTTCGCCTCGCCGTTGCCGGCCAGGTCAGAGGTCGCATCGGCGAGGAGCGTGCCGGTTCGAATGTTATCGGCGACCTCGGGGTCGATCGTCGGAGAAGTCGTCGAGTGCGGAAGCCACAGGCCCGAGAGACCATACGTCAACGATAGTTTCTCGAAGAAGGTCTTCGAAAGCGATCCGCTGAGTACGTTGGTCAGGATCAAGTTTTCAGTCTGGCTGACCTTACTGGTAGGCAGGTAGGTCGTGAAGTTCGCGGAGACACGCGTATCGATGGGCTCGATGCTGTATCCGGACCATGCCGCAGACAGCCCGATGTCCTGCAGACGAAACTCGTTGGGCTCGTTGGCGTTCGAGCTGTAGGGGACCGCAGACGTACCGCCGCCTCGGGTCAGCCAGTGCGAGAACGACAAACTGCCGGAAAACGTGAAGTCATCGAGCTTGTAGCTCGGAGACAGCGAGTAGACATTGACGACACGATTGGCAAAACCTTCGGCCGGGCCTTCTTCCCTACCAAACTCGGTGTCGGGCTCCTGTTGTACGAACGTGCCCTGACCCACACGGGTCATCAGGCTCGCCGATACTTCCCAGGGCTTCTTCTCTTCGGCCTCTTCCTCGATCATCGCATCGACGTCTTCGTCGAGCTCGTCCTCTGTTGCTTCGGGTTCTTGCGGGGCGACCTGGGCGAATGCCGTGCTGGGCAGTCCAATCAGTGCGACGAGTGCCGCACCGGTAAGTCCAATTCTCAATCCATCTCGCATGGATAGCTCCTCGAAGTTGTTCTCCCCGACGCACTGGATGCGCCGGCTGACTCGAACTCTTTTTGTTGCGAGGCCCGTCACCGCGTCGATGACGGGACATCACGTTAGTAAACGATCGACGATATATGTTTTTGCAAGTTACATACCGTCCGAAAGCGTACGATTCCTAACACCCGCGCGATCCACCCCTAATACGCCTGTTCCGGTCTGCACCGGCCTTCCCCGGGCGTGCGCCGTCGAGGCCGTCCGGCCCCGTCGTGAATCGTGTGGCAATAGTAATTTCTTCCACCGCGCGGAAATTAGAGGGTCGCCCCCCGACCGTCAAGCCCGCCGTCTGGCGCAAATATGCGCGGCGCCTTGGGTTTTCGATGCTTGCGCGTGCTGGACGATCGCGCACACCGTCCTTCATTTCGGGACATGACAGCAATTTTGGCACGGATCGCAGACGCAGGCTGACAGCCCAGCGCCAAAAAAATTGCGGATGTGGGACAACGTCGTACAGTGACCGTGTGCCACCGATGTGGTGCGAGCCAAGGACGGTCAGCACGCTGTACGCATCGGTTGACGAAACGCCCGCTCTCAGAAGAGCGATAACCACGGAGGAACCATGGGTCTCATCAATTACCCGTTCGAACGTCGCGAAAAACGCAGTAAGCAGACGTATCAGGCTATCAATTTCCAGCTCGAGCATATTTTCGAGAATCACCACCTCGAGAGCTTCGTGCTCGGAGACAACAACGGTCTCGTGCTCGCCAGTGCAGGCGAAGACATCGACGCGTCCGTGCTCGCTGCATTTGCCCCCGTGCTCCACAAGCATCGCGGCGAGGCGAGCCGAGAGAGCGTGTTGTCAAAGGTCGCCTCGATGATGCCCGAAGCCGACCTCGACACGCTGCGCATCCGCCCATTTATGATCGACGGTGAGATGCTATTTCTGTGCAGCCTGGGTGAGCGAAGCATGCGCGGCGAAGCCGGGCTGTATCGCGCGGTGACCGGCATCCGCCGCATCATGCGCCAGACATCTGAAGCAGCCTGACGCACGGTAGATTTGACAAGTTGACTCCTGGGAAGAAACCTGGACCGAGTCAGGGCGAGATGATTTTGTACGAGATCGAAGTCGTCTGAAGCAGGCGTAGCCGGAGGCTACGTCGATGCAAGACGACGAAGAGCTCGTGAAAATCAGCCGGTCTGACGATGCGGAGGGTTTCTTCCCGGGAGTCTAAAACGCCTCGGCTACTTTTGCTTCGATCCGCTCGAGGTCGTCGTCCAGCCCGAGCTCACGGTAGATGTCGGCGGCGTACTCCCACGACTTCTTCGCCCACCACAGATCTCCATCGGCGTGATAGAGCGAGCCGAGTCGCTCGAGTGGCTCGGCGTAATCCAGGTCCGGAATGGGAAAGCGCTCCGCGCGCTCCAGCGCCTTCCCCAACACGCTACGGCTGCCCTGCTGCTCGCCCAGGAACCACTTGACGAGCGCCCGGTTGAACTCGATGCCGGCCAGAAGATAGGGGTACTCCTCGCCCGTCACCATGCTCAGCGCCGCCGAGAGGTAGCGATCGGCCGCCGCGAATTCGTCCAGCGACACGGCGGTCAATCCCAGGTTCGTGTAGACCACTGCAACGTCGTATTCGGCGCCGATCGACTGATAGATATCGAGCGCGCGCGTGTAGTGTTCCTGAGCGTCGACGTATCGCTGCTCGAAGCGCGCGATATCGCCCAGCCCGTTGTAACACTTGCCGGCACCGCGCCGGTCGCCGAGGTTCTCGTGCAGACGCAGCGCGCGCCGATAGAGGTCCGTCGCCTCGGCAAACGACTTCTTGTAGCGCGAGAGCTGCGCCATCGACAGCAGGTTTCGCACGAGCGCGACCGGTGAATCCACCGAGCGCGCCAGCTCCGCAGAGGTCTCGTAGTAGTCTCGCGCCGCCGCTCCCTCGCCGCGCAGCCGTGCGACCTCACCCAGGATCCACAGCGCCTCGGCCTCGGCCTCGACGTCTGCCTGATGCCGAGCCGACTCGAGCGCCTTGTCGGCGAGCTCGCGTGCCCTCCCGTACTCTCCCCGGTGCCAGAATACGCGGGCGAGTCCCCGCAGCGCGTCGTCATCGAGTGACTCCAGCGCATCGCTGCTCTCGGCGATCGCCCTGGCCTTTTCGAATGCCCACTCGGCCGCCTCGAAGTCGCCGCGCTGCCAGGCGATATGCCCGAGGCCCAGCCAGCTCGATCCGAGCGCACGCTGAACTTTCTCCCCGGCCTTCGACTCGGCCTTGCCCACCATACGCACGACCCGACGATACGTTCGCTCGGCGCGGTCGAAGTCGCCAAAGCCCTCCTGCAGGTCCGCAGACCCGGTGAGCATATCCAGATAATCGGAGCGATCGACCCCGGCCTCCTCGAAGCGCTGCATCTCGTCGATCGCGGGCAACTCGCTGGCAGACTGACCGGAAATACCGAGCTTGCGGTCCATCAACTCCATGCACTTCTGGTACGCCTCGGCCGACTGGCGCAGCATGAAGGAGCCCCGCAGCGCCTTGGCCGCGCGTGCGTACCATATCAGTGCGCGCTCGCTGTCACGTCCAGCGTGCCAGTGCGCTGCGATCTCGAGGGCGAATTGTCCGGCGTTGACCCCGTGGACCCGCTCCTTGGCCTCCGCGGCGATGCGGTGCAGCTTTCTGAACTCGCCGGGACCGAGGTGATCGCGCATGAAGTAGTCGCGCAACAGACCGTGGCTAAACTGGTAGAAGTCTTCGCGCTTGGCCTCGGCTTCGACCAGCAACCCCTCGGCCAGGGCACGGTCGAAATCCGTGTCGAACGACTCGACGCGTGATTCGACGCCTTCGAGGCGAACCATCTCCTCGAGCACGTCGTAGTCGAAGCGTGGGCCAGCGATCGCGGCGCGCACCAGGAGATCGGTCAGGCGTCCGTCGGTTGTCGCGCGATGCTCGACCTGCTCGACGCGCACCTGGAACAGGTCCGCCAGGCTGGGCGGCATCGCGGCCTTGACCCGACCGAGATGTGTCGCCCGCCAGGTATCACCGTCGCGCTCGAGCAGACCTTCCTCGCGCAGATAGCGCAACAAAAGGACCAGATGCAGGGGGTTCCCACCGGATCGCTCGTAGACGATCTCGGTCAACTCGGGAGCGCTGGGCAGGATCGCGTGGACCAACTGATCGCCAACATGCTTCTCGAGGCGCTTTAGCTCCATGCGCTCGACCGTCTCGCCGACGTAGCGGCTCAGGCCCTGCAACCGGTTCTCGAGCTCCGGTCGGTCGGCCAGATCCTCGGTACGGATGGTGCAGACCACGAGCAGCGGAATCGGCCGATGACGCATCTCGACGGCGAGGTAGTCCAGGAAGTCGGCGAGTTCGTTGCCGGCCCAGTGCACGTCATCGAGGATCAGTAGTCGCGGCCGATGCCGCGCAGCAGCCTCCAGCACCCGAACGATCGCAGCGAACAGCGCGTGCGTGGGCATCCCAGCGTTCAGACCGCTCTCGGGGGAGCGCCCGTGCGGTCGCAGGAACTCCACGACGGCATCCGCATCGCTCGCTTCGGGGCGACCCCAGTCGTCGAGACGCTCCTGAACCGCGCTCGCCACGTCTCGCTCACCCATCCCGTGAGTCTCGAAGAGTCCCTCGAGGACCTCCTGGAGGCCGCGCAAGCCGTTCGACCCACCACGCGTGAATGCCCCGAGGTGGGACCTGAGCAAGCCGTACTCCTCGCACTGCTCGCGCAGCCACATGGTCAGCCGCGTCTTTCCGACCCCCGCCTCACCGTACATCAGCACCTGACAGCCGCGACCATCGGCTCGGACGCGACTGACCAGGTCCTGGAGGTGCTCGCGCTCGTCGAGGCGCCCCACGAGCGGCACCCACTGGAACGACGTGCCCATCGCCGCCTCGCGCACCTCTTTGCGCGCAGTCTCCCTGACGCCGGGGACATCCTGAATCGTCGGATCGCCGTCCTCGAACCCGCCTTCGAGCCTATTTCTGACGGTCTGCAGGGTGACTTCATCGGTGACGCGACTCGCACCAGCCGGAACGATCAGCGCGCTCGGGTTCTGGTTGGTTGCCTCGATGAGCGGCTGCAGCGCCATGCGGACCTCCGCCGCCGATCGAGGACGGTCTCGAGGCTCCTTGGAGAGCAATTGCCGAAGCAGGTGTTCGAGCTCCTCCGGAACCTCGAGGCCCTCCCGGGGTTCGAGTGGCGGAATGGGGTCGTGGACGTGGCGCACCATCACGTCGAGTCCCTTTGCCGCTCCAAACGGGGGCGAGCCGGTGATCAACTCGAAGAGCATCAGGCCGACGTTGTACAGATCGCTGGCGGGGCCCAGGTTGCGCTCGCCGGTGGCCTGCTCCGGACTCATGTAGCGCGGTGTACCGACGACCTCGTCCTGGCGCGTGTCTCGCGGGTCCCTGTCCTCGTCGTCGTGCGCGACGCGCGCGATCCCGAAGTCCACGATCTTGGGCACGCCGAGTTTATCGGGCAGGTCCGAGCCTGCGAGTAAGATATTGTCGGGTTTGAGATCGCGGTGGACGACTCCGCGCGCGTGAGCATTCGCGAGTCCAGCGAGCAATAAGTCCACCAGTAGCAGGATGTTTCGCAGCGACAGGCCGGTCTGGATGCACCGCGAGACCGGCTCACCGACGATCAACTCCATCGCGATGAACATCCGGCCCTGCTCATCGACTCCGAAGTCGTACACCGACGCGATATTTTCATGAGACAATCGAGACGCCGCACGCGCCTCGCGAGCAAAGCGGCGCCGAACCCGCGGCCGATTCGACATCTCCGGGCGGAGCAGCTTGAGCGCAACCGTGCGATCGTGGGGCGCCTGCGTCGATCGCCATATCGCCCCGACCCCTCCCTGGCTTATCTTCTCCTCGAGAGTGAAGCGTCCGTCGATGATTTGACCGGGTTCAGCCATGGGTCCTGGCGCGGCAAGTGGCGTCGAACCTCATCGCTCCCATTCGTTGAGCTTCTTGAAGTTCAGACCGCCGGTGTAGGCGTATGAGACGTAATCGTCATAACCGTAGACGACGATCCCGAAGGGGATCGGCGCCTCGATTCGATGCGGACCTTCCTCGAGCGGAATATGCGCCCGGGCGATTCCGCGGTCTGGATACTCTTCGTAGTCGTACTGAGTCAAATCCAACGTCTCGCCATCCAGCGTCACGTTGACCCCGGGATTGATGGTCACGGTGACATAGCTGACGAAGTAGGTGGACGGCGTCAGGAAGGAATACTCGTTTCGGTACTGCTCCTGTGGCGGCACGAGAAAGAAGGCCGGATCACCGGCGTGAACACCGAAGTCGGCCTGGTCGGTAACGGTGTTCTGGCCCGACAGGAATGCGCCGAGCATGATGGGCTTATCTGATTCGACGACAAACGAACGGCGCGTGCCGAATTCGCAGGTCTCTCCGCGGTCGAGCGTGAAGACGCCGGTCTCGGGCGCGTCGGCGTACTGCTCGCACGGCGTGACACCCTCGTCGGCGGGTGGCAGCACATTGGGCCGGGCGATATCGATGCCCGTGTCGATACGCGTGTCCCCGTCACGAGCGACGAACTTCCAGTAGGTCCCCTCGCGAGTCCCCTCGGGATCGTCGCCGCGGATCTTCAGGGGCGAGGCGACGAAGCGCTGGCCCCATGTCTCGAGCGGGAAGAGCTGCGACTCCAGGTGGTCACATGCGGGAGCATTGAACGGTACGTACGCGCAGGTGTGGCTGCTGAAGACCGCGATCGGCTTGCTCGCCTCGATCAGCGAGCCGGTTAGATCCTCGGTGGGGGACACACCCGAGCCGGCGATATTGAGCACCTCGAACGGCTCGAGGCCGACTGAGACGACTCCATTGGCGTCGGGTCCGGACACCCGGGATTCATCGATGTCGAACGGATAGATGACCTCGCTGAACGGCCGCGGGTTTCCGTCCTCGTCGGTGCCCTTAGGCTCCCGGAGCCGAACGTCGACCGTGGTCCCCGGCTCGGTCGCCATCACCGTGATCGATGGGGAGAACGGCTGGTCGATGCGGCGCTCGCCGCCGTTCCACACGGCGTAACCCAACTGCATGTAGTTTTCGGTGAGCGCGCTCTTCGGCAGCAATAAGCTGGCGTCGTTGGTGAAATTGTAGTTACAGCACAGGGGGTTGAACTGGTAGGCGACGACAGGCTGAGTCGACTCGATCTTGTAGGCGAGTTGCTCGAGCGAGCTCTTTCCGAACGGAACCGAGCGCGATGGCAAGATAAGCGTCAGCAGCGCTCCCTTCGGCAGCGGGACGTCGCGGATCTCCCCGTCGATCGGGCCTGCGAGTCGGTTTCCTTGCTGGTCGAGCAGCTCCGAGTACACCGTGACATAGTCGGTCCCGGGCAGCGGGACATCGGAGGCGACCGTTCGCTCCGCAACTGCCTCAGCGTACTGGTCCTCACCGATCTTCACGCTCACCCGTGAATCGTAGGTGGTCGAGGTATTCGCCAGCACCAATGCGTACGGTGGCAGCTGATCTTCGGGGAGTGCGTCTCCATCTTCCGTGTCATTCAGCAGGTGGTTTTCGAGCTCGACGGCCCAGTATTCGCAGCCGATATAGCTGTTGCGGCGCTCGGCGATCTCGCAGCGGTTCAGGCAAAACCCGTCCTCGCAGATGGCGCCCTCTTCGCAGGTCTCCTGGTCGACGAACGCGTCGCCGTCCTGGTCGCACAACTGCGGCTGGGCGTCGTTCTCGCAGCGGCGGTTGCCGGGAATGCAGGTTACGTCGACACATTCGCCGCTGCGGCAGACCGCAGTACCGTCACAACTCCCCTGCACGATCGCATCACCCGTGGCGTTGCAGCGCCTCAGGCCCGGGCTATTCTCAGGGCTGCACTCGATGATCTCGTTGGGCTCGCATGCGACAGACGCATCCGCGTCGGGCTGCGCGTCCTCGCCTCCGTCGGCAACATCGCCCACATCCGTGCCAGTGCCGTTATTTCCGCCGTTGTCGCATCCATCGCCACAACCAAGCGCAAATACCAACGCCATCACGCCCACGAAACGCAGAAGGCGTCGTTCTCGCGTTGCTCTCAAAGACAACATCGTTCGAAATATCCTCGAAAAAGAAGGTCGGTCACTCGGTCGGTGCTTCGGCAGGCTCACTCTCGTTGGAGCCAGACCCCGACTCGGGACGCCACGGCTTTTCATCCTCGGCCGCGGCCCCGCACGGGTGCGCATTGGCACTGTGCCAGACTCTGAAATTTTGGAAAGCGTCGTGTAGCGCGATCAGCGCCCCGTCCCGCCGTTCCACGGGGGTCTTTTCGGGCGCATCGTCGTCCTCGACGCGTGCTTTCTGGTCGGCATCGGCCGAATAAACCAGGATGCCGCCATCCTCGTCGGAACCGTCGCTCCCGGCTCCCTCGCTGTCCGCCTCACGCTCGAGTTGGGCGAGCCGCTCCTCGGCGAGTTGGTCGACAAAGCCGATCTCGGTGTCGACGTACTCGAACCAGTCTTCGAGCTGACGAGCGGAATCCTCATAGCGAAGTTCTGCGTCGTCCGATAGCTCCTCGGCCTTGTTCAGCCGCGCCTCGAACGTATCCAGGCGGCGTCGAATCTCGCGGATCTTCTCCGGATCATCGCCCAGAATGTGCTCTTCGATGACGCTCTCGTACTCGTAGAAATCCTCGCCGATCTCGGTCACCTGGTCGATCAGCGAGCGACACTGAGGATCGTTGGTCTTCTCCCAGGCCATCTGCCCGGCTTCCTCCATGTCGATATTCGGGATGAACTGGTCGCGATACGCATACCACGCGTAAATCGCGACGACGATCAGCACGATCACAGACACGGCATACAGCGCGGCGCGCACCTTCTGCCGGCGGTCGGCCTTGCGTATACTCGACATCATCCCGTCGAGATCCTCGTCCTCGGCGGCCTCTCCGCCGGTTTCGGGAGCGTCGTGTTGTGGTTCCTCGTTGGTCGGATCTGACATATGTGGCGGCCTGGTAGATTCGTGTCGCAGCCGTAGCTCGATACCGCGGCATCATAACAACTCCGGGATCACGCCGCCACCAGAAGACGGCGCCGCGAACCCCTGCTACTCATTGAGACACTCTTCCGGTTGTCAAGTTCCATCGTGCATGCTATGCGCATCGGCCCGAAGTCTACGCGCACGCGGTGATAGCGGGGCCTTTCTCGGGCGCTCGGAACGAACCGGCCGCCTGCTTCGTTAGGTCAAATACTAACGCGGCGCCCGGGCCATCTAAGGGCGCATTTCACACATTCCTCCCGATAGGCACGAGCCAGAGTCTCGGAGGTTGACGTTTGAATACGACGACTTTTCTCAAGAAAAACCTCAACGCATCCGATGAGGAGATCCCTCGACTCATCGACATGGCCACCGACGCGCTCCTCGAGAGCACGGACTACCCGGTCGGAGGCAGCGGCGAGGAAAGATTGTGGCGCTACCTGCAGTACCCGTACTACCTCGGGCTGTTCGCGCGCCGCGTCGTCGCCGCAGAAGGTATCTCGGCCGCGGTCAAAGAAAAGCTGTGCCATGCCTGCCTCCAGGTTAATACGCACCTGCAGGAAGGACAGGAGCCCGGCCCCGGCCTCTTCATGCTCGCGGCCTGGCTCGGTGAGCATGGGTTGCTGACCCGCGAAGACTACCTGGGACTGCGTCGAGGCATCATCTGGTTGCCGCGCCTGACCGACAACTACGTCGAGGACAAGGACTACCTCATCCCGGCGTGTCGTGGCGCATTTACCGACGTCGAGATCGACCACGAAGAGAGCGTCGAGCTCATCTTGATGATCCTGACCGCCAAAGAGGCCATCGGCCCGCAGGGTCGCGGCGTCTTCGACTTCATCATGGAGCTCGACAACCTGACTAAGACGCTCAAGCGCGAGGTCTGCGACATCGTCGTCGAAAACGCCATCCCGTTCCCACGCGGCGAGTACGACCACCCGATGTACACCGGCGCGCAGGAGCAGGATCGCCTGAGCATCCGATTTTTGCCCGGCTCCGTACGCCGACGCGCAGTTGTCTGGCTCGCTCGCCTGGGACGCGACGCGCTCGAGTTGCTACAGGCGCTGCTCAAGCCCAACACCGTGCGCGGCTACGGCGGCGATCACGTCGCCAGCGGCGCGCTCGACCTGCTCAACGAAGAGTGGGAGAACCTCGAGGAAGAAACGCGCCTCAAGCTCCTCGACAAGGCCGCCGACCTGCCTGATACCTCGGTCCGCAAGCGCGCCTACATCCTCGGTGAAAAGAATATCGGCCTCGAGTTCCTCGAGCAGTCTCTCGACGACAAGGCCAAGAGCCTGCGCGAGTGGGCTCGACAGCGCCTCGAGAAGCGCGAAGAGCACGGCGCGCCGACCAAGGAGCAGCTCCAGGAGCAACTCTCCGAGGAAATCGAAGAGTAAA
>JBNJFZ010000185.1:0-10640 GCA_051747295.1 Myxococcota bacterium
CTCAACCCCTCGCGAGCGCCGCCAGGCGCGAGCGAAACCTATGACCTATGACCTATCGGACGCGATTGAGCCCATTGAGCGCCGCGACGCGATACGCCTCGGCCATGGTGGGGTAGTTGAACGTCGTGTTCGCGAAGTAGCGCACGTCGTTGGCGTCGCCCTGCTGCGACATGATGGCCTGGCCGATGTGGAGGATCTCGGCGGCCTGGTAGCCAAAGCAGTGGATCCCCAAGATCTGGTAGTTCTCGCGGTGGAACAGGATCTTGAGCATGCCCACCTGGCAGTTGACGATCTGGGCGCGCGCCAGGCTGCGGAACAGCGCGTGGCCGACTTCGTAGGGTACCTGACGCTCGGTCAGCTCGCGCTCGGTCGGGCCGACGCTGCTGATCTCCGGGCTGGTGTAGATGCCCGTGGGAATGTGCTCGACCAGGCCTTGCTCGCGCTTGCCCTTGACGATGTGCGTGGCCGCGAATCGTCCCTGGTCGTACCCGGCGCTCGCCAGCCCCGGAAAGCCCACGACGTCTCCGACCGCGTAAATGTGGTCGCGCTCGGTCTGATAGTCCTCGTTGACGTCGAGTTGCTTCCTGGAGTTGACCTCGACGTTGATATTCTCGAGGCCCAGCCCATCGGTATTCCCGGCGCGACCCTGCGCCCACAATAGATAGTCGCTTCGGACCTTCTTGCCCGACGTGAGGTGCAGCATGACCTCGTTTTCACGCGGCTCGACCCGTTCGTACGACTCGTTGTGGCGAATAATCGTGCCCTGATCGCGCAGGTGATAGCTCAGCGCGTCGATGATCTCATCATCGAGGAACGACAGGAGCTTGTCCCGCGTATTGATGAGGTCGAGCTTGCACCCCAGGTTCCGGAACACCGACGCGTACTCGCAACCGATCACGCCGGCGCCGTAGACCGTGATGGAGCCGGGCGTCTCCTTGATCTGGAGCACCTTGTCGGAGTCGACGACTCGCGGGTGCGAGAAGTCGATATCCGGCGGCCGATACGGACGCGTGCCCACGGCGATGACGAAATATTCGCCGCCGATGCGCTCGCGAATCCCCTCGCTGCTGGTCACCTCGACGGTCTTCTCGTCCAAAAACGCCGCATGCCCGTCGACGACGCGCACGTCATTTCGCTCGTAGAATCCCCGACGCATCTTGACCTGCTGGGCGACCACCGACTCGGCGGCCTCCAGCAACTCCGGGTACTCGATGTCGAGGTGCTTCATCCCGGGCTGGAAGAGCGGATTGTTCCGATACTCGTCGTAGCGCTGGATGGCGTGGCGGAGCACCTTGCTAGGGATCGTGCCCCAGTGGACGCATCCACCACCGATTTCGGTTTCTTTATCGACGACAGCGACTGATTTGCCGTTCTTGGCAGCCGTCATGGCTGCCCCTTCTCCGGCGGGTCCGCTACCGATGACGACGACGTCGTAATGCTTCAAAGGATTAGGTCGAGTCTAGAGGTGAGGTGGTTCGGCGGTTCGTCTCGTGGCAAGCATATCCGAGATGCGCGGCGAATCAAGACGATTGCCGCGACGTATCGTCTCAGACTACTCGCCCCGGCTGAATGTCTTGCCTTCGATGGCCTCGATATGCGCGATCCACTCCGAGGGCAGGGTCGTCTTCTGTCCCTGATCGTAGTCGAACGACACGACCAGGCCCGTGCCTTCTGCAGCGACTCGGCCTGCGGCCTTGCTGACGACTCGGTGCGACATCTCGAATCGATCCGTCCCGATCTCCGAGCAGCGTGCCCCGACATAGACCGTGTCTGGATACGTCAACGGCAGTCGAAACTTGCACGAGGTCGCTGCCAGGATAGGCCCGATGCCTCCCGGCGTGCCCACCGACTCGATCAGGCCGGTCTGCTCGAAATACGCGATTCGCGCGTCCTCGAAGTACCGAAAATACCGGGTGTTGTTGACGTGCTGGAACGCGTCCATATCGCCCCATGCAACCGGGAATTCAACCTGGACTGGAAAATCGGAGAGCAACTCTTCTATCGACATACTGCGTGGTCCTGCATCTGGGCTGTGAGCTCGGGTCGGTCGACTCGCTCAAACCAGATCCCCTACGACCTCGCGAAGTTGGTCGGGCCGAAAGGGCTTCTCGATGAGCGCGTGTCCGCCGTCTGAGATAAACGTATTTGCCTCGGTGGTAAAGGTTCCGCCGGACAGAAAGGCCACGCTGGCGGCGTGGGCGGGGAAGCGCTCGACCAATTCGGAGTAAAACTCCATGCCGGTCATGCCGGGCATCATCAGATCGCACAGGATACAGTTGATATCGTCGTGCTCCTCGAGAATATCGAGTGCCTCTTGTGCAGACGTGACCGCGATGACCTCGTAGTCACGCCTGAGAAATCGATCGATGACCCGACCGAGCATCTGCTCGTCGTCGACGACGAGCACCGTAGCCATTTCGCTCGAGCGACGCTTCAGATCTGACATGGTCTCTCACTCTCGGAGCAACTCCGAATGCTGGAAAGAATAGCCCCCGTGATCCGATACTCGAAGCGCTCGATCGCCGGGACGTCCCCAGACGCGCTAGAGGCTTCAGGACGGCTTGGCGGCGACCCTTTCCTACGTATAATCTGTGTCGACGCGCAGCCGGAGGGAACATACTCGTTTTCTGCGTTCACATTACCTGAAAATAGTCACAAAGGAACGTCATTCCAAGTTATTATCAGAGCCTCGTCAGCAAGATCGGGTCGAACGCGGGTCCCGAGCTCCTCCGCGAGACCTTCGACTATCTCGTCGACACCGGCGTACTCGACGAAGGGGCCATGGCCCGCACACCGGACAACAGGCCCGCTTTCGGCCCCGGTTCTCACTGGCAGGCAGCGATCGTCGAGTGCGACGAGACCTTCCTCGAGCTCGACGACAACGGCGTCGTTGGCCGCATCCAACGCCGCATCATCGACCCCGGCGAGTTCCGCGCGTCCGTGATCTGCCCGGAGTGCCTGGAGCCGCGCGCGTTCGACGAACAGTGGACGCGCCGCGGCCGACGCTGGATCGACCAGGACGGCTCCACCGACCTTTCTTGCCCGAAATGTAGCGCGGTCACGCCGGTCCAAGACTGGGCGTACGCCCCCCCGGTGGGCTTTGGAAACTACTCGGTGACGTTCTGGAACTGGCCCTCGATCAACCGCGAGTTCATCAACCAGCTCCAGCAGGTCGTCGGCTCCCACATCTCGCTCATCGAGGGCAAGGGCGACCAGATTTCAACCTACGCTCGGCCCGGTCCCGTCCAGGCCATCATCCCGCCGGAACCGCGATAATCGTCTCGGTCTCCGTGCACTCGAGCTCGGCGCTGCGCGCGATCGCCTCTTGCTGCGTGCACTCGAAGTCCGGCATCTGATACAGCCGCTCGCGCTTCTCGCGGGTCAATCGAATCCCGTTCGTCGCCGGGCCAAGCCGACGCTCCACGACTTGAAGGTCACACGTGTCGCTCCGTTCATCAGCATTCGCGGTCACCTTGACCCAGTCATCCCCGTCGCGCTCGTCGAACGAGCGGGTATCGTTTGCGAAGTCTTCACACTCGGCCGCGCTCGTGCAGGCGTAATACGCCAACTGACCATCGCGCTCTTGCAGCCGAAAATGGGAGTCACCGCCGGCCACGGCGCCACCGCTGACCTCGCAGCCCGAATTATTGCGCGTGTGCTGAATGACCTCGTACGTCCCCTCGAAGTCTTCCTCGGGGTCGTCATTGCCACAACCAATAATGAGCGATGAGACAACGAGGGCAGCGAATACAACCAACAAGCGGCGAGTCGTCATGGGTTCTGTCTTCAAATCAGGAATAGCTGAGCCCGGAGCCGGGCTTGCTCGACGCGGCGAGTTTGCCCGTTGTTCGGCCCGAGTTCAACCGTCGAATCTCGACGCCCGAACCGAGCCCGTCGACAGCCGACGCGCGATCGTCCATGATGCGCGCCAGGAGGCATTATGAGCGCTGATATCGTCGCTGAATCCGACATCTCATTGACCCGCCCGGTCGTCCAGTTCATCCGGCAGGCGGTCTTCGACTTCGAGCTCATCGAGCGGGCGCCGCATCGAGCCGCTCAAACCCCTCACTCCGACGAGCGCGCCCGAGAGCTGTTGCGCCCATTTCACGGACAGACGCGCTAAGCCTTCGGCGCGAACCGTCGCCCCGGCCCCATCCGTTTTGGAGTCGCGCCGCGCGTCGTGCTACAGATATGCTGTCGATACTGCCCCGAACCCCAGAAGTACGCCCATGCGCCAAACCCTGTCACTTTCCATCGCCCTCGCCACCACGACCATGCTCTTGTTGGCGGGATGTGGTGAAGCACTCGAGCAAGACCCCGAACAAGATACCGCCGATCTGGTGCCGCGCTTCGAGGCCGACGGCGAGGGCTTCTACCGCATGCCCTGGCCCAGTGATATGCGGCTCGACGAGGACGGTACGCTCGACCTCGACGACCTCCCCGGACAGCAGACCTCGTTGATCGCGCGCTACGTCGAGGTCATCGGCGAGATCGATGGCTACTCGACGACCCCGGTCGCCTATTTCCCGTTCGACTCGCAGGTCGATCCGGGCGAAGAGAGCATCCCCGGCGCCACCGAGACGGTCCAGCCCGACTCGCCGCTCCAGCTCATCGACGTCAGCGAACAGGGATGCGGCGAGCGTATCCCGGTGGAGGCGCGGTACAAGGAGACCGGCGACCGATACACCCACGATCACGTCCTGCAGATCGGCGCCGTGCCCGGCTTTACGCTGCGACAGCGCACGCCCTACGCATTCGTGATCACCACTGGTTTCGGTGCTCCAAACGACTACACCATCGATCGACCGCCCGCGATCCAGGCCGCGCTCGCCGACGACGCCACAGGCGAGATGGCCGAGGTCTACGCCCCGTTGCGCGACTGCGCGGAGCAGGCGGGGCTGGCGCTCGATGACATCGCAATCGCAACCGTGTTCACCACCCAGGACGCCACCACCGCGACGCGCAAGATGCGCGAGGTCGTCATGTCCGACGCGACCGACACCCCGTCGATCTCGGACTGGCGAGAATGGGAGGACGCCACTACGACCGATGTCGTAGCCTACCGCGGCACGGTCGACATGCCGATGTTCCAGGAGGGCACGTCCCCCTATCAAAACACCGGTGGAAATCTGGTCTTCGATGCCGACGGCATGCCCGAAGTTCAGCGATGGGAGGCGGCGCCATTCTCGATCACCGTCCCGCGCGATGTGCCTTCAGGCCCGCTGCCGGTCATCATCTGGGAAGACGGAACAGGTGCGGATATCAACAGCCACGTCGGCGACACGCATATCACGCGAGCGCTGCTCAGCGGCTTCGCCGTGCTGTCCTTCGAGCCTCAATTCCACGGCGATCGCGCCACGTCCGGCTCGGACGAAATTCTGTCGACGTTCAACTACCTCAACCCCGCCTCGGGCCGCACCTCGTTTCGCCAGCAGGTCGCCGAGACGAGCTATATGATTCGCCTGATCCGCGAGCAACTCGACGGACACAGTGACTTGCCGGAGCTCGACACCGAACGCATCATGTTCGGTGGCCACTCCCAGGGCGCCATCGTCGGCGCCATCACCGCGGGTGTCGAACCCGACATCGACGCCTACTACCTCAACGGCGTGGGCGGATATCTCTCCGAGACCATCGTCTTTCGCAAGGATATCGTCGACGTCGAAGCGCTGGTCAAGCGCTTCATCAACCTCGACGCAGACCAGGATCTGGACCGCTTCCACCTGGTCGTTCAACTCGCCCAGACGGGCGCCGATGCCACCGATCCGCTCAACTACGCCAGCGCATGGAAGGGCTGGGAGGGTCACCCGGACGGCTCACATGTGTTGATGTCGAACGGCAAGGGCGACCCGACCACGTCGACCCGCTCGATGACCGCGCTGATGACGGCGGGCGACGTACCGGCGATCGGCATCGCCGGCTGGGAAGTCGACCCGACCGGCCTTCGCGGCGACCGCGCGTTCACCGACAACCCCGCCAGCGGCAACCGCACGGCGGAAAGCGGTCGGGATTTGACCTTCGTATCCTACACCAACAAAAACACCGGTCACTTCACGCTCTACCGCGACGGCCGAGCACGCAATATGGCGCTCGAGTTCTGGAAGACCGCGCTGATGGGCACCCCTGAAGTTACCTACTGACCTCCTCGGCCAATCGATAGCAGTCGAGCGTAGATCCCCCGGTCTCGCTGCGCTCGGCCGGGGGCAACCATTTGACTGCTCGTCTCGTTGTCGGTTTCGTGACCGCTTTCGAGCTCGATTCCGATCTCGATCTCAATGTCGCTCTCGGCGCTGAAAGCGACATCAGGAGACGTGATCAATCATATGAGCCTACTGACCTCATTCTTCGTCGTTGTCCGCGTCCGAGCCGATGCGACTGACGACCGGCCCTTCCTGGCCGAAGTACTTGCTGCCCCGGTCGGGGCCGTACGGACGCTCGGCCGGGCTGGTCATCGTGTGGAAGACCAGCTGACTGATCCGTGAGCCCGGGTAGAGCTTGACCGCGACACGCCCCAGGTTGCTCAACTCGAGCGTGATCCGCCCCTCGAAGCCCGGATCGATGAACCCCGCAGTCGCATGCACGACAATCGCGAGCCGGCCGATGCTGCTGCGCCCCTCGACGCGCGCGACCAGATCGTCCGGGATCTTCACCCACTCCAGCGTCGTACCCAGCACGAACTCGCCGGGGTGCAAGATGAAGTAGTCACCGTCCTCGATCGTGGTCGTCTCGGTATAGCCAACCGTCGACTCCGGATCCCGCGTGTCGATACACGCAACGTGCGGGAGCTTGTAGATGACGAACTCATGCCCCAGGCGCAGATCGATACTGGCCGGCTGTATCTGCAGCTCGGGATCGATGAGCGGATCGATGATGATGTCTTCGGATTCGAGGCGGGCGGTGAGGTCGCGGTCGGAGAGAATCATGGCTCGTCGTTCTCGGTCTGAATACGGTTGGGATCAACAGGCGCGCACATTCACACGAGCCGTGCCCGATTGACAAGACTGATCGACGCTTCGACCAGGGTGATCGCAAAGTCACGCTGGGCTGCGCTGCCAAGCCTTCTCGTGCGGCCATCCTGGCCGCACGCGGTCGCTGCGCCCAAGATGAGCGCAGCACGCGTCAACGATGCCATACCCCCAAAACGCATCTAAAATTTGAATTACCCCGCCGTTATCGCTATTAATCAGAAACATGGCTCGGGATGTTTCCGAGCGACACAACGCAGTACCTCTTGATTTTTGCCGCAGGATGAATGCGGCGACGATGGCTATGTTTGCCGATAAAACACACCGCTTTATTTCTGCGCCGGGCCTCCTCACCGCCCTCGCCGCCTCACTACTCTTGTTGGCCCTCCCGGGCTGCAGTGCCGATGACTCGACCACCGGCTTCAACAACGGCGCTACCTACAACAACGGCGATGACGACCCGCTCCAGGATGCGAGCTCCAGCGACGCGTCCTCCCAGGACACGTCCACCAACAACGATGCCGGCAGCTCCGACGCAGCTTCGGATGCCTATGCCAACGACGCTGGCGCGGATTCCCGACAGGCGTATACCAACACCGAGATGCCCCCAGATTCCTTGCCAGGCACCAGCTGCACCGCCGACGCCGACTGCCCCGGGGGCGAGTGTGTCGAGTCCGACGCGGGCGGCTATTGCTCCTCCCCCTGCGAAAGTGAAGATGAATGCGTCGCTGGCTGGTCGTGCGAGCCGTCCTCGGCTGCCGACTCGCTATGCACCTGCGAGCCGTCCGAGGAAACCTGCGACGGCATCGACAATGATTGCGACGGCCTCATCGACGAGGGCGCCAGCAACGAGCTCGGCTGTGGCGAGTCTCTGTGCCTGTCCAATAGCTGCCAGTGCCCGGCGGGCTTTTCCTGCGACGGCTCCTGCGTGGACGTGCGCAACTCCGCGCAGAATTGCGGTGCCTGCGGTAATCAGTGCGATGTAGCCTGCAGCGACTACGGCTGCGCGACCGTCACCGCCACCACCGTCGGAAGCGGGCACGCCTGTGCCCTGCTCAGCAACGGGCGAGTCCGCTGCACCGGCGACAATGCCCTCGGCCAGGCCGGGACGGGCGTCGTCTCCGAGCGGATCCGTCACTCCGACGACGCATTGTGGCTCCAGGACGTCGCATCCATCAGCGCAAGCGACGCACAGACCTGTGCCGTCAGCCAGGGAGACGTATGGTGCTGGGGCGCAAACGACGGCGGAGTCGTGGCGCCGAGCTCCGCGCGCTCGCTCCCCTACCCAATCCAACGTACGGACATCCAGGCCGTCGAGTCCGTCGACGTCTTCGACGGCACCGCCTGCGCCCTGGGCCAGGACGGTAGCGTCACCTGTTGGGGCGGCACCGAGTCGCTCGAGCCGCAAAAAGTGTCGAGCATCGAAACCGACGTCCGGCAGGTCGTCGTCGGTGGTACCTTCCGCTGCGCCCTGCTCGCCTCCGGTCAGATCAGCTGTTGGGGCCAACTCCCCGTGACCGGCTCGTACGGGCAGGGGCTTTCCGGCGAGGTCTCGCTGTCCACGATCCCGCTCATCGGAAACGCCGTGCAAATCGAAGCCGGCGCCGAGCATATCTGTGCCCGCACCGATGCCGGTGACCTCTTCTGTCTCGGCCAAAACCGCGACGGACAGCTCGGCTTCGAGAGCGTCGACTCTCTCGACGTCCCCGAGAAGCTCGGCGGGCTCGCCTCCGCCAGGGACATCGCGGCCGGCGACGACCACACCTGCGCGGTGACATCGCGTGGCGAAGTGTATTGCTGGGGCCTCAATGCCGACGGCCAGATTGGCGACGGCACCACGCGCACGCGCTTCGAGCCGACCAAGCTGTCGGGCATCCCGCCCGCCCAGTCGATCTCCGCCGGCTCCAAAGCCACCTGTGCCGTGGTCGAAGGCGGCGAGCTCTACTGCTGGGGCCGCGCGTTCGGCGTAAACCCGCGGCCGATTCGCTGGTGAGTATCCGTACGACGGCTCCTACGCCCTCATCACGACTCACCATCTAACGCATGCCGAATCTCGGTCAGGATATAATTCCTTCGGGTGAGCGTCCTGTGAACCGGGCATTTGTCGGCGATCTCGAGTAGCCGCTGAACCTGCTCTTCGCTCAGATCTCCCTCGACGGTGATCTCGCGGGTCAGCTTGTCGAGCTTCCCGTCGCCCTGCTCACAGCTCTCGCAGTCCGATGCGTGAACCTTGTCGTGGGTCAGGCGCACCTCGACGCTCTCCAGGGGCCAGTCCTTTCGGTCCGAGTACATCCTCAAGGTCATCGACGTACACGCGCCGAGCCCGGCCGCGACGAGGTCGTAGGGATTCGGCCCCAGATCCCCACCACCCACCTCCTCGGGTTCGTCGGCGATGAAGTGGTGTCGCCCCACTGCCACGTGATTCTTGAAGCGACCGTCCTTCGCCTCCGCCACGAGCACCTCGTCGGGGCGCGGCTCGCCGAGCTCCTCGGGCGTCTTCTCCGACGGCACCTTGAAGTCGACATAACGAGGCACCCAGGCCGACAACATATCGGCCACGAACTCCGCATCCTCGCGGTCGGTCAACAGGTGGTCGGCGCCGTCGAGCGAGATGAAGCTCTTGGGGTGCCTGGCGCCCTGATAGATCATGCGCGCGTTGTCGATGCTCACCGTCTTATCGGCCGGCGAGTGGAAGACGATCAACGGCTTGCGCAAGTCGCCGAGCACCTCCTTCATATTCGCCTGCCGAATATCGTCCAGAAAATGCTTCGTCACCGTGAACTCACGCCCGGCGAGCGTCACGTGCGCCTCCCCGTCTTCCTCGATGTCCTCGAGCTTCTCGCCGAATAGATCGGCGACGTGTTCGGGGTGACAGGGCGCGCCGATGGTCGCGACCGCCTCGACCTCCTCGATGCGCCCGGCTGCCACCAGCGACGCCGTTCCCCCGAACGAGTGCCCCACGAGAAAGCGCGGAGCGTCGTACTCGGAGCGCAGAAAGTCTGCCGCACGCTCCAGATCTTCGATATTCGAGGAGAAGTCGGTATTGGCGAACTCTCCGTCGCTGTGGCCCAGCCCGGTGAAGTCGAAGCGAAGCACCCCTATGCCGCGCTCGGCCAGGCCCCGGGCGATCCGCGTGGGCGCAAACAGATCTTTCGAGCACGTAAAACAGTGCGCGAATATCGCAAAGCCGGTGGGCTCGCCCTCCGGAAGCTCCAGGCGCGCGGCGAGCTCGTGTCCCTGCGAACCGTCGAATGTGACTTTCTCTGAGGTAATGCTCATCTCTATCTCGAATTTGGTATCAAGGGGATAATCGTCTCGATCGGTAGACGGATAACTCGGCCTAGCGTTTCACAGCGCCGCGATCGCCTGCTCGAGCTCCGAGCGAATCGACGTCGCGTCGTCGTCCGCCACCGGCATCATCGCCCAGCGCACCACGTGCAGCCCGACGGGAAAATTCGTCGTATTCGACCCGCGACGGAGCCGAAACAACGGAGGCGGCACGAACCCGTCGTCGTCCGCCTCGCAGACCGCCCAGTCGACTTCAAAGCCGTAGTGAGCCTGCAGGACCACGCCGATAAAGTCGCACAGCCCCTGGAAGAGCAGTGGGCGCATCCAGCGCACGTACTCGCCGCCTTCCTGCACCAGGAACAGCTCGAAGGAGTCGAGCCCGTCGGG
>JBNJFZ010000186.1:0-10627 GCA_051747295.1 Myxococcota bacterium
CTGCTCGGCTGCTCGGCTGCTCGGCTGCTCGGCTGCTCGGCTGCTCGGCTGCTCGGCTGCTCGGCTGCTCGGCTGCTCGGCTGCTCGGCTGCTCGGCTGGCTATTGAGTGTCCGCCGCTTCGCTCGCCGTCGAGCTCGCCCTCACCACGACTGCGCGCTCCCGCGCCTCGACGCCCAGGTTGGCGAGGTTCAGTTTGGCTCCCGGCACCCGTACGTTCGACGAGTCGACGGATTGCGTCACGAGCGTCTGGGAGCGCGTCAAAAACTCGGCGTTGGTCCAGGTGGTGAGGTCCACGAGGTTGCGCTGCAGGGTGGCGTTTGTGAACTGCACGTCGTCGAGCCTCACGCTGACCTCGTCGTTTTCGACGCTCAGCGAGCCGTAGGCGGCGGCGCCGAACGAAAAGCACACGTTGTCCTCCTTCCGAATATTGAAGACGTCGAAGCCCAGCGACAGCGGCAGCCCACGCTGCGCGCCGGAGCCATCGATACCCGCATCGGAGGACATCGCAACCGTGGCGTCGGCCTCACCCGCATCGCTCACGGAGGCATCCGTCGAGGGCGTGTAGTCCGCCGGTCGTGCGTCGTTCCCAACGAGAAAGCCGTTCGTCACGACATGGGCCGGACCGGTCTCGCTGGCCTGGCCGGCGAGCGTGTAGTCGCGCGCGACGTCTCCGCCGAACATCAGCAGAGAGAGCGCCTGATTGATGAGGTCGGGCTGAAATGCAAACGCGAGGTTTTCGTCTTTGGTCAGGTCGGTGATCGGCGCCACGCCGCCCGTGTCGGGGTTCCCGAAGAACGGCACGTTGGTCGCGAAGCCCGCGAAGACCGTGTCGGTGTCGCCGTTGGTCTTTAACTGGACGGGCAGCACCTGAAACCCCGGAATGCCGAACGTGGGCGCGTCGAACTCGATGATGGTCACGGGGTCGAGCGTGCGAGTGAGCTCGCGCAGTAGCAGGTCGCTCAGCGGTGACTCGATCAGGCTGGCCCAGTCCGGGTCGATCCCATCGATATTCGCCGCGAGGCTCGATTGCCCGACGTTGGCGAGCTCGCGCAGGTCGAGCTTCAGTGCGCCGGCGGCCTCGTCACCCGCGGTCAAGATCAGCGGGGCGACCAGGCTCAGCGAGCCACCCAGGTTCGCCGTGCGCACGCCCAGCGCCGGGATGTCGGCCACGAGCGTACCGCCGAGGTCGCCACCGACGCGAAAGCAGTTCTCGCAGGCGTTATCCGGTTCGACGTTGAGCTCGAGGAGCTGTCCGCGACTCTCCAGGTCGACGCTCTGGCCCTGAATCGTGACCGTGGAGGCGAGATTCAGTGCCGCATCGATCGTGGGTTCGAGCACGATATTCGCGATGTCGGAGATGATGTTGGACTTGAGCGCGATCCCGAATTGTGCAGGGCGGTCGCCATCGAGCTCGCCCTCTTCGAGTTCGATCTCTTCGGCCTCGAGGGATGACTGATAGCGATTTTCAACCGCAGCGCATTGCTCCTCGCAGCCCTGCAATAATACAGTGGTCAGCAAAACGATAAGGATGGCGGCGAGCGACGCTCGTCGAACTCTCATGGCTGGCTCCGGTCGGTTGGATGTCGTGCGCAGTGATCGTACCTTTACTTCGCACTGCTGCAAACCTGCGTGAGCTTGGACGCGCATGCCGGACCATCATTCAACGCTCATATCTGCCGAATACGGTATCGAGGATAAATGGACTGGCTGCTGACCCAACTCGGGCAGCTCGACTGGGGTCTGACATGGTGGACCATCCTCAGCTGGGGTGGGGCGCTCGTCGGGCTCGCCCACGTCCCATCTGTACTGCTGCAGCGCGAGACGCGGCCAATGGCGGCACTGGCCTGGACTCTGTGCTTGCTGACATTGCCGCTGGTCGGGGTGGTGCTCTGGTGGCTGATCGGCCGAGCACGCATCGAGCGGCGACAACGCGAGTGGAGCGCGTCCCATCGGGACATCGAGAAGCGCCTGATGGGTGTGTCGGAGGACATCGGGATGCCCGAGACCGTCGTGCGCGAGCGTGTCGAGGCGGCGGATGCCGAGGGGATACCGCGGCAAGCGATGTTCCTGGGCGAAGAGGAGGGCGTGTTTCCGACGACATCCGACAACGATGTGACAGTCTTCGTCGGCGGAAATGACGCCTACAATGCCCTCGAGGCCGCGGTCCGCGCCGCTGAGCACCATATCCACTTTGAGTTCTACATCTGGCAGCGGGACGACATCGGCCGACGCTTTCGTGACTTGCTCGTCGAAAAGGCCCGAGAGGGCGTCGAGGTGCGCGTCTTGTTCGATGCGGTAGGCGTGGCGCCCGGGCGGCGGTTCTTTATGAAGCCGCTGGTCCAAGCGGGCGGGCGTGTGGCTCCCTTTCTGCCGGTCAACGTCTTCGAGCGACGCCTGCGGGTCAATTTTCGTAACCACCGCAAGATCGTCGTCGTCGACGGCCGCGTCGGGTTCACCGGCGGTATGAATATCGGCCAAGAGTATACCGAGTGGCAGGACGTTGGGTTTCGGTTCGACGGACCGGTCGTCTATCAGCTCCAGGAGATCTTCGCCGATGACTGGTATTACGCCACCGACGAGGTGATCGACGACCCGCGCTATTTCCAGGGAGCGTCCACCGGCGAGAAGAACGAGCGCAGCCCCGACGCAGTCGACGTGATAGCTCGTGTGGTCGCGAGCGGCCCAGACCGGCCAGAGAGCGTGATTCGAACGATGTTCTTCCTGGCGATGACGTCTGCGCGCGAGCGGATCTGGTTGACCACGCCGTATTTTGTGCCCGATCAGGCGGTGCTGACGGCGATTCGTACCGCAGCACAGCGTGGCGTGGACGTGCGAATCCTGGTCCCCGGCGTCAGCGACGTGCCGATCGCGCAGGCCGCCGGGCGCTCCTATTTCGACGAGTTGCTGGAGGTCGGGGCGTCGATCTACGAATACCAGGGCGAGGTTTTGCACGCCAAAACGCTGCTATTCGACACTGACTGGGTGCTCGTGGGCAGCGCCAACTTGGATATCCGCAGCTTTCTGTTGAACTTCGAGGCCAACTGCGTGTTGCACAGCGCCGACCTCAATGCTCGACTGGCGTCGCTGTTCGAAAAGTGGCAAGACGAATCGCGGCAGATCACGCGCGACGAATACGCGCAACGCCGGGTCGTGCGGCGACTCGCCGAGAGTACGGCTCGGCTGCTGAGCCCGCTTCTCTGATGAGCGAATTTGTGTTTCTGGAGTACGTATGACTGTCGAACGCGTCACATCCCTCGCCGATATCGATCTTCCGAAGTACGCCGTCGTCATCGCTGATGAGGCGCTGCCCGACGAGCTGCTCGCGCCGCTCCCGGATCCGATCCTGGTGTCGGCCGGGGAGTCGCTCAAGACACTCGAGTCGGTCGGCGAGTTGGCGGGCAAGGTGTTGGCGAGGCGTGCGTCACGGCCGCTCGTGATTGTCGGTGTGGGTGGCGGGTCGGTGGGAGACGCGGTGGGTTTTCTCGCGAGCACGCTCTGGCGCGGCGTCGAGCTGTGGCATGTGCCGTCGACGCTGCTCGCCATGGTCGACTCGGCGCACGGGGGCAAGACAGCGGTAAACCTGGGCGCGATGAAGAACCAACTAGGCACCTTCTACCCGGCCGAGAGAGTGCTGTTGGTGGACGATATTCTGGCGACTCTGCCGCACCGCCAGCGCGAGCAGGGGCTCGTCGAGCTCATCAAGGGGCTGTGGCTCGGGGATGCCGAGGCCGTCGACCTCCTCGACGTCGACGGCGGCGTCGGCAGGCTCGCCGCTGCCCCGTTCGGCGACGTGTCGGAGCGGCTGATGGGACTGCTCGAGCGGGCGATCGACGTCAAGCTCGATATCGTCGACCAGGATATGTACGAGGAGAAGGGGATTCGCACGTTCCTGAACCTGGGCCACACTGCAGCGCACGCGCTCGAACTGCACGCCGGGCTACCGCACGGTGAGGCGGTGGCCTGGGGCATGATGGCCGCCGGACGACTGTCGGCGAGCCAGGGCGACCTCTCCGAAGCGGACGCCGAGCGGATTCGGCAACACCTGTATCCAGTCGTGCACTTCAGCCGCGCGGTCCTCGGCTTCGAGGACCGCGCATCGTTCGACGCCGCGTTGCTCCGCGACAAGAAGCGAGTCGAGGGCGAGCTCCGCTCGGTGCTGCTCTCCGCACCGGGCGAGCCGTACGTCACGCGCGATGTGAGCTCGGAGATGTGGTTCGACGCCCTGCGAGAGGAAATCGATCTCTGGGAGCGCCGCTCGGTTCACGTACGCGCCAGTCGGCCCACGCGGGTGAGCCTGGAGATGGAGGCGAGCAAGTCGGAGCTCAACCGAGCGCTGGCGATCCGGGCGGTTCGGCCGGCAGCTACGACGATTCACGGCTCGAGCAGCGCCGACGACGTCCAATTTATGACGGCCGCCGTGGATATTGTCCGACAGGCAGCCGATGACGAGGAGATCGCGTTCGACGCGGGCGAAGGTGGCACTACGTTTCGCTTTTTGACCGCGATCGCGGCCTCGCGGCCCGGAAAAACACGCATTTTCATGCACGAGCGACTACGCGATCGGCCTCACGAAGCGCTGTACGACGCTCTGCGCGCCGCAGGTGCCTCGATCGAGACCTTCCGAACCGGGCGTGGTGCAGGCATCGACGTGCGCGGCTGGCAGTCCTGGCCGGAGCGGGTGCGCGTCGACGCCAGCGAATCGTCTCAGTTTGCGTCGGCTATCGCGCTGCTCGCCGCGTCGGGGCACGGGTTCGAGCTGACGGTCGGTGATGATATCGCGAGTCGCCCCTATCTGGACCTGAGCTTTGCGATGTTACGCGACGCGGGCGTCGAGGTCATCGAAGCCGATGGTGTGTTTGCCTTGAAGCCGACCGACGCCGTCGAACAACCGTGCACCTTATTGGCGGAGGCCGATGCGAGTAGCGCGGCGGTCTGGCGGGTCGCCGAGTTTCTCGGGCACCCCGTCGACGTGTCCAACCCGCCTTCACGGGGCTGGCAGCCAGACGAGCGGGTCGGAGACTTTCTGGACCGGCTCAAGCGGGATGCGGCTCAGTCCGAGGATGAGACAGCCGAGTTCGACGTGGGGACCTGTCCCGATCTGGTGCCCGTCTTGACCGTGGCGGCGATGAACGTGCCGTGCGCGGTTCGCTTCGTGGGCGCCGCGCACCTGCGCCACAAGGAGTCGAATCGGATCGACGACCTCATCGCGTCACTCGGGGCCGTCGGCCTGGTGGCCCATCCGCTCGAGGATGGGCTGGAGGTGCCTTCGGGAGTGCAGCGGCCCGAGGACGGCGCGCGCTGGATGACCGAAGGCGACCATCGCCTGGCCTTTGCCGGGGCGCTGCTGACGAAGCTGTGCCACGAGCTTCGGATCGATGACCCCTGGGTTGTCGCGAAGTCCTATCCCGAGTTCTGGCACGACTGCCGACGCGCCGGCTTCGACGTGGTGCCGGTCGGCTGATGTGCTGAGCCCAGGATGGGTGGTGCGGCCATCTTGGCCGCACCCGCTGGGGTTGATGGAGGAAATCGGCAGAACTTACCGACAGCGGTAGTCTGTTTCCTGACACTTGAAGCGGATGTGGAAGTGGTTTCTGTGGCCGCCGGCGTGGCGGATGATCGCGTTCCCACCCGACCAGTGCGGGTATTGAAAGACAGCCTCGACCCATTCTTCGGTCGCACCCTGGTTCAGCGCCTCTTCGCGCAGCATCTTCTGGAACCAGCGATCCATGAAGACGTACTCGACCTGGCCGCCGTCGATGAACGACTTCATCAGGGCGAGGGTGCGTTTGACGTGGAGCTCGTCGCGGCGCACGTAGTGGAATCGCTTCAGGGTCGGCGGATCGTTGGTGCGAGGGTAGCTCACGTCGACGTCGCGACCGGATTGGTGCGACTTATGCGGGTTCATGGAGCGCCCGTTGCGAAAGCTGATATCGCCGACCATCAGGGGATGCGAGTCGGGAAATCGATCGTAGTACTCGCCGAAGACGCGCCGCATTTCGCTGATGGTGTAGTAGGTGCCGAACGTACGGTAGGGGTAGAGAATCTCGTAGTTGTCGCTGGGCGGCAGCGGTTCGCCGCGGAACAGTCTTCCGCGGTTCGGGTATCCGTAACTCTTGGAGACGCGGTCGCTCGTGCGCTTCCATGCCACGACCTCCTGGCCCTCCTCGAGGTTGTCGAGGTCGACGTCCGGGTTCCACTCGTCGAGCTGGCTGCGTCGCACGCGGTACATGTGGCGGAGGCGGTAGACGGTCTGGCCGCGCTCGACGGTGTGGCGCAACTCATCGATCGACTTCGTGGCGACGACCGGCGCACCGTCTTTCATCGGCCAGTTCGATTCTTCCGCAGGAACAGACCATTTGCGTCGACGGAGGTCGTCGGCAATCTCGGAGAGCGTGCTGCGCGAGATAACGGTATTGGCCGGCAGCGGACCAAACCCCGATGCAGCCAGGCGGAGGTTAGGCGTCACCGAACCAGATGGCGCCCCCTGCGCTTTTGCGTTCGACTCGTCGAAGGTCAAGACGGCGAGGGCGAGGAAACTGACCCCGACGACGACCGGTGTTGCCCACCTGATGAACTGCTTGCGTGCTCTCATACAAATACACTCGAAAAAAAGCTCTTACTGATGCACTCGATGGGCGTCTCCGTGACACATCTCAGCGTCGAGGAGGCGCCTATTCGCGTCCATGAATTCGATCGCCTATCGGAAGGCTCTCACAGAGTCAATCAACTGAACCATGCTTCATTGGCGAGCATTCCGCCAAAAAAGCCGCACCTACTCAGCGAGAGTGCGACCAGTGACTCTTTGGTATAATTGAAAAATTATGGTTGAGATGTAAAGCGTCGTCGTGTTGTTTGGTCCGGAAATCGTATTCATTTGAATACGTTATGCGCAGTGAGCCGCCGACTAAAAGGCCAGGCGTAGGCCCACGGAGCCCCCGCCGTTTGTCGGAGCGACCAGCAGAGAGGGCCGGGATGAGGTGGCCTGGGCTTCAGGCGTGTCTTTGAAGAACCAGTTGTACGTAAGCAGGGAGACGCCGGTGAGCGTGAGCGCACTGCCAGCGATGCCGAGGCCCACGAAGACGCGCTTGCGATTCCTCAGGTCCCGTTCGAGCTCGCTGTAGCGCTCGGGGCTGGTTCCCGGGCCGCCCTGGCTCTCGGCGATGAAGTCCTCGCGCAGGTCCTTGCTGAGGAAGTCGAGTGTGAGCGCGGCCGACCAGAGCATCGCACCGGTACCCGTGGCCAGGTGTCCGGCGAGCTCGGAATCGAGGAGGGGGCCGTCTTCGACGACCTGAACTTCGGTGACTTTCTGGGGCTCGATGTCGCCCGCAGCGACGTCACGTGCGACCTCGACCGCACGCGGACGCAGGGCTCGGACCATCGCGCGCACGCCCTGATACTGGGCGTCGATCTGGGCCATCTCCGCTTCATTGGTCTCGTAGTCGTCCCGGCAGGTCTTCAGGTCGCGCAGCGCGTCCTCCCACTCGGAGAGCTTGATGTAGGCGATGCCGCGGTTGCAGTAGAGGACCGGGGAGGGGGCGAGCTCGAGCGCCGACGTGAACTCCTCGACCGCTTCACGGTACCGGCCGCGATTCATCATGCCGACCGCTTCCTGATAGTGGGCATCGGCGCGCTCTTCGCCTTCGAGTTCAGCCTCAGAGTCGGGTTGCTGCTGCGCCATGGCCGGGGTGGCGACGAGCACGGCGAGGAGCACGAGTATGGAGCACGACAGAGAACGCATGCCTCCAGTCTTAGTTGTCCACGGCGGTCGAGGCAAGTTTGGGATTGTTTCCGCGCAGTCACGGGCGGCGATGCTACGGAATCAGCTTGAGGCGACCTTTCTCGAGGCGGACGCTGACGGTCTGGTCGGAGTTTGGGGCGACGCGCTCGGTCTTGGGCTGGTAGCCGATGTGAGAGAAGATGATCTCGACTTTTTCGCTCGAGCGCTCGAGCTCGACCTCGGTCGGCGTGGTGCCGACCGGGCGGCCGTCGACCTTGACCCGCGCGCCTTTCGGGGTGCTCTCCATCTGCAGGGTGACTCTGGCGGGCTTCTCCGGCCTGGTCTTCGACGCCTGGCTCGCCTCAGCGGGGGCGCGCTTCGGGGCGTCGGCTCCCTGCGCAGCGTCTTTCTGCGCGGATTCGGGAGCAGCGGGGTGCTTGTCTTCCGGCTCATCGTCGTCTGCGTCTGCGGGTCCGTCGCCCGCGTCGTGCTCGGCTTCGTCCCCCGCGTCGTCGCCGGCTCGTGTCGGGCCATCGGCACGCATGGTCGGCTGATCGTCGATCTGCGAAAACTCGTCGGGGTCGTCTGCGGTCTCGAAGTCCATCGCTGCCGCGGGTTCATCTCCGGCCGGATCGGGCGTCGGCCCGGTGTCGCGACCGATCCAGAAGGCGACGGCGATTACGGCACCGACGAGGATGCCGGCCAGAATGGCCCCGACCGCGCGGCTGGGACCTGATTTCTCGTCGTCGAGTTCGTCGCGCTGCTCGGTCGTACCGGTGCGCTCGCGCTGCATCGTCTCCAGGTGGGCGAGCTGCTCGGTCGGCGCGGCGTTGGTCCACCACTCGGGGGCTTCGGCTTCATCGCGACGGTCGAGAATCTCGCGGATCTCCTCGGGCGAGTCGATCCGAAACCTCGGTTGTTTCTCCATACACTTGCGCACGACCTCGCCCCAGCACGAATCCTCGAGGTGTTGGGGCAGGGGTGGCGGGTCGTCGCGGAGGTGTCGCACCATCACCGAGGGGGAGTTCTTGGCGGTAAATGGCCGCCGCCCGGTGAGCATCTCGTAGATGATCACGCCCAGCGCATACAGGTCGACGGTGTGGTCGACCGACTCTCCGACGATGCTCTCGGGGCTCATATAGTGCGGCGTACCCAGCACCGTGCCGTCCTGGGTGAGGGTCTGCATATTCTCATCTTCGGTCTGATCCTGGATGAGCTTGGCGATGCCGAAGTCCAGGATCTTGACGACCTCGCGGGTCTCTCCACCTGTCAGGGCTTCTTCGACGACGAGGATATTTCCGGGCTTGAGGTCGCGGTGGATGATTCCGCGTTCGTGGGCGTGGGCCAGGGCGTCGAGCATCTGATAGACGAACTGGCGCGTGCGCTCGGGCTCGAGCGGGGCATCGGCCTCGATGATCTCCTCGAGGCTGAAGCCCTCGACGTATTCGACGGCCATGTAGAGCAGCTTTTCGTGCTGCCCGTAATCGTAGACTCGAACAATATTCGGGTGATTGAGCCTCCCGACGAATTTTGCTTCACGCTCAAAGCGTTCGGCGATGCCTTCTTCGAAGAAGGCCTTGGGGAGCAGGGTCTTGACGGCAACTTTGCGGTCGATGCCTTCTTGCGTCGCAAGAAATACGACGCCGTAGGCACCGCGTCCGAGCTCGCGCTCGATGCGGTACTTGTCGGCGACGAGGTCGCCGGGGGTGGGAATGATTATCTGTTCGGACATGGAGTCTCGCGCCGGCTTGCATCGTCTCTGGGTCTACATCGAACGAGGCTGGATCGCAAAGTATTCGTAGCGACATCGGCGTTCTTGTCAGTGCGCGGCCGCTTCCCTATGTTAACGCCGAGCTTCGTCGACGGGCCAGCGTTCGCACCGGTCCTATCGAGCTGACCTGGCGGCGTGGCGACCTATTTCAAGATGTGGAGGCAGTACCATGGGATTTCTCGACTTTTTATTCGACAAAGAAAAGGCAGCCGAGCGCAAGGTCGGCAAGCTCAAGAAGACGCTCACCAATATGTATGTGCAGCCGCCGGAGCGGAAGTACGCGATCCAGCAGCTGCGAGACATCGGCAGCGCCGACGCGATCGACGCGCTGCTGGCACGCTTCAAGGAGCAGGCTCCAAATACGACCGTCGACGTCGACGAGAAGGAGTATTGCTACGAGATGCTCGCCGATATGTCTGCTCATCCGGACAAGGATGTGCGCTCGCGGGTGGAGAAGTATTTGCGCGAGCACGACGAGCGGATCAACTGGCCGCTGAAGGTGCTCACCGATATCGTCCCGCAGGAGGAGATGATCGGGTTCATCGCCGAATTGCTGGCTGACTGCAATACCGAGTATACCCGCAGCCCGGAAAAGAAGCAGGAGTTGGTGCTGCGCGCGGCCGAGATCGATTCGGAGGAGCTGTCCAAGCAGGTCGCGCGGTTTGCCGCCGACGACAACGAGACGATTCGATTCCTGGCCGTCGAGGCGCTGGTCAAGCGGGCCGACGACGGGCTGGTTCAGGAGGTCTTCAGGGAGCGTATTCGCGAGGAGACGTCGATTCGAATCCTCAAGAAAATCGCCGAGGTCTTTGCGGACAACAAAGATTGGATCATCCCCGAGGAAGAGCGCGAGGAGATCAACCGCATGCTCCCCGACGAGTACGGAGTTCATAAGAAGGGTCATATCTACCGGACGCGGACCTGATGGCTCCGACCGAACTCGATTTTGGGGCCGCGCGCGACGACTTCGCCCAACGCTGGGTCTTCGATCAGGGCCTGGACGCCTGGCTGGGCTCGCGCGGCTTGCCGCCGGTGCACCTGAGTATCTGGTCGGGCGAATCGCTGCTCGGCCATCCATCGACGACGAAGGTTGGAGGGGTGGTCGTGCATCCGGCGGAGACGGTGCTGGGCATTCGCG
>JBNJFZ010000187.1:0-10557 GCA_051747295.1 Myxococcota bacterium
CGGCTTATGGAGGTCTTCCTCGATGACGATATGGCTCAGCTTCGGGCAATGGAGAAGTCCGTGCCGCGAGACGCCCACAGGGTAAAGGAGTTGGAGCCCAACGCATCGCGCTACGTGCCGGATGCCGACGACATCCCGACGCTGCGCCGTGCCGTCGTCAATTGCGCGGCCTGCGGTCTGTGCGAGCGCGCCAGCGGGCCCGTCTTCGGTGAGGGGCCCGCCGACGCTCACCTCATGCTCGTCGGTGAGCAACCGGGAGATTGTGATGACCGTGAGGGCAGGCCGTTCGTGGGGCCTGCGGGTAGGATGCTCGACCGTGGGCTCGAGGCAGCCGGCATATCGCGGGGAGATTGTTACGTCACGAACGCGGTCAAGGCATTCAAACACGAGCAGCGCGACGGCAAGCGCCTGCACAAACGCCCAGATGCCTACGACACCGAGATCTGCAAGCCGTGGCTCGCCGCGGAGATCCGCGCGGTGTCGCCGGACGTCATTATCGCCCTGGGCGCCACGGCGGCCCACGCGGTCACCGGACGCCGCGTCGCCATCACCCGAGAGCGCGGTGAGCAGCGCTCGCCATTTGCCGAGCAGTGCGTGGTGACCTTCCACCCGGCCGCGATCCTACGCGTCCCCGATCAGGCCGGCCGCCAGCGCCGCTTCGAGCAGCTGGTCCACGACCTGGCCCGCGCCCATGTTTAGCGCAATTGCCCCAGCCGCTCGGCGGCGGCCTCGAGTACGTCCCACTCTTTCGCGTAGCAAAAGCGCGTCAACGACTCACCGGTCTCCGAGACGTAAAATGCGCTGCCCGGCACCGACGCAACCCCGGCCTCCTCTAGGATGTGCATCGCCGCTTCTTTAGACGTGTCGAACCCGAACGGTTCGACGTCCGCGAGCACATAATAGGCCCCCGCCGGGACATAGGGCTGCAGCCCGCTGGCCGCCAGCGCATCACAGAAAAAATCGCGCTTGGCCTCGTAGTCGTGCGCCATCTTCTTGTAGTACTCGTCATCGAGCGCAGCCATCCCGGCGGCGACTCCGTGCTGCAACGGGGTGGGCGCGCAGACGTAGAAGAGGTCGTTGACCAACCCGAGCGGCTCGATGAGCTCCGCCGGCCCAGCGGCGTATCCAATTCGCCACCCTGTGATCGCATACGTCTTCGAGAACCCCGAGATCGTCACCGTTCGCTCCCACATGCCCGGCAGGCTCGCCAGGCTCACGTGATCGACGCCGTCGTACATGATGTACTCGTAGATCTCGTCTGTGACCGCGATGAGGTCATGCTCCTTGCAGAACTCCGCGATGACCTCGAGCTCGTCGCGCCCGAAGACTTTGCCCGATGGGTTGGTCGGCGTATTGACGACGATAGCCCGCGTCTTTGGCGTGAGCGCCGCCTCGAGATCGGCGAAGGTGAACTCCCAGTCGGGCGGCGACAGTGTCACAAAACTCGGGCTGCAACCGCCGACCCGCAGGGTGTTCAGGTGATAGCCGTAATACGGCTCGAACATGATGACTTCGTCACCCGGGTTCAGCAGCCCCTGCACTACACAGGCGAACGCCCCCGTCGACCCGATCGTCACGACGAGCCCGTCATCCGCATCTAATCTGGAGAGGCCGTTGTAGCCCCTTAGCTTCTGGGCGAGTTGTTCGCGCAATACCGGCTGCCCCTCGTACGGGCTGTAGACGCTCTTGTCTGCCAGAACGGCCTCTGACGTAGCCTCGAGCACCTCAGGGGGCGTCGGTAGGTCGCAGATGCCCTGCCCGAGGTTAATCCCGTTGACTCGATCGCATTCGCGGGTCATCCGGCGAATCTCGGATTGCTCTAAGAAGGATATCTTGTCGGACTTCATCAGGGCTCCGTCTGGTCTGGCCACGATTCTCTTTTCGAGGTCGTCAGATGCCAGAGAATTGTCTATGACTGGTCGCCGCCGTTTGTAACGCAAGGAGACAACGATATGAAGCTGCTCAAGACACTATCCGAACTCCCGGGAGCGCCGGGTCGCGAAGAAAAAGTTCGCGAGTACATCCGCGAACAGGTCGAGCCTCACGCAGACGAGGTCCGGGTCGACGCACTCGGGAACCTCATCTGCCGCAAAAAGCCCGCTTCGGGCAGTGGTGAGAAGGTCATGCTCGCCTGCCACATGGACGAAATTGCCTTCTATGTGCGCAACATCGACGAAGACGGTTTCATTCGGCTCCAGCAACTCGGCGGCTTCGACGTGCGCAACCTCTTCGCGCGTCGTGTGCGCATCGAAACGCGCGGCGGCGAAGAAATCCTCGGCAACCTCAACTCGTCTGGACGCCCCATTCATATTGCCGACGAAGAAGATCGAAAGAAGATCCCGAAGATCCACGAACTCTTCGTCGACACCGGCCTCTCCGGCGACGAAGTCAGAGAGAAGATCCGCCCGGGCGATCCCGTCACCCTCATCCAGGACTTCGTCGAAATGGGCGAACTCGCCAGCGGAAAGTGCCTCGACAACCGCGTCGCCTGTTGGCTGGGCATTCGCACCCTGGAGGAACTCTCAGGTAAAGACATCGACGTCGACCTACACGTCGTGTTCACCGTCCAGGAAGAAATCGGCGTCCGTGGCGCGATCACCAGCAGCTACGATATCGACCCGGACATCGGCATCGCCATCGACACCACGCTTGCCGTCGACACGCCCGGCGTACCCGACGAGGAGCAAATCACGCACCTCGGCAAGGGCGTCGCGATCAAGATCATGGACTCGTATTCGGTGAGCAACAAAGAGCTCGTCGACGAATTCATCGAGCTCGCCGAGGGTCAAGAAATCCCACACCAATTCGAGATCCTGCCACTTGGCGGCACCGACGCCGGCGCACTCCAGCGCGCCCGCTCCGGCTCCCGCGCGATCACCCTGAGCATCCCGACGCGCTATATCCACACGGTCACGGAGACTATCCATCGCCGTGATCTCGAGGCCGGGCTTCATCTACTGGTTGCGTATCTGCAGAAGTAGGCGCGGTTCTGCTGGTTGCGTATCTGCAGAAGTAGGCGCGGTTCTGCTGGTTGCGTATCTGCAGAAGTAGGCGCGGTTCTGCTGGTTGCGTATCTGCTGGTTGCGTATCTGCATCTGCTGGTTGCGTATCTGCAGAAGTAGGCGCGGTTCGGTCGCGCGACTGAATTTTCGCGCAACACACCGGGACGCTCCCTGCGGGCACGTGGCCCCGGCTGGCCCCGGCTGGCGCTGGCTGGCTCCCGGGGCACGCGGCCCTGCTGGCTCCCGGGGCACCTGCTCCGGCGGGCGCGCTGGCTGGCTATAGGCGCACGAGTGCGCAGGAATCAACAACGCGTTCGAGACGCTGTCGATCGCGTATCGCGTAGGAATCAGTCGACGCTCACGTCACCGAGCTGCGCGGTGGGGACTGCACATATCCTCTCGTCTGCGACGAGGATTTCAGGAGTAGCACGGCGTCGCTCACCTGGCTGGCATTATCAGTTCTATTGCCTGATCTCCTGAGGACCGTTCCGCCATCGTGCCCGCTCTCTCTTCCGATTTCCGCCTCGTGGCGAATTCGCCATCGGTGCGTCGGACGGCATGACCACATGGTCGATGTCGGTCGTGGATTCAGGCTTTTCTCATTGGCACCTCGTGTTCTAAAGTCATCGTCATCTCTCTCTTGCGATTACCGGTACAGGACCGGTCCGAGAGTTTTGAGAACCTCTGCCACGGCTCACGAGCACGATCTGGCGATCCTCCCATGAGTCCGATGGCTTGCAGTTGCACCCGCTCCTGGCGGAGCGGGTGACTGCGCGACAGATTACCCTTTGGTGGCGGCTGCACTGCCCTTCCGCGAAGTCGAGGAGCCGCTACGCCACCTGGCATCACTGGTTTTTGTCGCCCGAGTCGTTTGGGTGCTGGACCCGCACTCCCCGGACTGGGCGCCGGACACGCCCTCCCTGCCGTCGCCCCGGGCGTGACCCCGAGGCCTCTGCCACACGCCATGCTTTGGGTTTCCCCGCCACATGACGGAAAACTCGTTGCCAATGGATCGGTCTTGCAGGCACCGACCCACCGCCATGATTCGAAAGAGACAACTTCCGTCCGATTCAAACGTCGATTCACCGGCAAGCGCTTTTTCCATTTTAGCCAGCACACAACGTTCTCCTCGTGTCGAAATCGGCGGTGCACGCACCGCACCTCCCTCTATATAGGTTTTCGACCGAACCCCCGGAATCGTTGCGTACTTTTTTTCGTATGCTCGGCCTCCCAAGGCACATAAAACCCCACAACGCACTGAAATAAATCAGCTTTTCTATAATCAAAATAGATTTCACTGTAGGTATACCCTCATCAGTTCTCTGTTCCGTCCAGACCCCACAAGTCACGTTTAAACCCACGCCGGCATGCCCAAGTTGATCGCAAAGTGGCTGGCGTTGAAGTGTGCTGCGCCCATCCTGGGCGCAGCCACCGCGTGCGGCCAAGGTGGCCGCACGACGAGTCTTGGCCATGGAGCCCAGGCTGACTTTGCGGCCGCCATGCCGACATGTCTCGAAAGACTTGGCGCCGAGGGTCGAAGACCGTAAGTTCGTGTCATGGAAATCGACGCATCCATCGTCCTCGACGAGCTCGTCCACCAATTCGCCGACCCGATGGCGTTTTTCCGCGAGCTCATCCAGAATGCCATCGACGCCGGGACCGGAGAGATCGACGTCGCCGTCGACTGGGAGCCGATCTACGGCGATCCCGACCGTGGGAGAATGACGGTCGCCATACGCGACTTCGGCGTCGGAATGGACCGCCAGATCATCCAGAACGAGCTGCTCAAGCTGTTCAACTCGGGCAAGGACCGCGATCTGACCAAGATCGGACGCTTTGGGATCGGCTTTGTCTCAGTGTTCGCGGTCGAACCCGACGCGGTGTGCGTCGACACGGGACGAGCCGGCGAGTCTTGGCGAGTGCTCTTCGACGCTGACCGCTCCTACGAACTGTTCGACAGGGACGTTCCGTTCGAGGGCACATCCGTGCGCCTCTTCAAAGAGATCTCGAAGGCCGATTACGTCGCCTTCCAAGACCGGGCCCGCGAGGTCATCTACGAGTGGTGCAAGCACGTCGACCCGCCCCTGTACTTCAACGACGAGCCGCTCGGAGACGCGTTCGACATCGACTCGCCTTGCAAGACGTACGTCGAAACAGAGGGGACCCGCATCGTCGCCGGTTACGTCGCGAGCTCGAGCCCCACGTTCGGCTACTATCACAGCGGCCTGACGCTGATGGAGGGCGTAGGCGGGCCGTGGCCACACGTCAGCTTCAAGCTCGACTCGCGGTATCTCGAGCACACGTTGACGCGCGATCAGATTATCGAGGACAAGAACTTCCACAAAGCCCTCGAGATGCTCGAGGCGATCGTGCACGAGCGATTACCGACCCTGCTGACGTCGAACCTCGAGCGAGCAGCAGCCGACGGCGACCTCGACACGGCGGAGACGCTCGCCCACGTGGCCATGTGGCGACCGGCCAGGGCCAACCTGTGGGGCAACGTCGATCGTCTGCACCGACGAGATGGGAAGACCCGCGCGCTCTTTCCCATATTCGGTGGTGAACCGGTCACATTCGCCGACCTGGAGTCTGCCGATCTGGTGCTATGGAACCGGGAGCAATCGCCGGTCGTCGCGCACCTTCCCCCGGGAGCGATGGTACTGGAGTCTCCAGCGGGGAACCTCGCCTCCTTCGCGTCGATGTTGCTCGGGCGCGATATCCCGCATGCCGACCAGACGTTTTACTTTGTCGAGCAGGACACTCCCGAAAAAGCGCCGGAACAGGCACTGGCCCGCGCGCTGGCTGAATTGCTCGATGTCGCCGACGTATCGGCCGTCTGCTACGGGACCATCGAGAGCGCGAACCAGGTCGCACGCCGACCGTGGATTGCCGTCGAGAACACCGCTCAGTCCCGCATGATCGAGTCCCTCGCCCCGATGGCCCTGGAGACACTGGGCCAGGCCGAGAAGGTCGTATTGAATCGCCGCAACCCTCTGGTCGCGAGGCTCGTGGAGAGCGCCATCGATCGACCCGAGTGGTCGGCTTTGATGCTGCTTGTCCTGACGTGTCCGGACGCGACCACCGACGATCCCGGTGCGGACGCGCTGCTGCGACGCGCCTTCCGCCTGGACGTGGAGGCGACATGAGCGATTCACTGCTCGAGGGACTGAGATCGAGTGGCGCCCCGGTCTCACGGGGTGGATTTTCCATCGATCGGGCCAAAGCGCGCGAGAAGCTCTCGAAATTTCAACTCGTCGACCCACACCACTACGTACTAGAGTTCGTGCAGGCCGCCTACCTGCTCGGAGCGACCTACGTCGACATCGAGCTCGACACCGACGAAATGCGTATGACCTTCGACGGTGAGTCGTTTGGTCGCAACGAGGTCGAGAATTTGTATCGCGCCAGCTTTTCGAGGGCCGACACGCCCCGGCTTCGCGCGCTGCGCCACATCGCGATCGGTGTGACGGCGGCCTGGGCGCTGGACCCGGCGGCATTCTACATCGACGTCGACGACTCAGAGTCGCGCCTGCGTGCCACGCTGAGCAAAGACGGCCAGGATGTACTCGAGGAATTCGCAAGCGGCGGCAAGACCGAGACCGTGATCTATTTACGGGAGAGTACCCGCGCGTCTCATCTTCTCGAGTTTTTCCGGTATCTGCGCGGTGAACTGGCCGAGGCGGTCGCCCTGCGCGAATACTGTGCCCACGCCGACATCCCGATTCTCGTCAACAATGAGCCCGTCAGCCGCGGCCACAAATTGCCCGAGCGCGCCGGGGGTGCGGTGCAGATCGATACGTCGCACGAGAAGGGGCGACTGGGCGTGATCCTCGAAGCCGGCATCGCGCCCACGCACATTCAGGTGCTGACCAACGGCGTGCTCACCAGCGAAATACACGGCTCGGAGCTACCCATTGGCTTCGCTGTCATCATCGATTCCAGCCGCCTGGAAAAGGGGCTGTCTCAGGCTGAGATCGTCCGAGACGACGCCTGGCACCACGTGCGCGACGTGGTCATTCGGGAGGCGGTGTACCGCTCGTTGGCCGCGTACGCGCGAGAGATCGATGATGTCACCGCAGCGACACGGGCCGACGCACTGCGCCGAGCCGCCGCGTGGATCTGGTCGATCGACGACACACAGCTCGATGAGCCGGCCGCGCGGTCCCTGAACGCCGCAAAGCGCGCCATGCGCAGCGCGCGCATCTGGAACTACGCGTATCGCTCGAGCGCGGACGCCGCTCGAGGGCACGAGACACCGCTGGCATCGCTCGCCGACATCGACCGGACGTTCGAGGGACAGGCCGTGCCCACGAGTAGCTGGTCCATCAAGGACGCCGACGCCCCCGGCATACCCACGGCGCTGCTTGTCGAGCCTCAATTCAGGCACGTATTCGAGCATCACTTCGGCGCCCGACTCCGCGACCACACTTCCGAGATCGAGCAAGCGATGAAGCGCATCGCGCGCCTCCACGAGTTCGCGCGTCGCGGCAAGCCCAGGCGACCGGATCCGAGCTACTTTATGGCGCATCGACTCGTCGAACGGGGCGATTTCCGGGCGTTCCTGGGCATCCGGATCGGCGATCGACATGCGAGGAACACGAGTACGGTCAAGTGGAACGGCCGGGATTTGGTGCTCCACGAACGCGAGCTCGGGCGATGGTTTCCCGACTTGCACATCTGGATCAACGGGCCGTTGCTTTTCCAGATGGACGCGCCGCACTTCAAAGCCAGCAAGCCGTACCTCGAGCTGGTCGAGGCGATCATGGTCGAGGTGCCGCGGCTAGCCGCAGATATCACCGAGCGCCTCCCGGCGCCCAAGCTGATCGACTGGGCGCGGACTCTGACCGATCTGGATAAGTTTCGCGAGCTCGCGACGCGCCTCGAGGCGCCGGCGGCCCGGACCGAAGCCATGCTCGCCGACTATGCATCGAGCGTAGGAGCCGTCAGTTGGGATGATCTCACCGGCCTCCCGGCGCCGCCATCGGACGATGCCATTGCTGGACGCATCCAGCGGGTGGGTCCGCTTGCGAACACCCCGCTGATCGAGGTGGGGCTCGAGCGGCGGGTGAGCCTCGAGGAACTCTTCGAGATCTACCAGCGCGAAGGCCGCTTATTGCGCGCCGCCCGGATGTTCCCGCAGCTCTCCGGCCCGCTCGCCGTGACCGGCGGTGAAAACGAGGTCGAGTTGGTGGAGCGCTTCTTCGGACCGCTCGATGACGCGAATGCACATGGCGAGCACGAGGTGTTCGAGGCGTTGCAGTCGATGCCGCCGGCTCCACAACCCGAGGCACTTCGCGCATCTGACTCGAGTGAGCCTGAGGTCAACGCCGAAGAGGTCGTCCACCCACGCTATGAGCTCGATAGCCGCACGAAAACGGAGCCGCCTGTGGTCCCGGATCACGAACCCCCTGGGCCGCGGTTTCTGGAGTCCATCGAGCGGGCCGTAGACACGGCGAGCGCGGAACGCCCGTTTCGAAACGTCGTGTTGGAGATGCGCGCCGGATTGCCAGCAGCCGTCCTCGACGGATCGACGTGTGTCATCAACGGGGCACACCCGATCGTATCTGCGGCGGCGGACCACCCAACCTCACCGAGCCACCAGCGCTGGGCCGAGACCGCCATCTGGACGGCCCTGGCCGCCGGAGGCACGCGGACCGAGCGCGAGTTTGCCTTCGGTCAGCTCTCAGACATGGTCGAGGGCGGGGACCCCGACAACTTGCCTTTTTTGACTTCGTGAATTTGTTCCAGAGCGATAGAGAAGCATCTAGCGTCCGAGGATCACGGCGGCCCTTTGGCCCGAGTCTCGAGCGGAGAAGCTCGCGGACAGTTGCCGACCGTGCCTCAATTTGCATACATTGTAGACGACTCACGTGCTCCTCTCGCTCGAGACTTTCGCGCTCACGCACTTGTGTGTGTCGATGAAGGTCGCCGGGGGAGCCAATGACGCATCTAATAAACAATTGATTGCGACCCAGACCGTCGTTCGGAGAACGCAGAACTCATGTCGGAGATTACCTACGAGTCGATTGAATCCTTGGCCAGCGATATCCGCCAGTCAGACGGATTGCTCGACGTTACATTCGAATGTCCACTCACCGGAGAGACCGTGCGCGCCGCAGCGCCGCTCAAACCTCGAGACGCATCAGATACGCGCGCTCGAGATGACGAGCCGTTCCACTTCAGCGCAGTACGTGCGGTAAACGGGCTGGTTCGAGACATCCTCGGCTACAACGCGGCTTTCGACGCTGCGACCACGGCGGTAGATAGCTCGCTGGATAAGTCGGTGAAGGCCGATGACGACGCGCCGACTGGCGAGGTCACCGACGAAGACCGCCGCGATGCGCTCTTCCGGGCGTTTCAGAGCGTCATGCACCGATTTGCATGGGACTCACAGAACGATCGATGGGTTGCCATCCACGAGGTTCGTGGCCTCGGCAACGAGCTGCAGCGTCAGCTCAAGCTCGCGCCGGTCGAGTCGAAGCGCGATCGAAAGGTGCTCGAGCGGATGATGCTCGACGTCGCCACGGCCGACGATGAACTCAATGAGGCGGAGCGCGAGATACTGCTCGGCTTCATCGACCGCGAAAAGCTTCGCGACGGGCGCTCCTCGGTGCTCCAAAAGCTCACGCAGGCCGACCTTCGCCAGACCAACGAGGGACAGACGCGCGAAACGCTGTTCATGCTCGCGCTGACGGTCGCGTTCGCGGACGCCGAGTTCAACGAAGAGGAATCGGACCGCATCGAATTCTTCGGCAAAGGGCTCGGTATCAGCGAGCACCGCCAGGAGGAATTGCTCGAGGCGGGCAAGCGCTTCTACGTCGAACAATACCTGGTTCGTCGCTTCGCCGAATTCGGCGAGCTCGACGAGGAAGCCCGTGACGAGCTCGGCACCCTCGCCGAAGAGATCGGCTACGACGTCGACACGGCCGAGCTGGCATTCGAGCGCTACCGCCAGGCACACGAGAATTCTGGCGACGACGACGGCGGATTTTCCTTCGGACCCAACTGGTAAGCAAACCGACTGCGACTGGGGAAGTCTCCACGTCGTCAGGCCGGTTGACTTTCACGAGCTCTGCGTCGTCCTGCATCGACGATGCCTCTGGAGCTTTGATCTATTGAGCGCCGGAGGCGCGCAGGCTGCCAGCCTGCGAGTTCCCGCAGGAGCCCGAGGCCGTTTGCAAAGCTGTAGGACCGAACTGCCTCGGGCACGGCTCGCTTCGCGAGCGGGGCGCTAAAAGCGCCCCGGCGACGTGGAAACGTCGCGCACCGACATGAGCGCGGGACGCACGTTCCCGGTGCGCGAGCTTTCTAGCTCGCCCCGCGGCTTTCCAGCCGCGGCTTGCGTGCGACCTTGAGTAGCTCATGCTGCGATCGACCCGTCGCGCGCCTTCGGTGCTCCGGTCGAAGGCAAACGTTCGCAGCTGCTGCGGTCATTTAGTAAAAGCTCCACCGGCATCGCCGACTTCGATCTCGCAAAAATCACCTCGCCCTGACTCGGTCCGACTTCCCCAGTCGCAGTCTTTTTTGATCGGATACTCCCATCCCAGCTCTGACC
>JBNJFZ010000188.1:0-10554 GCA_051747295.1 Myxococcota bacterium
CGGCCTTTGCTCATTTGCGTGATGGGGTTCACTCACCCGGCTCGGGCTGGCTGTCGGGCTGATCCATCTGCTGGACCTGCGCGAGGAGTTCCTGCAGGCGGGTCTTGCGCTCGCCGTCTTCCTCGCTGTCGACCATCTCGCTGAGCAGCGCCGACAACTGCGGGCTGCCATCGCCGTTGGTCGGGATGTCGACGATCTCGCCGTTGCCGTTCTTGCCCACGACGGTGTCGAACGCGCGGCGGGCCGTCGGGCTCGAGTCCATGAAGCCCTCGACCATCTTTCCGACGGTCACGGACTTGGTGAAGTTCTCGAAGAACGCGTCGTCGCCACCCACAATATTGATATTCGAGGCCTTGAACGCGTCTCCGAGGACCTGCGCCTGGGCGCGAGCGATCTCGATGGACTTGTCGAGCTTCTCGAGCCCGATGTCGCGCTCGAGTTCGAGCTGCAGGCGGTACTCCTCGTGGTCGAGCCCCTTGTCGTCGAATTGCTTCATCGCGTCGGCCTTCTCGGTCAGACCCGAGGCCTCGGCGGCGAGCTTCTCGCGAATCGCGACGGCCTGAGCGCGCCCGCGCTCCTCTTCGACCTTCGCCTCGGCCAGCCCCTCCTTCTGAGTGGCGTCGGCGTTGGCCTCTTTGACGCGGACTTCGACCATCTTCTTCTCTTCGTCACCGGCCGCTTCCGCGGTCAGTTGCTCGCGGGTGACCTTCGCCTCGGCCAGGCCTTCCTTCTCGATGGCCTGCGCGCGGCTCTCCTTGAGGCGAATCTCGACCATGCCCTGTTCTTCTTCACCGGCGGCCTCGGCGAGCATCTTCTCTTTGAGGACCTTGGCCTCGACCATGCCCTTCTTCTCGTCGGCGGCGGCGTCGGCCTCTTTGACGGTGACCTTCGCGAGCCCGGGCGCGGCCTCTTCGGCCTTCACACCCTCGGCGAGTCGCTGCTTGGACTTGGCGATGCGGTCGGCGGCGTCGAGCTCGGCGTCGGCCTCGGTGAGCTTTTTCTTGGCGGCGTGCTTGGCGACCTGCTCCTGCGCCTCGGCTTCCTTGATGTCGATGACGAGCTTCTGCTCGGCTTCGCCCTCGGCCTCGATAACCGCGGCGTCCTTATTGCGCTTGGCTTCGGCGAGGACGCGCGTGTCCTTGATGCGCTCTTCCTCCTCGGCGACCGTCTTGTCGACGGCGACGCGGTCGCGCACGATCTCGGCGATCTTCTTCTTCTCGACCTCGACTTCTTTGTCCTTCTCGATGCGTCGAAGCTCGGTCTCACGCTCTCGCGAGATCACCTGGAGCTCGCGCTCCTTTTTGACGTTTTCTTCCTCGACGGCGATGACCCGCTCGCGGTTCTTCTCGGCGACCTGCTCCTCGCGCGTCTTGTTGATCTTCTTGATCTCGACTTCCTGCTGCGCGTCGAGGTGCGCCTTCTGGGCCCTGGCCTCTTCCTGCGAGGTGATCTCTTCGGCCTGCGCGCTCTCTTTGGCGCGAACGACCGCGATCTCACGCTGCTGCTTGGCCTCCGCGTCGGCTTCCTGACGGTCGTACTCGAGCAGTGCTTTTTTGGTCTCGAGGTCGTCTTTGCCGATGTCCTTCTTGGCCTGGTTGGCGAACTCGTTCGTGCGGAAGCTCTGCTCCTTGGTGATCTCGGTGATCTTCCGGATACCCTGCGAGTCGAGGATATTCTCCGCATCTAGGTCTTCGATGGGTGTCTGCTCGAGGAAGTCGATCGCCGCATCCTCGAGGACGTATCCGTTGAGGTCCTCGCCGATGATCCCGAGGATCTTGTCGCGGAAGTGGACGCGCTCCTGGTAGAGCGACTCGAACTCCATCTGCTTACCGACCGTCTTGAGCGCCTCGGAGAACTTCGCGGCGAAGAGCTCCTCGATCTTGTCCTGGTCGGACGCACGCTTGCAGCCGACCGATTGGGCGACGTTCATGACGTCCTGCTGGGTCTTATTGACCCGCACGAAGAACGTGACCTTGATATCCGCCCGGATATTGTCCGCGCAGATCAGGCCTTCCTTGCCGCGCCGGTCGATCTCGACGGTCTTGAGCGAGATATCCATGAACTCGGCGCGGTGAAACACCGGCATGATAAACCCGCCGCTGAACGTCACGCCGACGTTCTCACCGGTCTTGTTGATGATCAGCGCCTGCCCCTGGTCGACCTTGATATAATACTTGGTCACAAAGGCGAGTGCGCCCAACAGTAGGACGGCGATCACGCCGACCACGACGATGGTCATGACTCCAATTCCAGACACGGCTCGCTCCTTCTATATGGCGTTCGGCGAGTAGAACCGCCGCTTGTTGCTAATGAGATTGCTTCTCTTTCCGGGCCTTCTCTTGTTCTTCGGCTTCGAGCGCGTCGAAGTCGAACTCGACGTCGTCGCTCTGTTCGTCCTCGAATTGCTCGTAGCACTCGACTTCGTAGGTATTATTTTCCTGGTCGTAGCCGATAATCAGGGCCTTCGAGCCCCGCGAGAGTTCCTCGTCCGAGTCGGTTCGCACGGACAGTAGCAGACCGGCGGCCCCATCATCTAGCTTGGCCTGACCGAAATCCTCGTCGACCCGCCCCGAAGTAATCTGGCAGACGCGACCGATGACCGAGTGGCCCGCGGTGATCTTCTCGTGGCGGAACAGATCCTTGAGCGGGCTGACCACGAGCGACGTGATCGGCAGCGACACGAGGAAGCTGGCAAGCGTGTAGCCCACACTCACCACGATGCCGGTGCCCAGGATGTCGCCCAGGTAATACGTCGACATAAACGACAACACCCAGGTCGATAGTACGAGCACGCTCGCGATGATCGTGATCGGCACGGTACCGAGCCCCAGCGCGGATGCGACCGAGACCCAGAACGAGCCGCCCGACGTATCGGCGTCGACATCCATGTCGCCGTCCACGTCGGCATCCACGTCGGCGTCCACATCGAGGTCGCCGACGTCCGCATCCACATCGACATCACCGAAATCACCGTCGAGATCGAGGTCGACATCCAGATCGAACAGGTCGATGTCGACCATGCCCACGATCACGAACAGCCAGTACAGGACGATCACGATCAACAGACCGCTAAAAATCGCCGTCGGGAAAGACAGCGCTATTTGTAGAAACTCCTGCATGATCGTGGGGCGTTCCCTGAGCTCGTAGTAACTGTGCACGGTTGTATGGAAAAACGGCGATTTTAACAACCTGCGTGCTGGCCGCGCCGAGAGCGTGGCGCCCGGAGCCTGAAGCGTGGGGAGCAGCTGCCACCTCTCTTCGATGCCTCGGGCTGCGCCACGCCTGCAAGCAAAAAAAAGCCCCCGCTCACCGTGAGGCGAGCGGGGGCTTTCGGTGTATCAGGTATCGAGCGGATTACTTATCCAGCTCTTCCTTGATGAGTTGCTCGAAGCGTGCCGGCGGCTGAGCACCGACGAGGCGCTTGCCGTTGATGAAGAACGCGGGAGTTCCGCGGACACCAACTTTCTGGCCCTGCGCCATGTCTTGCTCGATGATCTTATCGTACTCGGGCTTCTGCATGTCCTTCTTGAACTTGGCCATGTTCAGACCGAGCTGCTTGGCCAGCTTCTCGTAGAGGCCGTCCTGCTTGAGCTGCTTCTGGTTGTCGAACAGAAGGTCGTGCATCTCCCAGAACTTGCCTTGCTCACCGGCAGCCATCGCTGCTTTCGCCGCGGGCTTCGCTGCTTTGTGGAACGGCAGCGGGTAGTGCTTGAAGGCAATCTTGACCTTGCCGTCGAACTTGGAGACGGCTTCTTCGAGGTTGTCCGTACCGCGCTTGCAGTAAGGGCATTCGAAGTCGGAGAATTCGACGATGGTCACGGGCGCGTTGGCCGGGCCTTTGACCGGTGCATCGCCAATTTTGAGGTTGGCTTCGTCGACTTTCTCGGCGGGCTTGGGCTTCTTCGGAGTCGGCTTCTCAGCAGCAGCGGCGGCTCCGGCGTTCTTCTTGTTGATCTCGACCATCGCCTTGTACAGCTCGTCGCCGCTGACGTTCTTGGACTTCTTGGTCTTCTCGGCGAGCTTGATCTGCTCGTCGATGACCTGCTTGAACTTGCTGTACGGCTGAGCACCCACGACGTTGACGCCGTTGACCCAGAAGTTGGGCGTGCCGCGCGCGCCGACCTTGCTGGCCAGCTGCGTCTCCTTCTTGACTTCCTCGGCGAACTTGTCGGACTCGAGCACTTTCTTGAACTTACCGGTGTTCAGGCCGAGCTGCTTGGCCAGGCCGGTGCCCCATTCGATCATCTGCTGGTCATTCTTGCCCTTCATCTCACTCTGCTTTTCGAAGAGCAGGTCGTGCATCTCCCAGAACTTACCCTGCTCGCCAGCTGCCAGCGCGATCTCGGACGCCATCGGCGCCTGCTGGTGCATCGGAAGCGGGTACTGCTTGAACACGAAGCGGACCTTGTCGCTGTAGTTCTCTTTGATCTTGTCGACCGTCGGGACGACCTTCGTGCAGAAGGGGCACTGGAAGTCGGAGAACTCGACGATCGTGACCAGCGGGTCCTCTTCGTTTCCGAAGACCGGGTCGTTGGACTCGACCGGGACCATGCTGACCTTGGTCTGCTTCTTCTGAGGCTTCTTCTGCTCGGCGTTGTCGGCTCCACCGTCGAAGTTATCGGCGACCATTTTCTCGTAGATCTCCGAGCGCTTGACGCCAGCCTGCTGCATCTTCTTGGCTTCCTCGAGTTGCTCCTTGACGATCGCTTCGAACGCCGGGAGGCCCTTGGCGCCTTTGACGCGCTCACCGTTGACGAAGAAGTGCGGGGTGCCGCGGACAGCGAGCTCTTTGCCCAGCTCCATGTCGCGGTCGATGACGGCCTGGTACTTATCTTCGTTCTTCTTGTAGGTCTCCTTGAACTTGGCCTCGTCCAGGCCAATTTCCTTGGCGAATCCAGCCGCCCAGTTCAGGAATGCGTCGCCGTTCTTGCCTTTCATCGCCTTCTGGTTGGCGAAGAACTTGTCGTGCATCTTCCAGAATGCATCTTCTCCGCCTACATCACGCGCGGCCATCGAGGCCTTGTGCGCTGCAGGTGCCTGCTTGTGGAACGCCAGCGGATTGTGCTTGAAGACGACCTTGACGTCGTTCGGGTACTTTTCCTGGAGCTTCTTGACCGTTTCAGCACCACGGTTGCAGAAGGGACATTGGAAGTCCGAGAATTCGACGACACTGATGACCGCCGATTCTTTGCCCAGAATCGGGCTATCCCCGACAGGGATTTTGCTGCTGTCATCGAGGTCCTTTGCCCCCTCGACTGCCGAGGCAGCGCCTTGCTTGGCGGTATCGCCGTCGGCCTTTTGATTGTAGTTACCGACGAGCCATCCGCCGATGAACGCGACGATGGCCACGACGACCATCATCAAGAGTCTCGTTGTGCTATTGTCTGCTTGCTGTGCCATAGAAATGCATCCTTATTGCATTGAAGTGAAACGACTCGCGAGGAGTCGAGCTCTGGACGTGGCCACCCACTGTGGGGTTGCAGCCACGCCGTTATCTTTAAGATCTGACTGTGCGAGGGTGTACTCGTACGCGCCTCCGAACGCAAGCTGACAGCGTGTCAGCTCGCCAGGGACGGGGGCGATAAGAAGAGTCTTCCCACGCAATATGAAGAGGTGTGCATCGAACGCGTCTGCGCCCGGCAAACCCCTTTACGCCCGTCGAGGAGGGCGGTCGGGGAGTTGCGAATGACCATCTTCGGGTCCCACACGGAGGTGAGCCCAGGCGTTGATGCGGCCCTGACCGGGCGCATCGAGTAGGTCGATGGATCGTGTGAGTTCGCGCGCTGCCGGGGCCGATGCATCGAGTTGAAGACTCGGAGGCACGGGCGGCAATGCGCGACATTCTTCGGAATCGGTCGAGCACGCGACCTTCGAGTTCTCGCCCGAAGGGGCGGGCTCGGGGCTCGGCGTGATCGCCACGGTGACCTCGTCAGGCCGCACGTCGTTAGCTTCCATCCGGGCGAGGATGGAGTTGACCACGCTCTCGGCGGTCTCTTTGCCATTCGTCTCGATCAGGAGGCGAGGCAGCGTCGAAATCGGCGAGTTTGCCGCTTCCAGACAGACGTTGGAGGCCGGATCGGAGTCGTCGACCGTACAGGGCGGATCCTCGCCCTGAGCATCCGCTATCTCGGTGACGTTGCTGCCGAACTCACCGTGGTTTTTCAACGGTTCGACGTCGTAGCAACTCCCGTCTCCGGCCGGAAACAAGAAGTTTCCGCCCGAAGCAAAGCCCATGCTCGGCCACAGAAGCGCGACCGCGAGCAACACGAGCATCCCCGGCCAACGGTTCAGCCGGACTGGTTGTGAGAGTCGTCGAGTCATTCAATTCGTCGTGTTCGAGCGCGCCCGGGTGCCCCGATTGACAGCCGGAACGGGCTAAACATAGGTTGCAGCGTTGAAAATGTAGATGACTTCCGGTTCCTATTCAAGATACCCGCGGCGCCGAACGTCAACTCCAGTCGATTCCCTCGCCAGATACGTTGGCCAGGCCGCGGTCCGCGATACAACAGCCCGTACGTGCCCGAATTTATTCCGTGCTCGCAACCTCCACGCCAGATCTCTCGATCCTGATCCCCACGCTCGATGAAGCCGAGTGGATCCGCCACACCATCGTGACGGCGCGAGCCAGCGCGGCCAAGGCGGATGTCAGCGTCGAGATCATCGTCTGCGATGGAGGGAGCCGAGATGATACGGTGGAAAGCGCGCGTCGCGCGGGGGCCGACGCGGTCGTCGTGGCCAGCCGTGCCTCACGCGCGGTTCAGCTCAACCTCGGCCTCACGCTCGCCCGCGCAGACACCGTGGGTTTTCTCCACGCAGACACCCTGCTGACCCCCGAGGCACTCGCCGACTTGGTAGAAGCGCGGTCTCGTGGCTGCGCCGGGGGCTGGTACCAGATCGAGATCCTCCCGGAGCGCGGGAACACGATCGGCTCGAACTTCCTGGCGACGATGGCGTGGGGCATCAACCTGCGGACGCGACTATTCGAGACGGCGACCGCCGACCAGTTCATCTTCGCGGGCCGCGAGGTCCTCGATGTGCTGGACGGCCTGCCCGAGATCCCGCTCTTCGAGGGCAATCGCTTCGCGCGGATGATGCGCGATATCGATGAGGTCGCGGTGCTCGGTCCGCATATTCGCATCTCGGGTCGGCGCTGGCAGCGCAATGGCCTACTCAAAATGCTCTTTTTGATGTACGCGCTACGCATTGCCGAGCGCGCCGGCACGCCCACCCAGACGCTCTACGAGTTATGGTGCGGCTTTTCCTCGAAGTAAGACGGATGAATGGCCACGTTGGATAATTCGACCCAGAGTCCCGTGAGGTTCGCCCTGATCGGCTGTGGCCGCGTCGGCGAGCAGCACCTTCGCGCGATCGATGCGCTGGATGACGCCGAGCTCGTCGCTGTCTGCGACACGGCGTCGACCGCAGCCGCCGAGGTTGGCGAACGCTTCGACGTGCCTGATTTTCACTCGCTCGAAACGCTCGTCGGCGAGGTCGACTTCGAGGTCGGTGTGCTGGCGACGCCGACCGGGCTGCACGCCGAGCAGGCGATGCGGCTCGCCGATCACGGTCGCCACGTGATGACCGAAAAGCCCATGGCCAACCGCTGGGCCGACGCCGTCGAGATGCTTCAGGCCTTCGAGCGGCGCGACCTGCATCTCTTCGTCGTCAAGCAGTTGCGCTACAACCCCACCCTGCAGTTGGTACGCCGCGCGCTGACCCGGGGATGGCTCGGTGACGTGCACATGGTGTCGATGAACGTCTTCTGGACACGACCGCAGGCCTACTTCGATCAGGACGCATGGCGAGGCACCCGGGCGCTCGACGGTGGCGCCTTCCTCAACCAGACCAGCCACTACTTCGACCTGCTGACCTGGTTGTTCGGATCGGTGACCGATGTCAGCGGGCGAGTCGCCACGCGCGCCCGGGACATCGAGGTCGAGGACTCCGGGGCGGTACACCTTCGCTGGGAGAGCGGCGCTCTCGGCGCGGTCGCGGTGACACTGCTGACGTATCCGAAGAACCTCGAGGCCACGATGACGGTGGCGGCCGAGCGCGGCACGGTGAAGCTCGCCGGCAACGCCTGCGACCAGATCGCCGCCTGGCGCGTCGAGAACTCGCCGGTCGATCCCGAAGAGATCGTGCGTGTGAACCGCGAGACCGCCGAGTTCTACGGCGACGGTCACATCCGCTACTATGAGAATGTCATCGACGTCCTGCGAGGAAGCTCCAACCCGCACACCAACGGCCGCGAGGGCCTCAAGTCGCTCGAATTGATCACCGCCGCGTACGCCTCGTCGCTTCGAGGCTCTCGCGTCGACCTCCCGCTCCCCGATGATTTTGACCTGGACCACGAGCCCTCATGACTGACGAGCCTGACTACAGAGCCCATCCTTCCGCCGTCATTGACGAGGGCGCCTCGATCGGTGCGGACACCCATATCTGGCATTTCTCGCATATCTCGAGCGGCGCGCGCGTCGGCCGACACTGCAGCCTCGGACAGAATTGCTACGTCGCCGACCGCGTCGTCATCGGCGACGGCGTCAAGATTCAGAATAACGTCTCGGTATTCGACCGCGTCGAGATCGGTGACAACGTCTTCGTCGGGCCGAGCGTCGTGTTTACCAACGTCGTCAACCCGCGGGCGCACGTCCCGCGAAAGGATGAGTATTTGCCGACCACGGTTGCGCACGGTGCGACGCTGGGCGCAAACTGTACCATCGTGTGCGGCAACGATATCGGCGAGTACGCGTTCGTGGGCGCCGGGGCCGTGGTGACGCGCGACGTACCGCCGTACGCGCTCGTGGTCGGAAACCCCGCGCGGCGCGTCGGCTGGATGTGTGCATGTGGCTCCGAGCTGCAGTTCGGCCACGCCAAGTCCGCTGCGACCTGTGGTGCGTGCGGTGCGAGCTATGCGCTGGAGGACGACGGCGTCCACCCGGATGCGGCGTCATGAGCGAAGATAATGTCGTGCGGCCATCTTGGCCGCACGCACCACGAATGAGCAGGAAACCCGCATGAATCACGACGACGAGCAGACCACGCCCGCAAATGAGCCGCGTTCGCCGGTGCATCGGCCGACGACCAGCCTCGACGACGTCGTGCTCTCCGAGAGCCTGCGCCGGCGCGTCGACGAGCTGGTGGCGGCTGCGCGAGGGCGGCGCGCTGTGCTCGAGCGATGGAAACTCGGCGATCACCTGAGCTACGGCAAGAACGTCGCGGCGTTGGTGATCGGGCCGTCGGGGACTGGCAAGACGATGTGCGCCGAGGCGGTCGCCGACGCGCTCGATCGCCCGCTGCTCGTGCACTCGTTGGCCGGGCTCACCGATCGTTGGAAGGGGCCGCTGCAGCAGGCCTTCGACGACGCTCGCAGCCACGACGCGGTCCTGCTCCTGGACGACGCCGGCGAGGTGCTCGGGGCCGAGGATGGGACGCTGCGCGATGCCGTGTTCTCGCAGATGGAGCGCTACGAGGGCGTCGTCCTGGTCGCCAGCCGCGAGCCACCGCCGGCCAAGTCCCCCGTCAGCAGCCTATTTACCTACGAGATCCACCTACCATTCCCCGACGAGCTCACGCGCGCGGAAATCTGGCAGGCGTACCTGCCAGACACCGTGCCGACTGAGGGCTTCATCGACTTCGAGAGCCTCGGTGCCACCTACAAATTGAGCGGCCGCGAGATAAAACAAGCCGCGTTCAAGGCAGTGTTTCGGGCCGCTGAGGAAGGCGGCGCGGTGACGATGGCGTTGTTGAGGAAGGCGGCGGGGCGGGTGTAGGGGTCGCGAGCGGCGTACAGGAACCGCACGCCCCTCAGCGCGCTCCGCGCGCAGCTCCCTTGATCCGGATTAGACGTCGAAATGGCGAAAAGAATCGGTGCGCGGGCCTCTGTGCCCGCCTCGCGGCCTCCGTGCCGCGACTTGCATGCGAACACGTTCGGGACCGGCAGAGCGGTCCCGGCGGCGACAGAGCGCCGCGCACCGATCCTCTACGCGGCTTTCAGCGATTCTACCGGCAATTGTGGCTCTGATCCGGATAGAGTGGGACGGGGGCAGGGGTTTTGGTTCGCGGCGCCATGGCCCCCTCCGCGCTTCGCCCACTCAATCCGGATCAGGGCTGCTACCGATCGCAGCTCCGGCGGAAGTGGGGTAATGCTCGGTGCTCGCCGCGAGCGGAGTAAGCAAGTGCCCCTGGGGGGCGGCGCACTGCCGGTCCCGGACGTTCTCGTTCTCGTTCTCGTTCTCGTTCTCGTTCTCGTTCTCGTTCTCGGTCTCGGTCTCGTTCTCGTTCTCGTTCTCGTTCTCGTTCTCGTTCTCGTTCTCGTTCTCGTTCTCGGTCTCGTTCTCGTTCTCGGTCTCGTTCTCGTTCTCGTTCTCGGTCTCGGTCTCGTTCTCGAAACGTTAGCCCCAACCGGAGGCCGCGGAGCGGCCGAAGATCGGGGGCTCCGCGAGCCGCCCCACCTCTTCTCCGAGCAGCGACCGAAGGGAGCTGCGAGGTTGGTTGTGATCAAAGCCAGCATCTCTTGTTGTGTGAGTTCTTCGGGCCCGGCTCACCCGGCCCGCT
>JBNJFZ010000189.1:0-10455 GCA_051747295.1 Myxococcota bacterium
GCTCTTCCAGTTCGCCGGGCTCGATGCCGATGCGATTACGCAGGCGATCATCAGCTGCGTGGTTCCTCCGATGGAACGCGCGGTCATCAAGATGATCCGCGACTACTTCGAGTCCGACCCGCTCGTCGTCGGACAAAATGTCGCACCCGCGATGCCCGTGCTCTATGAGAACCCGCGCGAAGTCGGCGCGGACCGACTCGTCAACGGAATCGCTGCGTGGAAGCGCTACCAGACCAGCCTCGTGGTCGTCGACTTCGGGACTGCGACCACCTTCGACGCTATCACCGACTCCGGTGAATACCAGGGCGGGGCGATCGCTCCAGGCATAACAGTCTCGAGCGAAGCTCTGTTTCATCACGCCAGCCGATTGCCGCGCGTCGAGCTCGCCGAACCGCGCTCTGTGATCGGTCAGACGACCGTCGAGTCGATCCAGTCGGGCCTGCTATACGGATATACGGGGCTGGTTCGCGAAATCGTCTCGCGCATGAAACACGAACTCGGTGGCGATACGCGCGTCGTCGCGACGGGCGGGCTGGCCCAATTTATCGCCAACGAGACCGATATCATCGACGAGGTCGACGAGTTCTTGACCCTCGAGGGCCTCAAGATCATCGCTCGCGCCGAAAACGCGGTATCTGATGTCGTATGAGGATGACGACGTGGAGGGTTTCTTCTCAGGAATCAGAGACCTAACCGCCTGGCGGTGAGCGAGTCGGGAGGCGTCGACAGGGTGAGAACCGGGGCTGGTTCTTCAGGAATCCTCGTCGGCGGATCCGGCTTCTTCTGCTGCTTCGTCTTCGTCCGACTTCTCGGCTCCTTCGCCCTCAGCCGGGGCGTCCTCGTCTTCGGCTTTCTCGTCCTCGGCTTCTTCGCTCGGTTCTTCGGCCGATTCCTCGGTGGCTTCTTCTTCTTCGGCCACCGCCTCCTCTTCTTGCGCGGGCTCTTCGGACTTGGAGCTATATCCCTGGACCGCTGCTCCTGCGCCGCCTGCTTCGAGCGAGGCGAAGTCCCCGGCGACCACCGTACTGAGCGGCGACCAGAAGACTCCGACCAGCAGGGCCGTTGTCAGGATGCCGAACAGCCATGCGGCCGTCGGAAAGTCCTTTCCCTCTTCTTCGAGTTTGAAGAAGGCGAAATAGAACGTGTACGGTGGGAAGAGTAGACAAAGCAACCCGGGCCCCATTCCTAGGCGGAATGCATATTTTGACAGCCCGATGGCTCCGTAAATGAAGAAGCCAAGGGCAAAGGCAATAAGAGCCAGGCTGATGACTGCGAGAAGCATGAAACCTCCGAGAAGACTTGCTCGGCAAAATTTGAGCGCCCTCTAATAGAGTCCAGACGATTACAGGATGGTGTCGAACCTGTCAACGCGATGGGCTTGCGGGGCCGCTAACGGGGTCCGATTTAACACGACAAGCGCTCGCTCGCAAAAGACAAATCCAACCGCGTTTCGATGTCCCCGGTAATCGACTTGATGCGCGCCGCCAACCGGGCTTCGATCTGGGATTCCGACCTTTCAATAATTGGCGTTTTCTGTCACATTTCTGGTCATCGTTACTGTTGAGTATGAGTTCGACAACTCGACCAGGCCCGCTCGAGAGCGCGGGGATTCCTGTAGTTCCTGGTAGCCAGTCGACGCACGATTCGCTGACGTTCTCGGCATCTCCGTGGTTTTGAGTTCGTGTAAGGAGCAGCTAGCCTATGTCCGCAAGGAATACATTCGCGGCGACCCGTCGGTCCCATCAGATCTTGAAGTGGCTCAAGGATGGGGACGGAGTCACGATTCAGCGTGTCATCGACAATTTTGGGATCAAATACCCGCAGGCGCGCGAAGATCTCAAGCTTCTAGAAGAACTCTACGAACTCAGGACCTTCCGGGATGGTCGCATCAAAGTCTGGGCATGGAAGGGCTTCGACCCCGAATATGTCTCCGTCGCCACCGCCGCCGCCCTCGAATTCGGCGGCGTCGCGCTCGACCTCTTCCGAGATACACCTTATTTCGACGAGATCGAGCGCCTGACCGAGCACTGCCGTACACGTGTCGGTAAAAAGCAGCAGGATCGACTCGAGCGCATTTCTCGTGTGCTCCGCCTGCGGCGTACCTGGCTGCCTTTCCACGAAGAACGCCTCAAAGACCACGTCGAGTGCATCCTCGACGCTGTCTTTCTCGACCGTGGACTCGCCATCACATACGAGCGCTCCGACGGTCAGATGGGGCACTACATCCTCAACCCGCGTCAATTAGTCTGGTATCAGGGTCGGTTGTGGCTGCTCGGGGAACACGAGCAGACCGCCAAACTCTTCGACGTGGCCGGGATCGAGCGCCTCAATGCGCTGGACTCGGACGAATACGAGAGCGCCGGCGAGCCGATGGCCCCGGAAGACCTCGAGAGCCTCTTCGAGAACTCGTTCGGCATCTACGCCAGCAACTATCCGTCGAAATCCGTTCACCTCGAAGTCCGAGGCTCCTGGTCCAACTACTTAAAGCGCTATCGGCTTCACCCCAGTCAAGAAAACGAGCTAAAGGGCGAGACGCTCCACGTTCGATTCGAGGTCGGTGTGTGCCCCGAATTTCGGTCGTTTGTACTCGGCATGATCCCCGACGTGCGCGTCCACGCCCCGGTCGACCTCCGCGAAGATCTCACGAACGCCGTGTCTTCATGGCTACCGAAAGCCGCTGAGTAACGCTCCGTGGCGCGCCGACCTGGGATCCCCGCTTCCACTTCATCCCTGCTCTCGGACCTCGAGTCGCCAAGGGATCAGCAAGTCATCGTCGTAGCTGACCACAAACTCCGATACAGCGGTCTTTGAAGCCCCCACGAAGCGGAGCGTCGTCTCGCTTCCGTCTCGATTTAGCTTGGGTGTTGGGACGTTCCCGACGACCCGTCCCGCGATCTCCTGCGCACTCTCCGAATTCGACGCCATCTGCCATGTCGGCCGGAAATACCGGGCGACTACTTCGAGCGCATCACCGGCGGTTTGCCCGTCGAGCTCACCGATCGTCGCCTCGAGAAGCCGCGCGACGGATTTACGGCTCGCCATCGGCAAGAATTCTCCCGTCTCTCTCAAATAAGAAATCACGACCCTACCGTCCGGCAGTGTCGCTTCTCCTCCGCGGCCCTTGGCATACTCGGGTGCCCATTTCCCCGCGATTGCGAAGACGATCACCGTGTCGGTCACTTCGAGGGGCTCGAGGGTCTTGGCGACATCCGAAAAGGACGCATCCGTGATGCTGAACAGGTAATTCGCCCATGTTTCGGCGAGCTTGGAGGCCAGCGCCTGGTCTTGGAGCTCGCGGGTAGGGTCGATGTAGGTCTGTTTGAGCGTCATCGATGTGCTCTCGCGGCTCGCTCGGTCGGCCTTTCGCGCGAGCTGCTCGAGGAAGACTTCGTCCTTGTCATCCGCGGACATCCATCGCTGGATCAACTCGAAGGGCTCCAGCAGAACCGTTCCTACCTCGAGATAGCTCTGTTCGGGAGATACCTCGAAGTTCCACTTTCCATCGAAAGTTCGCACGATGCATTCCCCGATGAACATCCCGACAGCCAGCCGTCGAAAGTCCTCGAAGCCGTCACGGTCGTCGTAGATCGGGCTCAGCGGCCTCATCTTGCCCAGCAGCCCATCTCGGCAGTTGATCTCCATCTGCACAAAGCTCTCCGGGCGCAGCTGGATCGTGGTCGCCTTATTCTGCTGAGTCGCCACGAGCAGGTTCCGCAGGCACCGCTCCAAAAAGATCTCTGTCAGCAGGTCTCCGGACGTCACGCTGAAGTCTCGCGTGTCGATGCCCGTCGAGTTGCCAAAGATGGCCCCGCGGTCCATCGATATCGCCGGCACGTCGTCGATGCTGTCGTAGCCGGCTTTCGAAGGCCATGCTGGCGGGGGCATATCGGGCAGGTTCGAGAGCAGCTCCCTGTTCTTCATCCGGTCTCGCTTGATGACGGCAACCAGATCCTTTTGATTCGCGTCCAGGTTCCGATCCGACGACGAACTCGCACGTGACTGAGACGATGATGGTGAGCCGCTGCTCGCCCCACGGCCTTTCGCTGGTTGTCTTCGACGCTGGCTGTGATTCTCCCGGCCGCCACGAGCATGCTGCTGCATCGGCTGCGGGCGAGATGCCTGGCGCGGCGGTGGCGCAGATGCCGAGGCGCCCGATCGGCGGCCATCCGAGCCACTTTTGCCGTAGCTATGCTCGTCGCGCGACCGCCCACCCTGGATCTGCATCGAGCGCCCCGAGTGGATCGCCCTTCGCACTCGGCCGAAGAAACTCTGCATATCCGGGCCCGATTTCGGCACCGAGTAGTCGACCTGATTGATAAATTTCTGGGCCTGTTCGGCCGGGATTCGTCCCTGATTCATCGCGTCGACCATGTCGGCGATGACGATCTTGAACTGGCCAAACGCCTCTTGCTTCGGATCGCTGGAAAGAGCGTCGATATAATCCTGCGTGCCTTCTTCCCAGCGTCCCTGCCGTATGCGCTGCTCACCGAGAAGCGCCCTGGCATAGGGGTCACTGGAGTCGAGTTGGACGGCGTGCTCGAGCAGGCGCTCGGCCTCGACGCGCTTGCCCTGACGGCCGAGAATATCCGCCAGCGACGTCAGGTTGACGGCCGTGTCGTCGATTTCTACCGCGCGCTCACCGTATGTTTGCGCCTGCTGCAGGTTGCCCCTCGCCGCCTCCACGCGCATCAGTCCGCGATAGACTTCGCCGCCGTGCGGCCCCTCCTCGAGGTGTTGGTTGAAGATGCGCTGTGCTCGGTCGATGTCGCCCTGTGCGAGCGCATCCCATCCGCTATTGAGAGATTCGATCATCGGCGTGTCCCTGCCCGGTCGTGTTCGGTGTGCAACCTGCGAGCGATGTCTCGTAAGCTCCACCGATCTGCGTGTGGTCGTTCGCCCCGAGTTTGTCATCTGTCGGGCGTCACGCCAAGGCGCCTCGCCCGTGACTGCAAGAACCAGGACGGGGCCGCCCGAAAGCGGCCCCGTCCTGGTGCGCGTGCGATCTTGCGATCGAACCGATCACAGAGTGTCCGGGTCACCCCAGTCGGTGCTCGTAGGCAGCGGCTCGGTATCGACGCTCTCGGCTACCTTCGCATTGGGGAGTTCACGATCCTCGACCGAGTCGGTGCCGATGTCTCCAGCACCGTTATTTGTCCACGTGCTCGCCTCGTTTCCAAAGTCGGTTTCCTCCGCCCCACTATTGGCGTCGTAGAATACGCCGAAGCGCCAGTTCCCGACGAAGCTGCAGCGGGTGAAGCTGCCCCCGGGGCTGTCGACGAAGTGGACGCCGTCTCCCATCTGGACCGGGGTGTCATCTGGCATCATGAATTCCGTTCCATCCGTGTAGAGAAACTGGCTGTCGGTCGCCGAAAGCGCGGTTCCGGAGACAAAGACGCCGGCGGTATCGTTTCGCAGGACCGTGGAACTCTGCAGATCGAGTCGCGCCGAACCGCTCGGCGACTGAGCCCAGATCCCCCCCATGCCATTCTCCACGACAAATCCGCGGAGGATGCCGACCTTCGAGTCCGTGAAGCTACCCTGGCCGGAGTCACGCGTGAACACCCCGACACCCTCATTTTTGCTAAACAGCGTGTCCTCGATGAATACCGCGTCCGATCCAGCGGCGTAGAGTCCATGGCCGAGCGAGGCCGACTCGGTTCGATCGAGCATATTCGGCGACACTTCGGTCATCGTCCCCTCGATCTGCGACCCTTGCATAAGCAGGTTTCCACCCATGGCCTGCACGGCTGCGGTGACATTATTCGTGAAGCTCGAATTCGATATTCCCGTCGAACTCCAGGTGTCTGCGGCGGTGTCCTGAGATCCCGAGAAGACGCTGTCGGGCCAGAAGACGCTGTCGGGCCAGAAGACGCTGTCGGGCCAGAAGACGCTGTCGGGCCAGAAGACGCTGTCGGGCCAGAAGACGCTGTCGGGCCAGAACGCCTGACCGGGAAATTCGGTGTCCGCGCCCATGAAGCGACGGTCGTCGAAGATCGATCGGTTTGGAAATGCATCGATCACATAGAAGAACTCGCTCTCGATATCCGCGAGCTCGCTGCTATCGAAGAGTTCGTCGGTGTTGGCCGGCAAGCCGGCTGCATAGAGTCCCCGATCCGCATCGGACACGGCCGTATTGTCGAGCCAGAGCCTCGAGCGCTCACTGCGAACACCGGGCTTGGCTCCACCGAAGATCTGGGTGTCGTTCATGAGCTTGGCGTAACTCTCACGCACGTGAACACCGGAGGCGCCTTCCCGATGCATGGCTGTTCCCTCCACTCGGCTGCGAGACATCACGAGAATGTTGCCCGTGGACTCCACGGCCGCCCGGGGCAGGCCAGGGCTGTTCGTCATGTCCAGATAGGTGTCCCGGAGCGTAGCGACGCCCCCGAACGACGATGCGGAGGTGCCATTTGTCGAAGCCGGGTGCATCGACCGAATGGCAGCTTCGGCAAACTCTCCGACATAGGTCTGGTTGAGCGTGATGTAGCTGCCGACGCTCTCTACCCCGACGCCGAAACCGCTGATCGACGACTGTGAGATGCTCAGCAGGGTATCCTCGGTCGCGGAAATCGCCGCGGTGCTCTGTCCATCCGCACTCTCGATGATGCTGCGTGCGATCAGGGCCGTCGGGACAGCCTCGAGGTCGATGAGCGGACTGCTGCGCGTGCCGCTTGCCTTCAGCTTGACCCCGGCGAGCAGGAAGCTCGTACCGGACGCTGTGATATTCGCTTCGGGTTCGACGGTGATGCGCGCGGTGTGTGCGCACGGGCTGTAGATGAAGATGTCGTCGGCCTCAAACGACAGTGTTTCATCGATGGCGTAGTCGCCAGGGAGCATCGAGACGACCAGATCGTCCTGCACGCCCGACAACTCCGAGAGGCTCGTTGGATCGTCGGACGACGTTCCGTCGCCCGTCCCGGCCGGGGCAACGTAGCGCACCTCACCTTCGAAGGTCCATTCCGGCTCGCCTTCGGGGACGACGAAGAAACGATTCGTCCGACAACTCGGCACCCCTGCGTATGTCTCCGCGAATCGCTTGTCCGGTTGGCCGTATTCCTCATCTTCATTGAGCGTATCTCCGCCCAATTCAGCGCATGCTTCGAGCGAGAAGCCTGTCGGACACAGAGCCACGCCCGCGTCGATCTCCGGCTCGGGTCTCTGGTTGCCGGAGTCAGTCGAGTCGGTCGGTGAGCCCGAGTCGGTGTCGCCAGTTCCATCTGGGTCTGCACTGGTGTCATCGCTCACGTCGGAGCCCGCTGCGCCATCCACGTTGCTCTCGCCGTCGACGTCGCCGCCTGTTTCATCGGCGCTGCATGCAACCAAACTCAAAACGAGGAGGGCGGCAGACACCCAAATGGGTAGATTGAATGGTCTCATAGTTCAGGCTCTCTGGTGCGAGCAGCAAAAAGTCAGAAGCAACACTGAGAAAGTCACCTTCGTACGATAGTTGAAGGGCGTGAGCCGTTCAAATTCTGCGTGTTGTCTGAATGAGGAAGCTCGCTCGAGTCGCGAACCGTCGAGTCGGCGATGCGCTATCTCGAGTCGAGATCCATCGCCAGGCGGAAGCCGATATAAGGGAGGTGGTTGTCCGGATCGGCGTCCATATTCCAGTCGAGTCGACACATCATTGCGATCGAGTTGAACGATGCACCCTGGATGACTCTTCGCTTATCACCGTCCCCGCTCTTCGTGCGGGTCCACTCGATGACGTTTCCTGCCATATCCGCTGCACCGTAGGGAGAGCGGTCGACCTGGAATGCCCCGACGGGCGCCGGGACTGGCTTGACCCGAGTGCTCTCCTTCATCTTGCAAAACGATGCATCGAAGTGGTCGCCCCACGGATAGAGTCGACCATCGACTCCCCTGGCGGCTTTCTCCCACTCCAACTCGTCGGGCAGCCTGAACGGTTGCTCGTCTCGTCCCGACCGCCACCGGGCGTACGCCTCAGCATCGAAGAAGCTGACCATCGCGATCGGCCAATCGAGGCCGGGTTGGTCACCCTCGGCATCCTCATCGGGCATGCGAAAGTATCCCTGCTCGTCGCGCGGGAAATAGGACGCACGCTCTTCGATTCGAGGAGCGTGCTCTGCGGCAGCCTGTGGGGCTGACTGGTTCAGGTGATTGAGGAACTCCAGATATTCGGAGAACGTGACCGGGTGACGTTGGATCGCAAAATCTCCGATGTGGGCCAGGTTCGACTCGAGGTCGAGCGGTTGTACTTCTCCGCTCAAGAACTCCCCGCCACTGATCACGATGAAGTCCTGTGGAACGGCGCTCGCCTCGTAGGCTTTGACCGTGACCTTTCTCTCCTCGAAGCGACCGAGGCTAACCGGTACCCGAAGCGGAGCGTAGCCCTCGCGTCGAAGCTCTAGCACGTAACTTCCGTGCGGTAGCATGGTTCGAGCGATGGGCGTGCGGCCCAACTCGGTGACCCGCTGGGGGACGAGGCGGCGACTCTTCTCGACAAACCGGTGCACGACGACCTCGAAGCCCGAGATCGAGGTCTCGATCTCCAGAAACGCGTTCCCTTGGAGAAGGGCGTCGTACGATCCGTCGTTATTCTGGCGTACCAGGCTCTCGAAGTATGTCGCCCGTGCCCGGTCGCCTGCTGCCTCGGCCTCCTCGAATCGCTGCCAGTACAGACCGGCGAGCGCTCGCCTGGCCGGCTCATAGTCGGGGATGTGTCCGAGCGCTTGTCCGAACAGTCGTGTCGACTCACCGAAGCGGCGCTCCAACTCGACCTTGCTGTTTTCTGCTTGCTCTTCGAGCTTCCAGACGCGTTCTTTAGCCGACTTCTCTGCCCACGAAGGCGTGCTCAACTTGACTCTGTTCAACTCTCGTAGGCGATCGATGTACTCCTCGCGCATCTCGAAGTAACGCTCGCGCGCATCCTCACCCTCGCGAGTCGCTTTCTGGGCCAGGGCGAGCCGTCGCTCGCGCTCCTTGACGCCCTCGAGGAAGAGCTCGAGATCATCGGCGAACGCCTCGCTGGAGGGGTAGCGCTCGTCCGGATCCTTGCTCAACGCTCGTATGCAGATCTCCTCGAGCTCGGCCGGTATCTCTCGGTCGGGCGCGCGCTCAGCGGGCGGCTCGAGCGGCTCCTGCGCGACCTTGAAGAGCAGGGAAAGCACGCTCGGTGCGTCGTGGACGGTCTGGAGGGTCAGTAACTCGTAGAGGATCGCCCCCAGCGAGTAGACATCGGAGCGCCCGTCGAGAGCCTCGTTGAGCCCTTGAGCTTGCTCGGGTGACATATAGTGCGGGGTGCCCACGAGCTTGCCGTCCTCCGACGAACCCTCCTCGACCATCGAGAACTCACCGATATCCGCGTTGACGACTTTGGCGACGCCCCAGTCGATGACGAACACTTCGCCGTACGAGCCGACGAGCAGGTTCTCGGGCTTGAGATCCCGGTGAATGACCCCCTGATCGTGGGCATATTGGATAGCGAGAGCGACCTGACGGAGGATCGAGATGAGTTGCGTCAGAGAGTAACCACTATCCTCGCCGCGGCGCATGCGACCGATGATTTGCTCGAGGCTCTCCTCGCGCGCGACGCGCATCGTATAGTACGGGTCGCCGTCACCCAGGGTGCCCAGGTCGTAGATCGGCACGATACTCGGGTGCTCGAGGTGCCCGGTGACCTGCGCTTCCAGAGACAACCGCTGTTGGGCGGACTCGTCATTCTGCAGCGTCGGTAGCAGCGTCTTGAGGGCGATCTCCCGGCGCAGCACGTTGTCACGGGCGAGTAGCACGAGGCCCATTCCTCCCTTTCCGAGCTCATCCTGGACCGCATAGCGCGAATCCTCCGTCAGTGAGAGATCGGCGGGAGGCAGAGGGCCAGTGCCCTTTTCCTGCTCAGTCGTCGGCGGTTGCCCCTGGAACGTTCCACCGCTGGTCGTGTGAAAGATACTCTCGACGACGAGCGTCTCACCGCGCGCCAGTTGTTCCTCGACATCCTTGGATCTCGCTGAGCGAGCGTACTCGCGCAGCTCGTCGACGGTGTCGACGGCTACGAGATCACTTCGCGTAAGGTACGCATCGAGTGGCTCGCCGGTCTGGCTGCACGCCGACACTGCTTCGAGGAGTTCGCCGAGTTTCAGGTGGCCCCGCGCCAGCAGAAGCTGGCCAAGTTGAGAATCCGTCGCTTCAGTCATGAGGGTCCGTGTCCGATCTCCGCCTCGCAGGCGTTCGAGGAGCTCGACATCAGGAGTATCTTCGCTGGATGATCGTTTCTGCTGGAGACCTTACTGCAGCCGCAGCGTGAACGCAAAGTCTGAGGTGCGTTGTGAAGGGCTCCAGGGCGGGGCGACAGGAAAAACCTAATACACCGCTTGACAGCCCAAAGAATATTCATAAAGTGCCGCCTCCGCCGGGGAGATGACCTCGCCGAGATTATCTCGGAATAAGTCATCGCGTCGGCGGTTTTAAGTCTGCTCAGGTCGTGGATGTCGCCCA
>JBNJFZ010000190.1:0-10440 GCA_051747295.1 Myxococcota bacterium
GTGGGTGAGTCGAGAACATCGCTTCAGACCTTGCGTGCGCCATCATCCCATGTATCTTCGACGAACCCGATCTTCCCCCGGTTTGACTGATGCGTCGAAGGTTGTCTCATGGCTAAATCTCCGCTGTTCGAGTTCAACGAGGACCGCGAACACGTCGTCTCCGAAGTCTGCCGCCGCGCCTACAGCGATATGCTCGCCCAGTCGCGCCGCGACCCGGAGTCGGGCATCGAATATATCCTCAACGACGCGGCGTATCAGGAGGTCGAGAGGCTCCAGAGCGAGACGGGCCCCGAGGAGGAGGTCCGCTCGATGTCCTGGTGGATCGACGTCTCCAAGCGCGCCGGCGAGATGTCCGAGACCGAGAAGCGCGACATCCTGCGTGACCTGATGCGCACCTACGCCGACGATATCGCCGGCAACTTCGATCCGCGCGTCTACCGATTTGCCACCGGGGTGCTGCCCTTCGGGCTCGGCCTGCTCTTCAAGGCGCAGGACGTGCGCGACCTGCCGGTCAATATGCTCCGGCTGCACAAGGTCTTCAACTCCCTGCGGGACATGACCGAGCGTATCGTCGTCGAGGGTCACCTGGACACGCTTCGCCACCTCGCCAATCGCGGCACATTGGTGGTCGTGCCGACCCACAGCTCCAATATGGACTCGATCCTGATGGGGTGGTCACTCTACCAGTCCGGGCTCCCACCGGTGACCTACGGGGCGGGGAAGAACCTGTTTACCAACCCGCTGACCAGCTACTTCATGAACAACCTGGGCGCCTATAAGGTCGACCGGCGCATCCAGCACGCGCTCTACAAGCGCATGCTCAAGACCTACTCACAGGTCGTGATCGAGCGCGGCTACCACAGCCTGTTCTTCCCGGGCGGCACCCGCTCGCGGTCGAATATGGTCGAATCGCACCTCAAGCTCGGGCTGCTCGGCACCGCCATCGAGGCGTATATCAATAACCTGATGCACCACGGGCAGGAAAAGCCGATCTACGTGTGCCCGGTGACCATCAACTACAACCTGGTTCTGGAGGCGGAGAGCCTCATTCGCGACCACCTGCGTCGCGAGGGAGGCCGCAGGTACTTCCTGGAGAACGACCAATTCGACCAGATCACGCAGATCATCAAATTTGCGCTGAACACCATGGAGATGTCGTCGACCACCGTGATTCGGTACGGCCGGCCGATGGACTGCTTCGGGAATCGCGTCGAGCGCGACGGCAACAGCTACGACCGGCAGGGACGCCGCGTCGATCCGACCGCCTACGTCCGCAGCGCGCTGACCGGCGAGGTCGGCCACGACGTCGCCCGCGACCGGCAGTACACCCGGCAGACGGGCGAGCGAATCTCGGAGGCGTTCCTGGAGAACACCGTGCTGATGCCCGTCAATATCGTGGCTTTCGCGCTCTTCGAGCTGCTCCAGCGTCGCTTCTCGGACTGGGATGTCTACCGCCTCCTGCGCATGGCGTCCGGCGAGGTCATCCCTTGGCACGAGATCGAGCCGGTGGTGGCCGAGTTGATCAGCACGCTGGAGAAGATGGAGGCCAACGGCGACCTCGTGCTGAGCGACTTCGTCCACGACAACAACTCCGACGCGGTCATCGAGGAGGGCGTCAGCTACCTGCGCCGCTACCACATGCCCGAGGTCGTCGAGAAGCTGATGAACGGCGTCGCGCTCAATAAGCTCGACCTGCTTTACTATTACGGAAACCGGGTGCGCAGCTTCGACGGCGCGCTCGATATGACCGCGATCTGCGACAAGGCGGCGTGAGCCCCGGGTCGTATCACCGACATGCCTGACTGCGACTCTGGCCGATCGCTTTGCCGTCGCACGAGTCGTGACATCCCGACTGGCAGTCCGTGAGCCACGTCCTGGTGACTCCGCACTCGGGCGGATCCTGGGTGTCCCAACCCTCGTCACTGCTCGGTAGCTCACACCGGACGTCGGAGTTGAGTCCACAACCGTCGACTAGGCCTGACTCCTCGCAGGAGCCGCCGATGGCGTCCCACTGAATCGTTTCGGTCGTATCGCAGTTGAAGTCGAACCCTCCGGCCTCGGCGCGCTCGCTCGCGAAATACGCAGTTTGTCCCGGGAACGCACGCACATCGTTGTCGTCGCAGTCCTCTCCCGTCGTACTTGCGATCTCGCTCGCCGATTTCCACCGCTGCTCGACATCTTCGCCGTCGATCGGGCAGTCGCCGGCCCCGGTTTGCGGTCGCTCACATGCCTCGGTCGTCATGCCGGCGTATCCATCGTCATCACAGTCCCGGTACCAGGTCTGTGGCTCACATGCGTCATCGGAGTCTTCGCCGTCTTGCGTATCAGACGTGTCGACCGTGTCCGGTGCATCGCTTGTGTCCGCGACATCGGAGGTGTCTTCGCCCTGCTCCGTGTCCCCGGCGTCCGCCACATCGGTGGTATCGCTGCCGTCCTCCGGCGACGAAACATCGGTGCCGTCTTCTACACACACGCCGTCGGGCCCGCAGAAGAAGCCCTCAGTACATGGATTCTCCTCGTCGCACGCAAAGGTGTATTGGCCCGCGTTCATATCGTTCGAGCAGCCGGCGAAGGCGAGGGCAACCAGTGACAGGCAAGCCGTTATACAGGCGCGTTTGAGCTGGATTTTCGTCACAACATCTCCTCGAAAAAGCTAGAAGCGGAGCGTCCAGGCGGCCTGAATGCCATGGTTCGATGGCGCGATCTGGAAGTGAGAGGTCGACTCGGCCTCCTTGTCCGACAGCCAGAGATACAGGCCAATGCCGGTGGCTGCGCCACCGACGATAGCCGTGCCGAGCGCCACCGTATCGATGGTATTGGCGCGATCGCGTTCTCGATAGAAAGCGCGCTGCGACGTGCGAGTGACCGGCTCGTCGGTCGGGAGGCCGTCGGTCGCATCGCGTCGGATTTGCTCGGCCCACAAAAAGTGCAAACCGACCGCTCCGGCCATCATCGCTCCGCCCAGCGAGGTCGTGATGATGCCGGCGGTCCGCGTCGACGAGCGATCCTGCCCATCGCTCTTGCTCGATTCGGCGGGACAGGTCGACTCGAGGACCTCCAGAAATTCTCGAGCTTTCGACTCGATCAGGCCCGCCGGAGGCTTCTCGACTTTCGGGGCGGCGAAGACCTTCTGCAGCGACTCGCGGGCCTTTTCGCAGCGCCCGGCGAGCTGATAGGCACGCCCAAGGTTCAAATACGTGATGTTGAGCTCACCCAGATACCGTGCTTCTTCGAGCAGAGAGATCGCTTTGACGTAGTCTTCCTCGCCGAGCGCACGCACGCCCTGGTCGTTGAGACGGGCCTGCTCGTCGGTGGGCTCGACCGTCTCGCGTTCGCCTGCGCTCCCGTCGGGTACTTGCGACCACGCCGGTGTCGCCGCAAAGACCACAGCGAGTAGAACCAGCACAGCAGGTGGTACGCGAGAGATAAGGCGCGACTCCGATCGGGGCTCGGCGATGGGATGAGCTGAAGTTGTGTACCTGACCATCATCAACATTGGAAAAACTCTGGCAGAAAGCGTGAACTGCCGCAAGATTGGTGCCTCGTCGGAGAGGCTGTATCGGCGAATTTGGTGGTTGCCAGTTCGCCGCCTGGCTCGCAAAATCGGCACAGCTCCATATCGCTGTTCGTTCACCAACTACATGTCGACGCCCACTGCGTGAGAATTTTTATCGACATCGGAGCCTTTCGGCCCGCGAAGCATCGTATCGAGTCCGTTCGGGTGCAGCGCGACCGCCAGGCCTTCGAGGCGGACATCCCGCCGCGGGCCAACCTCGTGGAGATCCGTCATTACGCGTTAAAACAGGCGTCCGAGCGCTTCCTGGAGTTTTTCGTGCCGTCGTTGGCCGCGATCATCATCCTCTGTCTCGTATACGACTGGGGGTTGTTATTTGGATCATTGGCCGCGGTGATCGTGCTCGCTGTGCCCATCGCTCTGTGGATCTATCGACGGGTCTTGAGTTCACTCGAGCCGCTTCGAGCGGGGTGGTCGATCGCGTCCGATGCACACGAGACCCGGGTGTTTCGTCGGGATGAGCAGGGCCAGGAGCTCGCGGCCCACATCTCTTTTCGCGATTTGCACGGCATGAAGAGCCAGCGGATCGAGGATGATGTATTATTCGATTACGTCCACGATCAATTCTCGAATGAGCTCGAGCTGCGGTCGTCGAGCGGCGGTGTGTGTTTTGCCGAAGGGTTGGACTACGACACGTGCGAGGAAGTCGTCACGGAGTTTGGTCGGTATGTCGAGCGGCTCAGGAACGACCGCGCGGCGGCATCGATGCCGGGCGTGCCGGGGCTGGATGATTGAGAAGCCTCAGCGGGAGGCTTGCTCGTCGACGACGTCATTCCACTCACCGGGATCGAGCTCGACCCACTTGTTCTCGCCGATATCCCACTTGAGCCGGGCCCCGCAATCGCGGCACCGACGGTACATCCAGGCGGCCGGGATCGTCTCACCCTCGACCTCGATGGTCGAGGTGCGCAGGTCGACCGACTGAATCTGCTCTCCGCCGCATTCGGGGCATTTGTCCCGCTTCATCAACGCCGCAAACATCACGGCGAGGAGCACGCCCCACGCGAGCAAGATCACTCCGATCACAATCCAGTTCATAACGACCTCGTTGTCATGCTTACACTTCGCGGCGGTGCACGCCGACTGTCCAGCGTACCGCCATGGTGAATTGTAACCATCGAGGGGGCGGGCCGCCAGTAGATCGTTGAAGTCGCGCGGGAAACCGCTATGCTGCCGCTCCGCTCGTGCGAGCGGATGAACGAATATTCGACCTCAGAGGTTCGATGACCTCAATCCACCGGAACAAAATCGCCTGCACCATCGCGTTCGCCGCGGCGGTCTGTTTATTTGCCACGCCTGCCTACGCCCAATCCTTCGGCATCAACGTATCGTCGTTGGTCGGCACGTCGGGTGAGGACGAGATTACCGCGACCGAGATCCAGAGCGACGGTACGATTCTCGTGGGCGGCAACTTCGCGTCGGCGCCCGATATCGCCGACGCCGAGACCGTCGGCGCGGCATCTGACAGCGACAACGGGTACGTGCTGGTGCTCTCCTCGGACGGGCGGGTCGTGGAGCGGATGCTCCGGGTTGGTGCGGCCGTGCACGACATGACCCTCGATGATGCAGACCGCGTGCTGATCGCGGCGGGCTCGACCGGCGTGGTCCAGCTGGATGCGAACCTCGACTGGCAACGCACGAAGACCTTTGGCGATACCTATCGCGTCGATGCCGACGGCGGCCTGGCCGTTACGCTCTCGCCGACCCATACCGAGGACCCGCACGGGTTCGCCGGCGAGGGCAGCGTGACGCTCTTCGACATCGAGTCGGGCGTTCAGGCGACGTCGTTTCGCGGTCATGCGAATGCGCTCGATGTCTGTCTGGACGCGGACAGCGAGACCATCGGCCTCGTCGGCTATCGCGCCGAGGAACTCGAGGGACTACCGACTCAGATCGCCTACCTGCGCGGCTATGACTACGACGGATTGGTGACGTGGTCGGGCTACGACTGGGGCACAGAACCGGGCGAGGACGGCTACCTCAACGCCCCCGGCGAGAATAGCGACAGCACTCGTGGCTACCGGTGCAGCATCGGTGAGGATGGCTTCTTATACGCCGCATTCGAGGCCGATGGCGCCGACCACCTGTTTCGCTTCTCGCCCCAGGACGTCGAATCCCCCGTCAACATCGTCGGTGGCGACGAGTTCCACGAATTCTCCGATGTACGAGGCGAGGAAAAGGTCTTCTTCGCGCGCTACGAGCCGTCGGACGGGAGCTATCTGTTGGGCCAGCAACTCGTCGCCCGTGTTGGAGACCAGGCCGGCAACACCGTGCGGGTGCGCCGAGGCGCTATCGAGGCCGACGCCGCCGGCAATATCTACCTGGTGGGCGAGAGCGCGTACGGCCTGCCGATTCAGTATTTGCCGCCGGGAACCGGTGATTACACCGGCGGAGCGTTCCTGCTTTCGATGAATAGCGACTTCAGCGAGCGGCGTTACTCGACCCGAGTCACGCCCAACGGCGCCGCCTATGATGTCGCGGCGCGGCCCGGAATCGGTGACGCCGGGTTGGTCGTCTACGGCGGCGTCCACGAGCTCGCGGACGGCCAATTCTTCGCGTCCAACGAGTACCAGGGCTCCGCGGGCGGTGAGACCGACGGCTTCGTCACGGTGTTCGGGGAGGGTCTCGAGGATCGGGGCGGCGCAAGTGGCGACGATTCGGGCGGCGACGACGCAGGGTGCAGTTGCGCTGCGACCGGCTCCGCCCCCATCCCCGGATTTGCGCTGGCGTTAATCGTGCTAGCTGCGGCGAGACTCCGACGACGCGTCTAGAATCATGCGTCCAGCATCAATCGTCGAGCGACAACCCCAGAGCCCTCGCAACGACGCGCGCGTCGCGGGGCACGTCGTGCTCCTCGACGGGCAGCGGCCGATAGTCCATCGCCGCGCGTAGCGCTCGCTGGAGGGCGGCCGGCTCGTCCTGTTCGGCCCCTTCGATCAGTTGGTCGAGCATCGTGGGGTCGGTCAAGCCGGCGATGCGCAGCTTTCGTGCGCCCTCCATACCGGCGACCGCGGGGAAGTGCGTCGCCGCGATGCAGCGGTCCCCGCGAGCGGTTAATTGTTCGATGATCTCGCGGGCAATCCGGGCGCCCTCGTCCGGGTGCGTGCCGCGTCCGACTTCGTCCAGCAGCCACAGCCGCGGGGCGTCACCGCGCTCCCACCACTGGACGAGGCGGTGCACTTCCCGGCCGAACGACGACAGTCCCTCGGTCATCTGCTCCGCGAGCGGTTCCTCGCTGCCGACGTAGATAATGGCTTCGACCGGGACGAACGAATAAGCCCGCGCCGGAACTGGCAGCGCGTGTTGCGCCGCCCACTGCGACAGACCGACCAGCCGCAGAAGCGACGACTTTCCGCCCATATTCGGGCCCGACACGACCGCGGGTTCCTCGCCGAGCTCCACGTCGACAGGCTGTACGGATTCCTCACTGTCTTCCAGCATCCGTAGCACGCCGAACTCGGTGCCCCCGACCACGCGCGTCTGGTCGTCACTCCAATCGGGCCAGGTTCCGCCGACGCGTTGGCGGAGCTGTGCCTTGGCGAGCTGAACGTCGATCTCGGCGAGCGCGAACTCGACGGCTTCCAGCCATTCCAGGTGGTCGACCAGGTCGTCCGTGAGCGCTTCACGGACGCGGTATTCGGCGGAGTCGACCGCTTCTTGGGCCGCCTCCCGCTCGTCGCGCACCGCGTCGAGCGCCGGGTCGCGCAACTGCCACGCGCCGGCGGCGTAGGTGAGCCTCGCGTCGCCCTGGAGCTCGGCTTCGCTACAGCCTTCAGCGGGTCGAAAGTGGCCCTGGATATCGAATCGCCCCTCGAAATCCTCGAGCAACGTGCGCTCGAGGTCCTCTCTGAGCTCGCGCTCGCGTCGCTTGATGGCTCGCAGCTCTCTACGACTCGCGGCGAGCTCTTCGTCGAGCGCGGAGGCGAGGTGGAAGCGCGAGGAGCGACGTTTTTCGGGGTGAATGCGGTCCATCACGATCTCGGCGCGCTCGGTCCAGTCGCCGGTGTGCTGGTCCCGATCGAGCAGGTCGGATGCCGCCGTCAGGCAGGCGTGTGCATAGAACGCGAATCGCTTGACCGCAAAGAGGTCGGATTCGTCGAGTGTTTCGCCGATTCGCAGGCGCCTGAGCGCGCGCTCGGTCTCCGGGAGGTTCGAGAGCGCATCGCGCAGCGACGACAGCTCGGCGGGGTGGTCCTCCGCCCACTTCTCAGTTTGGCGGCTGCGCTCGATCTCTCGCTTCCAGACGCCGCGCTCGCCAGATCCGTAGGCGTCGAGTGATTGGATGCGGCGTCGGCCGGCCGGTGTCTGCGCATCTAGCCATGACATATAGGCCCCGACGTCGAGGACCTCCCGCGTCGCGCTGTCGATGAAGCCGTCTTCTCTCATGGGTCCGGGATCTCTTCGGTCTCCCCGTCGCTATCTGCGGTCGCTGACGCGCCCACCCCCGTCGCCTCGCGCATGCACTCGAGATATCCCTCACGGTCATGACGAACGTCGCTGCCGTCGTCGCCCGTCCCGCTCTCGACGCGCTCGATATTGTCGAACAGGCAGTCGCGGTGGTGCTCACCGATGAGCTCGCGACACTGCGACTGGTCCAGCGTCTCCAGGTAGCATTCGCGCTCGAATTCCTCGGCGAGCTCCTTGGCGCGCTCCACACCGACGGGCTCGGAGCCGAGAAGCGTCATCGCATACCATCCGGCTGTTCCCACGATGATCAGCCCGATGATGGTGAAGAAGATACCCGTGCTGCCCGTACGGTCGTCTTTGGGCTCGGCGTGCTCGGGCGTTGCGTCGTCAGTCTGGTTCTTTTCGGTCATCGCGCGTCGATACGTCAGAGGGAGGGCCGCGATCGCGGCTGGAATCGCCTCGCCGAATCTATCACGCGCGGCCGGCGTGCCAAGCGCCAAACATCACGAGCGTCGCCTTCGGGTCACGGGCACGCGTTCTGGGCGAGCCTCTGAATCTCCTGCGCGGTCAGTCGCCGGTCGAAGAGCGCGACTTCGTCGAGCGCACCGCTCAACTCCTCGTTGCTGGACGGCCAGGCGCTGGGGTCGCCGGCGTTCCAGGTGGTGGTCGTCACGCCGAGCCCGATCGGCTCGTCGTTCTCGGCCTTCTCGCCCATGATATTGCTGCTGAAGCCACCGACATACGGATCAGTGCCCGCCTGGCTGCCGTCGATGTAGAGCTGGAGGCCATCGCCGGCGTTGGTCGGCCCGAATAACAGCGCGACGTGGATCCACTGGTCGGGTTGAAGTGTACCCGAACGGGTCGTGTAGTTATTCCTGTCGCTCTGCAGGCGCACGTGGACTCGCTGGTCGTCTCGAACCTCGAGGGTCAGGTGTCCACCGTCGGGGTTGCCGCTGGCGTCTTTGGACCAGAGTCCCTGGGTGCCCGAGAAGCTGTCGACCTTCATCCAGAAGACCACGGTGCCCTCGGGTATCAGCATGTCGGGGTGATGGTCGATCTTCAGGTAGTCCTTGTCGCCATCCATCTCGACGGCGTCTCCGGTGACGCCGGTGACGCTCGTCGGGTCGGCGTTCGCGTCGCTCGATGGCGAGGCCGGGCCGAACGCAGCGGAGCCCGCGTGTGGGTAGGCGCCGTTCGCGTCGGGCGCGTCCAGCGGCCAGTAGCCCAGCGGCGACACGTTTGTCACCGAGTCGGGGGTCACACAGGGGCCACCGGTGTCTGTCGTATCGGCGGTATCGGCGGTGTCTGCGGTATCGGCCGTGTCCGCGGTGTCGGCGGTATCTGCCGTGTCCGTCGCATCGTCCGTCGAGGTGTCTTCGGTCGTATCCTGCGTGTCTTCCGTCGAGGTGTCCCGAGCGTCCTCGGCGGTCGTATCTTGCGTGTCCTCGGCGGTCGTATCTTGTGTGTCCTCGGCGGTTGTGTCTTGCGTGTCCTCGGGGGTCGTATCTCGCGTGTCCTCGGCGGCCGTATCTTGGGTGTCCTCGGGGGGCGTGACGTCTTCGGTATCGTCGCCGCCCGTGTCGTCCGTGGACGCGTCGGCGCGCTCGACCCAGATGCCGTCCTGGCAGACGCGATTGCCGTCGAGCTCGCCCTCGTTTTCGCATTGAAGGTCGGTCAGCTTGCTGTCGAAGCTGCAACCGATCGGACCAGCAATCATGAGGGTCGCGAGCGCGACGCCGACAAAGCGGTGGACGCGGAGCATACGGTCTCCATTCTCGAGTGGGACAGGGTTCGAGGCGAGTATAGCAGGACTCGCCATAAAACATCAGTCATTCCGCTGTTCGACGTCTTCGGCACCGAGTTCGGTTTGCTCGGCGGCATCGGGGTCGGGGCGAAATAGGAGCAGGAGGAGCATCCCGAGTACGGCAAATGGCACGGAGAACAAGAGTTCGTACGTCAGGAAGTACACCGCGAAGCCGAAGACCCCGACGACCTCGCACATCACCCATGTGGTCATCGACATCGTGAAATAGGCCGCGCGCGCCTCGCTCGTCCCCGGGTAGCATTCCTCGCCCAGAGGTTCGTAGAACATGCGATCGCGCATGCGGTAGAGCAGCGGGATGAGGACCACCGCCGCGATGCCGAGGATGACCGCGATCTTGGGCGGATTGCCCGCGGCGATCTCGATCGGTTCGTGCCCGGGGGGCGGCGGAATCGCGACCGGGACGATGACGTAGATGAGCATGCTGAAGAGCAGGGCGCCCCAGACGAGCCAGAGGATGGTCGCGTCGTATTCGGTTTCTTCGGACATGGATGGGATTCAGTCGTCGGTGCGCACTAATTGTGCTTCGAGGACAACCTTCATTCCGGGGCGAATCACGCCGTCGCGAAGAAGGCTCTTCGGGATGACCAGTCGGCCCTCGTCGTCGACGTGGGCCACGCATTGCAGGACGCCATTC
>JBNJFZ010000191.1:0-10317 GCA_051747295.1 Myxococcota bacterium
TTCCCGGGCCTCGCTCCAGTGTCCGCGCCTTTCTTCGACGCGCGCCAGCTCCAGCGATGAGAGCCCCTCGGCTCGGATGTCCGACGTAGCGACAGCCCGATCGATCGACTCCTCGAGCAACGTCTGGGCCTGTGCATAGTGGCCCAGGTGGCGCTCCACGACGCCCTCGACGCGCAGCGCGTCATCCATCGCCTGGTCGTGGCCGGCACTTCGAGCGCTCCTCTCAGCTCGTTCTGCCCAGTGAAACGCCTCTGCGTACGCGCCAGTCGAGACGTGAATTTCGGAACGCAGGATCCAGCCCCTCACCCGGGCTTCGGCATCCTCCGCGGCGCCCACGTCGTCGAGCAAGTCGACACGACGCTCCAGGAGGTCGAGCGCCCCCGAGAAATCGGCGCGCTCCGTCTTCAACCTCGCGGCCTCGAGCAGCGGATGCACCGCACGCGCATATTCGCCGGCTTCGATCAGGTGGAACGCGCGTCTCTCGGCGGTCTGTCGATTCTCGACGCCGTACAGGTCGACCAGCATGTCGGCACAGGCGACATTCGAGGGTGCCCACAACTGCTCGCTCTTGGCCATTTCCTGGAGCGTCTCGCGCAGCAAGCCGTGCACGAACATCCAGCCGCCTTCGATGTGGCTGGCGAGGCCGCGCCGGTAAAGGTCGTCCTCCAGGTCCTCGTCGACATCGAGCTCGAGCTGATCGCAGACGGCATCCCACTCATCTGATTCGACCTCCTGGCCGAGCGTCGCGGCCGCGAGCAGTGCCTCGAAATCATCGGCGTCACCCGCTGCACGTATACCATCGACCCGGTTACGCCAGAGCTCGTAGATGTCCTCGGGGACGCGGACGCTCGCCCCGGGCTCGAGCTCGAAGCCCTCGTCTCCGACGCGTAGCTTTCCAGACGACACCCAGTCGTCCACGAGCTGCACCGCGAATAGCGGGTTTCCCGCGGCTCGTCGCTCGACCTGCCGGGCCAGGTCGCTGTCGAGTCGAAGTAGCCGGCGGAGCAGTCGATGGGTGTCGTCGCGAGTGAGTGGCTCCACCTGAAGCTGCTCGGTCAGCTCCGAGGAGAGCACCCGCTTGACCATCGAGCGCTCGACCGGGCGAGCCCGCAGCGATTCTTCTCGGGCGGTGAGCACGAACAGCACCGGGGTGCGGGTCGCCGACTGCAGGTCGAGCATATGCTCCACGAAGCCCAGGCTATCTGCGCCCCACTGGACGTCATCGAGCCAGATGACGAGCGGCCGTTCACGAGCGATCCGCTCGATGAGCCGACGGAGCAGCGCGTACCGCTGACGATTGGTCGAGAAGCGAACCCGCGTCTGGCGAATGTCGCTATTCGCCTCGTCGGTGGGGTGGCCTGGCAGCGCGAGCTCGGTCAACGCGGCCCACTCATAGGGTTCGGTGACGCCATAGCTCTGCAGTTCTTCGGCGATTCGCTCGCGCGTGGCGTCGGCGCCGAGCCCGACACAGCGAAAATGGCGCAGCAACAGCCCCGGCAGGCCGTCGACCGGGCCACTGATCGGGCTGTGTACCGCCCGCAATACTCGCGCGGCGCCGAGCTCCATCCCGCGCTCGGTGATCCATGAGGCCAGTCGAGACTTGCCGGTGCCCGCGGGGCCCGCCAGCACGACACACCGAGCCTCGTGGTGCTCCTGAACGTCGAGCAGTTGCTGCCAGAGGCGATCGCGCTCGTCTCGTCGATCGACGATGCGCACGTGCTGCAGGCCGAACAGGCCGAGCCCTGCTCCGACCAACTGCGGCGGCTCGACGCGCTCGTCGTCGGCGCGCCAGGACTCTGGAATGGGTGGTGGATCGCACTCGGCGAGCGCGGCCTCATCGGTGGACTCGTCGGGAGTGTCCTCGAGCGGATCGTGCATCCATGCGTCGATGTCGAGCGTGGCTGTCGCCCGCGACTTGTCCTGAGGCCCGGGAAAGTCGAGGAGGAGCGTCGTCGAATCCGGGCTCCCCTCCAGAGGAGCGGTCTCGGGCAGGCCGCTTCCATCGTCGATGCGCGTGGGAAGGCGCGACGCATCGAGCATGCCCGGTGTCCCGCGCAGGCGGTCCCCACCCTCGTCGAACGCGAGCTCGCCGTCGAGCTTGAGCAGTGCCCAGGCGGCGTCGGCGGCGAATTGAAAGCGCTGGCGGTGGTCTTTCTCGAGCAAGCGACGCAGCCAGCCCTCCAGCCGCGCCGGCACGTCCATGCGCGGCTCGAAGTCCGGGAGCGGAATCTCGATGTGCTGGCGCCCGAGGTTCAGGACGTTCCGGCTAAAAAATGGCACGTCTCCGGTCACGAACTCCCAGACCATGCAGCCGAGCGCGTAGAGATCGGTCGGCGGTCCAAAGTTACGCCATCGGCCGCGAAATTGTTCGGGCGCCATATAAAGCGGGGTGCCCCATCCTTTTTCGACGCGGTCGGTGCGATTCTCGATATGAATCTCGCGCGCCAGGCCGAAGTCGGCGAGCTTGAGGCCGAGGTTGTCGGAGCTCTTGCAGCCCACGAGGACGTTGGCGGGCTTGAGATCGCGGTGGATGACTCCCCTGGCGTGGGCGTGAGCGAGCGCATCGAGGATCTGAAAGACGATATAGCGAGTGCGGGGCCAGTCGAGCCCGCTTAGATAACGCTCCAGGGAGCCCCGACGTGCGAACTCCATGACGAAATAGGGCGAACCCGCCTCAACCTGCCCGTCCAGAGCCGCGGCACACTCCCGGGGGATCTCGCCGTGGTCGAAGATTCGAATAATGCCCGGGTGGTCCAGAGCCGCCACCGCGCGCACCTCATTTCGAAAGATCTCTCGGTAGGAGTCTTCGCGCGACCGCCCGCCGGTCATCACCTTCACGGCGACCATCTCACCGGCCTCGCGATGGATGCCGCGCCATATCTCCCCCATCCCGCCCTGCCCGATCTTCTCGACGAGCTCGAATGGGCCCAGTGCAATCGCCTCGGTCATTAGACTTGGCCTCTCTCAGGATCCGGTGCCGCGCACACGCGTGTCACGGTAACGTGCAGAAAAGAAAGTGACCAGCGTTGAGTCGTCGACCCACACGCGGAATAATGGTGCGACGGAGTAACCCACCTGCCGAGGATAGCACGGAATGGACAACTACAGTGAAGTATCGACGTCTGACACCGGGCTCGATCCCGGCGCGATGCGCCGCGCGAACCTGGCGCTCGAGGAGTTGCACGCGAGCGGGAAGTACCCGGCGCTGCAGGTATGCGTCCGACACCGTGGTGAGATCGTGCTGCACCGCGCCCTCGGCGAATTTCGGCCGATGGACGACGGCCCGACTCGCGAGGCGACGCTCGACACACGATTCTTGTTGTTCTCGGTCAGCAAGTGCGTCATCGCACTGGCGATGCACCTGCTCTTCGACCGGGATCAGGTCAACGTCGACGATCCGGTTCACTGGTACATCCCGGAGTTCGGCCGCCACGGCAAGCGCCACATCACGCTGCGCCATATCCTGACGCACAGCGCCGGGATACCGATGATTTTCTGGCATCTCGATGACGATTTGATCAGCGACTGGGACGGGATCATCGAGGATATCTGCGCCCAGACGCCGCATCATTTTCCGGGTCGTCGCACCAGCTATCATATCCTGAGCGGCGGCTACATCCTGGCCGAGGTCATCCAGCGGGTAGACGGACGCGACATTCAGACGTTTCTGCGCGAGGAGATCCGCGATCCCTGCGAGATGGAGACGTTCACCTTCGGCCTCGACCGTGAGCACTGGGGGCAAGCTGCGAAAGTCGAGCGTGTCGACGAGTTGCCCCCGAGCATCTTCACCGACGCGATCTCGCGGAGGATCGACGTGGACGTGGTCGAGGCTCTCGCGGTCATCAACCGCGATGTCGTCTGGGAGTCCGCGATCCCGGCGGGCAACGTCGTCGGGACGGCCGAGGAGACCAGCCGCTTCTTTCAAATGCTGCTCGACGGCGGCGTCTGGGGCGACAACCGCATCCTCTCCGAGGCACAGGTGACGCGCGCGACGGGCGAGCAGGTCATGAGCCGCGTCGACTGGACGTTGTTCCTGACTCCACAGCGCTATTCGCTGGGCTTTATGCTCGGCCGAAAGCGGACCCCGTTCAATATCTTCGGTCGCAACAGCGAGCGTACCTTCGGTCACATCGGCTTTACGCGAGAATTCGGCTGGGCCGACCCCGAGCGCGACATGTCCGTGGGTTTCCTGACCAGCGGCGTGCCGATTCGGCCGGGAGCCGAGGTCCTGGCCTTCCGGCGCTTTCAGAATGCTCTGAAGGATGCCTGTTAGCCCGGTCCGGCCATCGGCAAATTTTGCATTTACGAGGGAGGCTCCGCATCAATTGCGTCCCCAGACGGCCTCTCCTACGGTCCCGTTGACCAAGCTCGCCGCTCTCTGCGCGCCGGTCGCATTTCGGCACGATCTTTGCGACCTTCACGGGCGCTCACCTCAACAGTGGGCCCATGTGCTCAGTCGATGACCCAACGGAGAGATATGCTTGATTCACTCAGCGGCCTGGAGTTCTTCCTGATTTTCGGCACGATCGCCTTCCTGGTGATCATGCCAATCGTGGTCTTTTTCTGGTCGTACAGGAAGGCCAAGCGGGAGACGAACGAGAGCTAGAGGGCGTCGCGGCACCGGACTTTGAACGCGCCTTGCGCACCGGCGATATATTGACTAACCATCGGCCCCGACTTTAGTTCGCCCGCTGGCGCTGACCTCAACCGCGAGGACCCCACCGATGCCGCGTCGGGAAGATATCGAGAGCATTTGTATTCTGGGATCTGGCCCCATTGTCATCGGCCAGGCCTGCGAGTTTGACTATTCGGGAACCCAGGCGATTCGTTCGCTCAAGGCCGAGGGGTACCGAGTCATCCTCATCAACTCCAACCCAGCGACGATCATGACGGATCCGGAGCTGGCCGATGCCACGTACATCGAGCCATTGACCCCGGACTTCGTCGAGAAGGTCCTTCGCAAGGAACGCCCCGACGCGCTGCTGCCCACGATGGGCGGTCAGACCGCGCTGAACCTCGCACAGGTGATGGCTCGCCGCGGGGTCCTCGAGGACATCGGCACCGAGCTGATCGGTGCGAGCCCCGAGGTCATCGAGCGCGCCGAGAACCGCGAGCAATTCCAACAGATCATGGACGAGATCGGCGTCGACCAGCCCAGCGCCGGCGTCGCGCGCTCGCTCGACGAGGCGTGGGCGATCCAGCGAGAGGTCGGATTCCCGGCTATCTTGCGCCCCAGCTATACGATGGGCGGTAGCGGCGGAAATATCGCCTACAACCGCGACGAGTTCGAGGAATACGTCAAGTGGTCGCTCTCGCAGAGCCCCACGAACGAGGTCCTGATCGACGAGAGCCTGCTGGGCTGGAAGGAATTCGAGCTCGAGGTGATGCGCGACAAGAACGACAATGTCGTGATTATCTGCGGGATCGAAAACCTCGACCCGCTCGGCGTCCACACCGGCGACTCGATCACGGTCGCCCCGATTCAGACGCTCACCGACCGTGAGTACCAGGACATGCGTGATGACGCGCTGGACATCGTCCGCGCCATCGGCGTCGAGACGGGCGGGTGCAATATTCAGTTCAGCGTCGACCCCGAGACCGGCCGCCGCGTGGTCATCGAGATGAACCCGCGCGTGAGCCGTTCGTCGGCGCTCGCCAGCAAAGCGACGGGCTATCCCATCGCAAAGATCGCCGCCCTGCTCGCCGTCGGATACACGCTCGACGAGGTTCAGAACGACATCACCGGCAACACCTCGGCGGCGTTCGAGCCCGTGCTCGATTATACCGTGGTCAAGATGCCGCGCTTTGCGTTCGAGAAGTTCCCGGCGACCAACGAGCAGCTCACCACGCAGATGAAGGCGGTCGGCGAGGTGATGTCCATCGCGCGAACCTTCCCGGAAGCTCTGGGGAAAGCCGTGCGGAGCATGGAGATTCGAGAGGACGGCTTCCACCCGAAGCTCGTCCCACCGGAGGGCGCCTCACACGATGAGATCGTCGACTTCTTCCGCCCGCACGTCATGAAGGCGACGCCGCGCCGACTATGGCACGTCTTCGACGCGCTTCGACACGGCCTGAGCGTCGACGAGATCTTCGACATCTGCAAGATCGACCGCTGGTTCCTGCGCCAGATCGAGGAGATGGTCGACTGCGAGGCACTGCTGGCGGACGCCGCCGACTCGCTCGACGCGGACCTTATCCTGCACGCGAAGCGGCTGGGCCTCGGCGACGTCGATATCGCGCTGTTTACAAACCTCACGGAAGACCAGGTCCGCGAGAAGCGCCTCGAGCACGGGATACGCCCGGTCTTCAAGCAGGTCGACACGTGCGCGGCGGAGTTCTCCGCGGTGACCTCATACTTTTATTCGACCTACGAGCGCGGGGAGAACGAAGCAGAGCGCTCGGACCGAGAGAGCGTGATGATTCTGGGCGGCGGACCGAACCGCATCGGCCAGGGCATCGAGTTCGACTACTGCGCGGTGCACGCCGCGCTGTCGCTGCGGGATGCGGGTTACCGGACCATCATGGTCAACTGTAACCCGGAGACCGTCTCGACCGACTACGACATCTCCGATCGCCTGTTCTTCGAGCCGCTTACGTTCGAGACGGTCATGGAGATCGTCGAGAACGAGGATCCGGTCGGCGTCATCCTCCAATTCGGTGGCCAGACGCCGCTCAAGCTGTCGCGTCGACTCGCCGAGCACGGCGTCAACATCCTCGGGACCGACCACGAGGTCATCCATCGCACCGAGGACCGCGAAGAGTTCAACAAGATCGTCAAGAAGCTCGACCTGCTCCAGCCCGAAGCGCGCACGGTTCGAACCGTCGAGGCCGCGCTCGAGGCCGCGGAGGCGCTCGACTACCCGCTGCTGGTTCGCCCCAGCTATGTTCTGGGCGGACTCGGCATGGAAATCGTCTACGACGAGGACAGCTTGCGCGCTGTCTTCGGGCGCGCGCAGGGAGAGAGCGAAGATAGCCCGGTGCTCATCGACCGCTTCCTCAATCAAGCCGTCGAGGTCGATGTCGACTGTATCTCCGACGGAGAGACCGCCGTCATCGGCGGGATTATGGAGCACGTCGAGGAGGCCGGCGTCCACAGCGGCGACTCCGCCTTCGTCACCCCGCCCTATCACTTGTCCGAGGCGGTACTGAGGGTCATCCGCGAGCAGACCATCGCACTGGCCCACGAGCTCGACATCGTCGGTCTGATGAACGTCCAGTTCGCAGTGCAAAACCACAACGTATATATCCTCGAGGTAAACCCGCGCGCCAGCCGGACGATCCCGTTCATCTCGAAGGCCATCGGCGTACCGCTGGCGGGCTACGCCTCACGCGCCATGCTGGGCGAGACACTGGGCGACATTGGGTTTACCGAGGAGATCATCCCACGTGTCTTCTCGGCCAAAGAGAGCGTCTTCCCCTTCAATAAATTCCCGGAGGTCGACACCCTGCTGGGCCCCGAGATGAAGTCGACCGGCGAGGTCATGGGCATCGACCCGGACTTCAACCTGGCGTACCTGAAGGCCGAGATCGCCGCTTCGAACCGTCCGCCGGACACCGGGACCGTCTTTGTCTCGGTCCGTGACGAGGACAAGTGGGGCACCGTGCCGGTCGCCAAGACCCTCGCGGAGCTCGGCTTCGATATCATCGCGACCCGAGGTACGCGCGATTACCTCGCACAGCACGGACTCGAGGTCGGCCTGATCAACAAGGTCAAGGAAGGGCAGCCGCACATCGTCGACGCGCTCATCAACGGCGATGTCGACATGGTCATCAACACGACCGCCGGCGCGAACTCCATCCAGGATAGCCGCTCCATCCGCCGCACCACTCTCAACCAGGGCATTCCCTACTTCACGCGGCTTTCGGCCGCCAAAGCCGCGGTCAACGCGATGCGCGAGCTGCAGACCACACAGCCGATGGTGAAGTCGCTTCAGGAATATCACAGCGAGCTGAAGTAGCGGCGCAGCACGTTTGACGGCCCGATTTCTCGCCCTTTGTCGTGCGGCCATCTCGGCCGCACGACGACGCGCCGATCAGTCAGAAACTACAGCCCCTTGAGATTCCACGCGAGATCCGTAACATCCTAAGGCTTCAAATTGATACGCAACCCTGGGCGCACCGCGATGGCGTCGCGGGAGGACGTTCCTCCCCCGCCCGGAACCCAGGGCACTTGGCCCGGCACCAGCGTGTTGGGCGTATTCATTTATAAAAGAGACCGAAGAGGTCGGCTATGACAAGAATTCCCATGACCCGTCAGGGCAAACGAAAGCTTCAAGAGGAACTGGATCACCTCAAGAAGGTCGAGCGCCCCAAGGTCGTCGACGAGATCGAGGTCGCACGTGCTCACGGCGATCTCAGTGAGAACGCCGAGTACCACGCCGCCAAGGAGCGACAGTCCTTTATCGAGGGTCGCATCCAGGAGTTGCAGGCCAAGATCTCCAACGCGCAGGTCATCGACATCGGGAGCCTGTCGGGCGACCGCGTCATGTTCGGCGCCACCGTGACCATCTACGACTTCGATAAGGATGAAGAGGTCACCTACAAGATCGTCGGCGACGACGAATCGGATATCAAAGAGAACAAGATCTCGTTCGCCAGCCCCATTGCGAAGGCGATGATCGGCAAAGAAGTCGCCCAAGAGGTCCAGATCAAGACGCCCGGCGGCACACGTACCGTCGAGATCGTGGACGTGGAGTTTATCGAGTAACCAGGCTCGATCAGATGATTGAAAGCCCCTCGTGCCTTCGTGGCTCGAGGGGCTTTTTCGTGTCCCACGGGTTACAGGAACCGCACGCCGCTCGCTGTTTCGTTTCCTCACCGAGTACAGGAACCGCACGCCCCTCTCCCGCGCTTCGCGCGGTATCTCCCCGAACCGGGGAGAGGTCGCTTAGCGTCGACGCACGGCTTCCGCTTCACGGTCGATACCGCGCACCTACCAGCCGCGTGTCGTGGTGGAGCAGAAGCGGTACTTTATGGCAAAGCGACCCTTCCCCTTTGGGGAAGTACCCGAGCGTGAGCGAGGGGGATGGGGCGTGCGGTTCCTGTAACCCGTGAGGAAACGAAACAGCGAGGAGCGTGCGGTTCCTGGACCACGCTCACCTCAAAAACCTATCGAACCACCGGCTCCTCGACCTCCGGCTCGTCGCTCTCATCGTCGTCGACCAGCGGATCCGCCAACTCCCCGTCGACGTCCCCCGGTGGCTCATCGCGGCCGGTCGACTGACGGATGGTCGGCCGGACGCGATTGGCGAGGTCTTCGCGATTCGCCAGCAGGTAGAGGCCGCTAAGTAGCGTGGCGGTGCCTCGGTAGGCGTTCTCCCACTCCTCGACGACCTTGTCGCGCTCGGCGCGCAGCGTGTGCGCCTCGCGGACCTCCGCGTCGACGTCGGCCAGCGCGCTCTCGAGCTCCGTGCCCGACTGCTCGATAGAGTCTGCGATGCGTCCAGTATCGAGTTCGATGCCCAGCACGTCGGTGCCGGTCCGGGGCGTCTGCCGGAGCAAATTGACGACATTCTCGGCGTACGCCACCAGGTCGTCTGGCTGGAACGGCGGCATCTCCCCGACGCCATAGGCACGGGCCGTCTCGTCATCGTAGGTGCGCTCGAGGCGCGACTTGCTGCCGACGAGCTTGTCCCGCAACGTCGCGGCGAGTTCGTCTCGCTTGGACCTGTATTCGGCGTCGTCAGAGAGCTCGGAAGAGAGCGCCAACTCCGCCCCGCGCATGGCGTGGGATAGAGTATCCAGGCGCTCGATCAGCGCGCTGATGACCTTCTGGAGTGAATCCCGGTCGAAGTCGGAATCCTCCCCATCGTAGAAATCGACCAGCGACTCCTCGACGATGGCCCCGTGCACGCGATGCGAGGCGAGCACGTAACGAGCCCACTGAATTCGATTGGCAACCTGAGTACTGAGTTCAGACATGATGCTTTCCTCCCAAGAGGTGTGATGAAGTCAACACGTTCGTGGTGAACGAGACAGAGTTCACCCACGCCGAATGTGGCCCTGTGCCGCGGCGTTCCCGAACGAATTATCGAAAAAGTGCACCCATAATAATCCAGTATAGGTTCTAGCGCCAGTGAGTTTTGCGGTCGGCGCGCTAGCCGAAATTCTCCGACACCTTCGAAAGCCTCAGAAGGCCTCCGCGAAATCTCCGACGCCGTCTGAGCGCTCGGAAAGCTCGCCTGCAGTCTCGAAGGCTTCGAATTTTTCTGGAAGGATCGCCGGGGATCTCCAGGGCTTCGCGAGTCGCTAGAAGATGATTTCGCAGCGTGAAACGACTTTCACGGACGTGGAAGGCGACGCGACGAGCTCGCAAGT
>JBNJFZ010000192.1:0-10228 GCA_051747295.1 Myxococcota bacterium
GCCAGGCAGCCGATACCGCGAGCGAGCGCCAGCGAGCGATACCGCGAGGCTGCCGCCAGGCAGCCGATACCGCGAGCGAGCGCCAGCGAGCGATACCGCGAGGCTGCCGCCAGGCAGCCGATACCGCGAGCGAGCGCCAGCGAGCGATACCGCGAGGCTGCCGCCAGGCAGCCGATACCGCGAGCGAGCGCCAGCGAGCGATACCGCGAGGCTGCCGCCAGGCAGCCGATACCGCGAGCGAGCGCCAGCGAGCGATACCGCTAGCCCGCGAACGCGCGAAACTCATCGGCGATCTCGGTTAGCGCAAGATCGGCGGCGTCTAGCATCCCGCTCATGGTCACGAAGCCGTGGATGAGCCGGTCGAAAGACTGATGGAGCACCCGCGTGCCTGCGGACTCGAGTTCGTCGACGTAGCGCTCCCCTTTGTCACGCAGCGGATCGAACCCGGCGGTAACGACGTACGCGGGAGGCAACTCGCCGAGCCGCTCGAAAGTCACCGGCGAGACGCGAGGGTCGGCGTGGTCGGAGTGGTCCTGGAGATACGTGCGGGAGAACCAGTGGACGAGTGAGGACTCCAGGTAAAAGCCCTCGGCGAGCGTCTCCATCGACTCGTAGCCATCCCGGGTGTCGGTCGACGGATACATCAGTAGCTGGTGCGACGGCATCGGGCCGCCGCGCTCGAGGAGTTGCTGGGTGACGACGGCGGCGAGGGTCCCGCCAGCCGAATCCCCGGCCACACTCAGGCGATCGGGATTCAGCCCCAGCCGGGTCGCGTTTTCGTGTACCCATTCGAACGCCGCCAGACAGTCGTCGACGGCGGCCGGAAACGGATGTTCCGGGGCGAGTCGGTAGTCGACGCTGATGACGATGCAGTCGGTCTCGTCGGCGAGGCGCGAGCACATGCCGTGATACGCCTCCAGGTCGCCCACGACGAAGCCACCTCCGTGAAAGTAGACGATCGCCGGGGCGTCGCCGCCGTGGTTGGGCCGATAGATGCGCAGCGGCACGGGTCCAGCCGGCCCCTTCACGCGGTCGTCGACGATCGAGCGAAGCGGCCTGGGCTCCGCGTCGAACAGGCGTGAGGACAACGCGTACGCCTCGCGGGCCTTTTCCGGTCCCAACTCGTCGAGCGAGGGACTGTACGTCTTGTCCATGACGCGCAAGAGCGCGTGGACCTGGTGGTCCAGCGGCACGCCGCGGTCGTTGGTCGGCGGCGCACCGAACAGTCGCTCGTTGAGCGGCTCGGGCATGCGCACGATGCGCTTGAGCGCCCCTCGCGTCAGTTTCTCGCCGAATCGTTTCATGACCGCCCTACCGTGCTCGGGAGTAGCCTGATTGCGCGTTGCCTCACCCGGAAGTCTCGGGCCTGACGAGGTCACGCGTCAACTCGGAGACGTCCGTGGCGCCGCAAAGCGCCATCGCCAGGTCGAATTCGTCGCGCAAAATGCCGAGCACGCGCTCGACCCCGGACTGACCGTCATGCGCGAGGCCCCACAGCACCGGGCGGCCGATGAGCGCGGCGTCGGCTCCGAGCGCCAGCGCCTTGACCACGTCGGTTCCGCGGCGGATGCCGCCGTCGATAAAGACCTCGATATCGTCGCCGACCGCATCGGCGATCGCCGGCAAGACGTCGATCGTGGCCGGCGATGTATCGAGTTGTCGCCCACCGTGGTTCGACACCCAGATCGCGGACACGCCGTGGTCGGCTGCTCGCCGTGCGTCGTCGGCGCGAACCACACCCTTCAAGATGATCGGCAGATCGGTCTTCGAGGCGACCCAATCGAAGGTCTCCCAGGTCAAACCCTGCTCGAGCAGGTCCTCGAAATAGGCGGCGAGCCCGCTCTCGAGCTTCGCCTCGGGTAGCTGGTCCATCTGGCGCTGGGTGAGGTTGGCGACCTGCAGGTCCTCGGGCAGGTTGAACTCGTTGCGCACGTCGCGCTCGCGCACCCCCAGAAACGGCGCGTCGACGGTGAACGCCAACCCCTCGAAACCGGCGTCCTCGGCGCGGCGAATCAGCTCCAATGTCGCCTCTTTGTCCCGATAGACGTACAGCTGGAACCACTTGGGCGCGGCGGTTTCGACCGCCACGTCCTCGAGCACGGTGTTGGACAACGTGCTCAGCGTCATCAACGTCCCGGCCGAAGCCGCCGCGCGGGCCGTGGCGAGCTCGCCGTCCGGATGAGCCATGCGATGGAACGCCGTGGGCGCGATCATCACCGGCATCGAGATGTCGCGGCCTAACACGGTCGTCGACGTGTCCCGCTCCCGAACGTCGACCAGCACGCGGTAGTGTAGCGGAATCCGGTCGTAGGCGGCGTGGTTTTCGCGCAGCGTGATCTCGTCGTGAGCACCGCTCGCGTAGTAGTCGTACGCCGGCTTCCACAGCTTTTCGGCCGCGAGCTCTTCGAATTCGTAGAGGTTGATGGGTTCCACGTCAGCTCCCTCGCATAAGTCAGGTCGCCCGCATCTTGCGATCCGCGGCGGACCGTCGCAAGCTCGATCAAACGTCACGAACCAAGGGCAGGTGCGACCATGAAGACACACGGAAATCTATTCACGATACCGGCCGAGCGTCCACAGAAAGACGAGTTCGTCGACGCCCTCGCAGCCGGCAAGGGTGTCCACATCGAGCGAATCGTCTCGCACGGCCACACCACGCCACCCGGCGAATGGTACGATCAAGAGACCGACGAATGGGTCGTGCTGCTCGACGGCGAGGCGACGCTCGAATGGAAGGACGGCGACATGACCGAGCTGCGCAAGGGCGACTGGCTGCTGATTCCAGCACACCGTCAACATCGCGTGGCTGCGACCAGCGACGATCCGCCGTGCATCTGGCTGGCCGTGCACGGTGATTTGTCGACCGACGAGACCGGGTAGACAGTCGCGGGGCTTTTCGGTGGCCTCTACCGCACTAATGCGTTACACAAAGCGCAGAAAAGCTACCCCAAACAAAGAGTTCCCGGATGACCAAGCAGAAAAAGGTCTCTGTCGTACCAATCGACCCACCGCCGAAGGAAAAGCGCGCGAGTCGACCGCTGCGCTTTGCGAAGCCGGGCGAGAAGAAGACGCGCTACCATATGCCGCGCGCGCTCGAGTCGACCTCGCCGGTCGGCTACAGAGAGCGTGTGTCGATGAGCAAGGCCGAGGCCGACCAGGCAGTGGAGTTGCTGTCGCTGGAGCGGCCCACGAAGTTCATCGAGCCGGAGTCGCCGGTGACCGACCAGGAGTTGTTCGAAGAGACGTCTCTGGGCGTGATGACCTCGCGCCAGTCCACAAATTACCGCGGGCACAAGCAGGTCACGCTCGGGCCCGACGACTCGCGCAAGATGACGGCGATGTTGCGGCGTCTCGACGGTAAGTTTGCCCGGCCCCTCGACAACGCCGAGTACACCCACGTGGTGTTTTCGCGTCCGTACCGCACGCCGTTTACCCTGCTGCTGACGTTTATCGGGCACAAACCCATCGTGAGCCTGTTCACGGTGCTCGAGCGCGCGCTGAAGAAGAAGCTGGCGCACGTCGACGATATCCCGACGATCGGCTACCTCCAGCAGCTGCATGTCGGCATCCTGGCCGACGCGATGGAGCGCGCCGCGCTGATCGCCTCGAGCGGAAAGCGCCGCGCAAACGTCTTTTCATCGCCCTTTGCCGGTGACAATTACGATCGCAACCCCAAAACGCTGTCGGATATGGAGAGACTGGTGGGGTTGAGCCGCGCCGAAAAGCGCGAGGGTTGGCGCATCTCGCTGGTCACACAGGTCGGCACGGTCCCCGAGGAAGACCGCCCGGAGATCGAGGCGGAGACTTACCGCAAGATCGGTGCGAACTTCCTGGCGTTTCGAAGCGAGCGCATCCAGCCGGGCATCAACGCCGACGACGACGCACCCGAGGCCTACCAGCACCGCCAGGGCATGGAGGTCCCCGAGGAACTGACGGTGATGGCCGGACGCGCGGCGTACAACGCGTTCGTCCACTGGACCCGTTGTGAGCGGGAGCGCAGCAAGGAATTGCTACTGCTCGAGCGCATCGATGTGCTCACGGACAGCGGCAAGGAGCGGATCCGCGAGGTGCGCTCGATGCTCGATCGCATCACCGACAAGATCATGAACGGCCTGCCGCTGTGGGCGGACCTGCCCACCGGTAAGGCGCTCAGCCGTAACGCGGCCAAGGGCAAGAAGGCGTTCGCTCTGGCCGGCCAGCGTATCTATATCGGCGGACTGGACCGCGACGAAATCGAGCGCGAGGGTATCGACTGGCAAGTCGCGGTGCGCGCGGTCGGCGCCGCAGCGTCACGGAGCTCGCTGGTCGCCGAGATCATGGGCTGCGTCGAGTTGCCGGACGATTGCGACCTGCTCTCGGGCATCTGCCTGATGGCCGGTCCGGTCAACCAGAACGACATCGGCAAGGCATTCTACGGCGCGAAGGACATGCTCGCCGACCAATTTCCGGACAAAGACCCGACGTCTCTGCTGGTTTGGACGCTCAAGGCCAAGACCGTCGCCGATCCGATTGGCAACGAGGAGCAGCTGCTCAACGAGGACCGCAAGGGCGCGCTCGTCGACTTGCGCCCCGGCCCGCACGACGTCGTCGCGGTTCGCCGGGGCCGCAAGAACGTGCCCTTTCGCAAGCGCAATGGCCGCTACAACCGCGAGCGCGCGTTCAGCGACGTCGAAAACTTTGCGACGACCGACGATGGTGAAGAAATCGCCGGGAATGCCGGCGAGGAGTGGCCCGAGAAGTGGTCCGAAGAGCCCGTGTGGGAGTGAGATGTCATTTCGGCGCACTTTTCCGCGCGAAATCTACGCCGGCTTTTGATAGAGTCCGCGCATCACGCGGAAATCCGTCTGGAATTGACCCTGAATCTGGTGGTGGCCATGCTCTCTCGACTTCGACTACTCGCCCTCGTTTTGTCCGGTCTGCTCGCCTTTGCGGGCTGCGCGGATGACTCCAATAACGCCAACAACCAGGCCAACAATGGCGCTGATACTGGCGCGGACGCTGGTACCGACGCCGACGAGACCGACGGTGGCGATGCCGGAGGGGATACCGACGCAGGTACTTCGGATCCGCTGTTCGATCCCGGTCCGTACAAAGTTGGGTATAAAGAAGTCGAGATCGCCTACACCGCGCCGGGCGCCGAGGAGGACCGCGTACTACCGATGAAGGTGTGGTACCCGGCCGTCGACGACACACAGGCCGAGCCGGTCACCTACCAGGTCGCGGGTGTCGTCCAGATCGAGACCGACGGCGCTCTCGACGCACCCGAAGCTTCGGCCGACGGCCCCTTCCCCCTCACAGTCTACTCGCACGGCAGCGGCGGCGAGGGCCTGCTGGCGTATCCGTACGCCGAGAGCTTCGCCTCGCACGGTTGGATCGTGGCGGCTCCGAATCACGTGGGCAATACCGCACTGGACGGGTTGCAGCAGACATCGGCGCCCTTCGCCGAGATCATGCTCTACCGCGTGCTCGACATCACCGCGGTGCTCGACGCCCTCGAAAATGGCTTCGGCGACGAAGACGTCGATGGCCTCAGCGACATGGATCACGTGTTCTTGTTCGGCCACAGCTTTGGCGCCTACACGACCCTCGCAGCCGGAGGCGCCGACGTGGACTTCGACGCCCTGAACGACAATTGCTCGAGCTTTGGCCAGGAGAGCTGTGACTTCCTGGCCGAGCCCACCGTCGAAGCGGCCTTCCGCGACGGATTTGGTGACGAACGTATCGACGCTATCGCCCCTCAGGCCCCCGCGCTCGTCCAGAGCTTCGGCGTGGGCGAGCTCGCGGGCATCACGCTGCCGACCATGTTGCAATCGGGGAACCGCGATCAGACAACCACCCGAGAGGGGCAGGCCCTCCCCGCATGGGAAGCCCTCGACGACCCCGAAGACGTCTGGGTCGAGGTGCTCGACGGCGGGCACCTGAGCTTCATCTCCATCTGCCGCGACCTGTCGGACTCGCTCATCAACCAGTTCCAGCCCAATGCCGACGAAGACGGCTGCGGGGAGAGCTTCATCGACATCGACGTCGCGCTGACGAACCTGAATGCATACCTGCTGGCCTACGCGCGACTCCACGTACTCGGGCAAGCCGACTATCAGGAAGTCATCGTCGGCGAACCGCTCCACGAGGGCTTCGTCATCACCGTGGATGCAGACGCGAACTGACAAGAAAGAAGAGCAGCGGCCAGATCACTCCGGCCGCTGCTCGTCCATCCCCCCTCTCAGTCACGAGCCGAGGGCGCTACACTCATCATCACGCCTTTCGACGCGGAATGACCACGCGCAGCTTGCCATTCTCGAAGCGCGCCTCCATCCCCTCACCGTCGATATCATCCGATAGCAACATGCGGCGAAGGAAGTTGACCTCGGAGTGCCGCTCCGAGCTCCCCGCCTCTGTCTTGCTCGACGACGAGCTCTTGTGGCTGCCCGCCAGCGAGAGAGTATCCCCCTCGATCTGGACGTCGATCTCGTCGGCCGCAAACTCGGGGAATTCACCCTCGACGATATACTGGTCGTCTTCCTCCTCGACGCGCAGCGCCATTTCGCTGAGGACGTCGGACTCGGCCTGAAACCAGTCTGCGAGGTGGTCACCCTCCCCATCATCGCGGCCATCGAAAATCTCGTAGGCGCGGTTCTGTATCTTCTCCTGGAGCTGATCGATCGTCTTGAAAAAACTATCGCTCGGCTTGATCAGGGACTTCTCGTCGGACTTCGCCATACTTCCCTCCGTGCTTCTAAAGTTCACTTGTTATTACTTCGTACCCATGAATCTAAGCACGTCCCGTGCCAACGTCCAGCGGCCCGACGGGCTGTTCCTGGTGCAATTCCGGCGCAGATTTTTCAATCCACCCCACACACCGGCAATGATTGCATCTCCTTGAATAAGCACGCTTTTCGAACGACTCGATCTTGATGTTCAATCCGAGTACGCCGATCCATTCAGATAGATCAGCCTCCCCATATCGAGATGAAAGTGGTCATCGTGGCCGGGCGCTGGAGGCATCAGCATCCCGCGAAACACCCGGTCCTCGTCGAGATCACGGGCGAGCGCCTTGAGAAACTCCCCGTGCTGAGCCTCGAAGCCGCTCCTGGCGTCCCAATGCTGCAGCACACTGACGGTGAATCCGCTTGCATACCGCGAGCGCCCGGCCCCCTCGACGGCGTCGAACTCGAACCCGGCTACGTCGATAGCGTTGCCAAAGGCGTGTTCACTAAGGCGCGACTTCCCGCGGATGGTCCGGCAATTGTAGACACCGAAGTGGACCACACGGTCCGGCGCGCGCCCATAGGTCTCGATCGCGACGCGCTCGACGATACGGTCGAATCGCTCGAGCCGCTCGCGGAATTTCGGATGCGCTTTGACCGCGGGTCTATACGAGATGACGTCGCCCCGATAGGTCTCGAGCTCGACATCCGGACAACTCACGCGCCCCGCGCCGTCGCGCACCGAACGCCTCGAGTGGGGATCGAGCACATAGGGGCGCCTGGACGCCTCGCGCTTGACCTCGCGCAGCAGCGCGGGTCCGGCGTCACGGAGCCCGGCGAGCCTGCGCTTCCAGCTCCGCCAATCCAGCGACGGGAACTCGCTCGGAGCCGAGATCCGCTCACGCACATCCGGCCCATACCGCTTCAGGGCAAATGCACAGGCGGCCGCCGACACAATCACAGCGCCTATCAAGACCGTTCCGACCACAAGCTTCCACTTTCGCAGCATCGCTCCCTCGTTGCACAGGGGTCTCACTCGACTCTCGACGAGTATGGCGCGCCGTCGTGCAACGCGGTGGGATGCCATGTTGCGAAGATGTGGAGATTTGGTGCAGGAATGCCGCGGATGCGGGTTCCTCCTCGCTCAGCCCTGGGGCCAGGGCCGCTGGACAACTTTTTCTGGGAGAAGAGACTCGTCGATCTCTTCGGTGCTCGCGCCGGCACGCTCGAGCTCGGAGAGTAGCGCGGTCCGGTTTTCGTCGTCCACGTAGCAGAAAAACGTCGGGCTCAGCTTCTCGGGGCCGTCGAATCCCGCCAGGCACTTCTCGCCGACGAGGATATAGGTTTCATCGGTGATGCCGTGGCGCCAGTTGGCGATCTCGCGTGCGGCGTCATCCGTCCATGTACCGACGACCTCGCCATCCTCGACGCTGTATGACACCGACGCCGGCAGCCGGTCCCCGGTCGCCTCGAGCATCTTGTGAGCACGCAACGCCAGCGCATCATTGATGCGCTGGAGCCCGGCTGTCTGCAGGCGTTCGGTGTTCTGGAAGACCAGGAACAAGACCAGGAACAGCAGGAGCATGCCCACGCGCAGCCAGGGAATCTCCCCGGCGTCGGTCCACTCGATCGCGACCGACAGTCCCGCGAGTATCGCGGCGAGCCCGCAAACGATGGCACCGATATTGGCCACGGTCTTCTGAAAACGCGGCGAACGCCACCTCTTGACCACATCGTAGCGATCACCGAAGCGCGCATTTTGCACGACGAGGGCTCGCGTCGCGTCCATCAGCGCCCTATCGTGATCTTCGGGAGTAACGTGCAGCTCGATTTCGTTTCGTTCGTCCATCGGGCGACAGCGTAAAAGCTGAACTCGCGTCCGACAATACTGAACTCGACCGATTCTGGTTGACTCCACCGCGCGGGAGGCTACCCTTCCGGCGGAAGCACGACTTATTTTTCAGGTATTAGCAGGAAGACAGATGTTTCAGACACCGCTGGGTCGCTTTCGAGCCGTCGCAATCGCCGAGGGCATCTCCTATATCGTGCTCCTCGGAGTCGCGATGCCGCTCAAGTACATCTGGGAGATGCCGCTGATGACCAAATACGTCGGATGGGCGCACGGCGTGCTCTTTATCGGCTATTGCGTGCTCGGACTGCACGCAGCCATCGTCCAGAAGTGGACGTTCGTCAAATCCGCCATCGCGTTCATCGCGTCGCTCATTCCGTTCGGAACCTTCGTCCTGGACGCGAAGCTCAAGGACGAGGAAGACCTCGCGGCGACCGAAGCCGTCGAAGCGAGCTGAGTCGGCGTCGAGCCATGCCCCGTTGCCGCAAGGGGCACAAGAAGGTAAAACTCCGAGCACATCTTCCCCGCAAAGGAGCACACGATGTCCAATTCAGACGACGCGACCGACCTCGATGCGGCTTTCGAAAAGGCTGCAGCAGACGTCCAGGACCTCTCCGAGCGTCCCTCGAACGACGACCTGCTCTCGCTCTACGCGTTCTACAAGCAGGGCACCGAGGGAGACGTTTCGGGTAAGCGCCCCGGCTTCACCGACTTCAAGGGCCGCGCGAAGTTCGACGCATGGAAAGACCTCGAGGGCATGAAGCCCGATCAGGCCAAGCAGCAGTACGTCGACCTCGTCGACAAGCTTCGCGGCACCGACTAAACGGCTCGCGCCTGGATGGTACGTCACGTTGTACGACACGTATAAATACGAGACGCAGGCCGCTCGCGACCTCGTGTGGGTGCTCTCGAGCCCATCCTTGATGGACCACCCCACTGCTGTCGGCCATCAGTGGGGTGAATCGGAGCTCGCAAAAAACCAGGGCCTCGTATCGAGGCTCGACGGCGACGACGACACGTTGCGCAAGGCGATCAAAGCGCGCGAGACCGATCGCCTGGGCGAGTACTTCGAGATCCTGATGCGTACCTGGTTGGACGAGGTCCCCCCGGCTAGCGTGATCGCCGCCGGGCTCCAGGTCTATGAGAGCGCCCGCACGGTCGGGGAGTTCGATCTGGTCTTTCGCCGAGACCGACACGTCTTCCACTGGGAACTCGCCGTCAAATTCTACCTCGGCCACCCTGGCCCGGACGGAGAATCATTCTGGTACGGCCCGAACCCTCGCGACCGCCTCGACAAGAAGTGGCGCAAGATGCTCGACCGGCAGCTCGCCCTATCCGAACACCCGGCCGGTCGCCGCGCCCTGCAGAACCTCGGCGTCGGCGAGCGAGTCGAGCCGGCCGCGTTCGTGCGCGGATACCTCTTCGAGCCGCTCGAGCCAGAATTCGAGGTCGAGCGCCACCCCGACGCCAACGACTACGCTCCTGTTGGTTGGTGGGTCCACCACCGCAAGTTGTCGGAGTACCGAGACGCCCTCGAGGCCGACGGGCCACTCGAGTGGATGACGCTCTCGAAGCTGCGATGGCTCTCACCGGCCTGCCTCACCGACCGCGATCGCCACTCGTCGTTCGAAAGACTGGTCGAATTGCTCCCCAACAACCGCACCTTCCTGATCGC
>JBNJFZ010000193.1:0-10196 GCA_051747295.1 Myxococcota bacterium
GCCTGCAGGAACTCCTCGCGCAGGTCCAGCAGATGGATCAGCCCGACAGCCAGCCCGAGCCGGGTGAGTGAACCCCATCACGCAAATGAGCAAAGGCCGCCCTGAGAGGGGCGGCCTTTTTTTGTTAGAAGTCATCGGGACTTCCTCCGTGAATGCCGGTACGAACCCCCGCCAAAACACAGCGCCGAGACCCTCTCAAATTCAACCGAGTGCTTTGAGCGTTCGGTAAAAGCGACAAAATCGGGGCGTGCGCGGGACCATTGGGCGGTTTCTCAGGCGCACGACTCGCGCCGAGTGAACGTCGATTCAACGGGCCGTTCGAATGGATTGACACTGGCTCTCGCCTGTGTCTAGCCTCCCAACGAAGTGGAATAGTCGCCTTTTCGGCGTGCCAAACGTCGCTGTCGTCTACATCCGATGGATGTCAGGACAGCGCAATTTCTTACGATTTTTATTCTGGAGGAACCATTGATGCGACGCATCGTAAGCTTATTGATATTCTTGTGTGCGGGAATCGTATTTGTGCCATCCACGTCGTTTGCTGCGACGTCGGTCGATTGTAACGACGCGTTCGACGAGTTGAGGGCCTACATCGAGTCGGGTGACGACGCGTTTTATACCCCAAAGATCGATGCCTGGGCGGAGGTCGAAACCCCCTATTGGCCTGGTTACTCGCTTACGACGACCTACCACGGCGAAATCGAGGAGAGTGGACTGACGGTCGAGTCTACCAACTTCTACTCGACCTTCCTAGAGCACTACGTGGGGATGACCGGATCGGGCACAAGCGTCGCCGAAAACAACGGCTACGTTTTGGACTCGTTGACGCTCGAGCGTCATCTCGGAGATGACCCGCAGGTCGAGTTCAGCGCTCCAAATTTGGCGACAGCGACGGTAACGCCCACCTCCTGCACCCGGTACAGTGATGCCGGGATCGACGCGGTCTACTACATGACGGCTGACGATGGTTCCCAGGAGTACACGTTCGGATTTCAGACGGTCACAGACGACCCGACTCCGCCCTCCTACCTCATTTTGCAGGTCCGAGATGCGGCCGGCGACCTGGTCGGGTCACGGCACATTCCAGGTCAATCAGATGCCGCCGACGACATCGGCCCCATCACAGTCGATCCTTACGGCGAATACTCGGTGAACTCGTGGGCGTACGATTCCGACGGGATGAAGAGCTTGAATGTAACGCTCGACAGTGTACACAGTGTCGACGATGACCGTATTACACATGAGGAAGACAGTCGTGACCCGCCGCGTCGCCTCGACCTGGAAGCCAGCGTCAATGAGACGGTGCCGCCCAGCGGGACCCTGACAGTTGCAGCCACTGCGCGCAATTTTGACGACGTCACCGCCCAGACTGGGCGAATTATTATCGAGGCGCGGACCCCGCAACCAGACATTCACGCTGTGAATGGCCGAGACCCGCGGCACTTCAACATCACCAGCCAACCAACGAGTAATCCCAGTGACGCGGGCACGACTGAAGAACTGACGTTCGAAGGTGACTACCTTGGCGGCGAAGGCGTTCGTACTCGGTTGAAGTTTGAGGCGACTGAAAATCACCGGATTTGGCCGGCACGCAAGTGGCGAGATGACCAGACCCAATGGGTTGCAGTTGATGACCCGGACAAAGACGGTTTGAACCAACGCGTCGATACCGTCGTGCCCGAGTACTACAAAAACTACACTGGTGAATTGTTGGTCCATGTTCGTACGTATCCCCAGCAGAACAACCCAAATAACGTCTCGGCGAAGGACGGTTTTACGATCCAGCATAAACGCGTGAGAATTGAGTATTCCGAGGACACGTGCGACACGTCTGGGAAAACGTTTTATACTGGTAGTGACATCGAGACCACGAATACTCCTGACGACTTTCGCGTGGAGTCGGCGCCTGCACCAACCCAGGCGTGCGGAGACACTGTCGAGATCCTCAGCATTCGCAATCCTGGCAATGATGGCTGCGAGATGGAGGTGACGCTCCACGACTCCAGTATCGACGGCGACGATAGAGTCGCGCACTGGGATTGGATCAACCCCTATGAATCTATCGACGTCAGCGGCGTCTACTTGACGGACGACACATACTTCACGCTTTCGCTCGACAGGAGTGATTCGGGATGTGGCAATACGGGAGACTTTGCGACGATCGAGTTCGATTGGACAACGAACTGACCCGCATATCACAACTCAACCGAAGGACCCGGGGGCGCGAGATTGCGCTCCCGGGAACTTTTCGCATGACCGCGCCATCGCCTCTCTGATGAGCCTTGTTGCTCCGCACCTGGGGCATCACCGTGTGCAACCGGGCATCACCGGCTCCCCACTCCCCACTTCCCACTCCCTCAGGTTTGATCGCTCACGACGCTGTAGACGATTCGACGCGGTGAAATGTCGGGATCTCGCCTGCCAGAGCTGGTGGAGGGCGCAGCTCCCCCTTTCCCCACAGATGGTCGTCTGCTCGACTCGGTCCGGACCCCGATTCGGGATCAGTGAGACGTTGCCGGTCGCTTCGAGCAGTTTGTGAGGCCAAGTCTGGTCGCAATCATAAGAAAAGGAAGACGGCGCCGTCATGCAGGCTCACTCATCGCAGGCGTTAAATGCCTCCATGCAGAGTAAGGGTTCGCACAGGACAAGCAGGGCTTGCTCGACCACCGTCGTCCATGACGGCTTGATGAGCTTGCCGGCCTGCTCGACGCGGCTCAGCGTGCGGAGCATCGCGAGCATATTGATCGCCACAGATCGCAAGAGGCCGACGTTGAGAATGCCGTCGGGATGGGTCGTCCACGGCGTTCGTCGTGCGTCCTCGTCCCAGATGGCGTCGCAGGTCCAGTGGCCTTCGTTTTCGCATCGCCAGTGGGCGCGGGCCAGCTCGACAGCCTGTTTTGCGTCGAGCTCATCACGCTCCATGGATGTGACAAAATACCGATTGCCCGCCGAGCGCACCCCCTCGTCATCGGCGGCGACTCGCTCGATGCGAATCACCTGTCTGGCGTGGGCCCAGTCCGGGTGGCCCTCGGGCAGGTCGCGCTGCCAGGCCGTGTAGCAGACTGTCTGGCCGTTGTACTCTTCGCTGGCGCAATAAATCGGCGGCCTGATTGCCGGGGGCTTGCGCCATCTCCTCGAGCGCCATCTTGTGGATGGCCCCCTGATTGGAGCGAAGCGCCAGAAAATAGTGTGCGCCCTTGCTTCGAATGTAGTCTGCGGCTTCGGGTCGGGTGTTTCCGGCATCGAAGGTGACCATCTCGACCATCTTGGAGCGCCCGTAGCCCGAGAATAGAGCTCGAAGTGTCTCCAGGATGGTCTCATACTCGTTGGTCTTTCCCTTCACCGGTGGTATTGGACGGCGCCGAGAGCTTGCCTGAAAACGGCGTCGTCTTCCTTTTCTTGTCCTCAGAATCTCTGCTTTGGCCGAGCCTGTCGATCCTCAACCTGGAAAAAGTTTGGCCGACGACTGATTGAGTAGACCTGGTGGTGCTTTTGGTTGAGCGCGGCCGTGCATGATTGTAAAGTGGCACACACACTTAGCTTTTGCTCTTTTTCTCGGTGGGACCTGCTTATGTCGAAGTGCTCGAGAGCATTGATTGTGATCGGTCTGGTTGTTGCGTTCGCATCCGTGGGTTGCGGCTCCTGCGATGATGATGGTGGGGGAGGGGCGTCCGATGCTGCGATGGACACCGAAACGGACATGGGGGTCAGCGACGCAGACGATACCGCAGCCGAAGATACGGGCGCGGAAGATGTGGAAGACACCGGCGCCAGTGATACAGAAGACACCAGCGCCAGCGATGCGGAAGACGGCGGCGAGGACACGGAATCGTCAGATACGTCGGATACGTCGGATGCGACCACCGACGATGCGGAAGATACCTACCACGGGCAGAATTCAGCGTGCGACCGCGAGCTGTTGAATGCAGGCGGGGACATCGCTCTCGTCGATCCTCCCGCGAGTGTCATCACCGGCGAAAACGAGGACAATTCCCGGGCTCTTCTGTTCACGGAGCGAGTCGAATATTCGCTTCCATCTGCACTCGACGTCGACACAGTGGCGCCCGGTACCTACGAGGCCCCGGGAGATCTCTCGCCGACGACGATCGCTTCTGGGACGACGATTTGCAGCTACTACCTGCACTATGATCCGGTCGGCCAGAACCTGGCCTCTGCCACCGGCAGCGTCACGTTTCCCGGCGAGATCGTCGGCGTCATCGCGCTCAATGACACGCTGCTGAATTCGCACTCGGTCCTGCAGACCGATGCGCTTCCGACCACCTATCCGTCACCGAGCGGTACGCAGACTGAGTTCGACGGCATGGAGCTCGATCCCGCAAAGGACTACTTCACGATCGGGGAGAACGGGACGACGCTGGACATCACGTTCGAGGCGCTCGAGGCCTCCGATGCCGCCCGCGTGCTCGTGGAAGTGTCGCCGTGAGCCTGTTCGCCGTCCGCTGCTCGCCGCTCGCTGCTCAGCTGCTCCGCGCTATTGCGTCCCGCGGCTCAGGTGGCATACTTGCCGCGCCGATTCACTCAGGTCTAAGCAGGGTCAGGTCGAAGCGATGAGCGCTGAACCTACGAGCGAGACTCCCGACGGAGAAGGCGCCCAGAATCAAGAGGGCGGCCAGAACATTCAGGGGAGTAATTACGACATCATTCGCAAGCGGCTGCTCGACCAGGGGGCCGCGCTCCGCGACAAGGTCGATGACCTCAACGAGCGTCGACAGGACAAGTTCGGCAGCGTCGAGATGACGATCGTCGGCCAGGATCGGATTCGCACCGAGAATAGCTGCATTCCGACCGATATCGTCAACGTCGGCGGCCGCATGCTGTTCGGCTACAACGTCAAGATCGGGCTCAAGAAGAAGACCGCGGTCGATGACGTATTCAGCCTGCACAAATTCGAGAATACCGACGACGGCTTCGAGCTCGCGCACGTCCCGGAGGATAGCGACGACAACTTCTTGAGCGAGGAGAGCTTCGTCGCGCACTTCGACGAGCTGTACAGCTACTACGACGACGCGCGCCTGCGCCAGCTTCGCAAGCTCGAGACGCGGCTGCTCGCCATCTTTCAGACCGGGACCACGCTCGACGACAACCGCGTGCTGTACTGGGGCATCGGCGACGACCAGATCGCCTACGAAGGTAACGACGGCGAGAAGTACAACACGCCTCCGCCCACGCACGACTTCGACTGGGTGGCGGCGACGCGCGCCGACCACATCCAGGGTCAACACCCGCACATCAGCATCCTCGACGAGGTCTTCGTCGAGACAGTGGGCGGCGACCTGACGATCAAGGTCGAGGACAATACCGAGGACGGCCGGGGCATCTACCGCGAGCCGGTTCAGGACCAGCATCAATCCCTGGGCGACGGCGAGTTCTTCTACGCGCAGATCGGCTCGCTGATCTTGCTCAAGATTCTGCCGTACCGCGAGGATGACTGGCGCTATTTCGTCTTCAACACACTCACCCAGCAGATCCAGCGGCTCGACGCGATCGGCCAGTCGTGTATCTCGCTGCCCGAGGAGCAGGGCGTGATCTTTCCGGGCGGCTACGTCCTCTCGGAGGGGCGCGCCAAGAAGTTCGACGGCGACGTCGGCGGGATGCGCATCCACGAGATCGTCAACTCGGCCAACGGCGAGGACGTCCTGTACGTCTTCTATCGCCCGTCCGACGGGCGCTATCTGTTGCTGGCCTACAACGTCATTCACAAGACGGTCGCCAACCCGATTCAGTGCCACGGCTACAGCCTGTTCGACGACGGCACGATGGTCGTCTTTCGCTTCCAGGGCGAGGAGCCGACGCGCGTCCACCCGATGCAGATCTGGCAGACGCCGTTTATCAGTGACGAGCACGCCGCCGCCCAGCCCACCGACAACTCGTTTCTGGGTAACCTCGGCAAGCAGGAGCTGGTGCGCGGCATCCGCGACGTCTACGGCGTCTGCAATATGATCGAGGACCTGGAGCCGACGCTCCCGGTCTACGAGGCGCTGATCACCTCGGCGCAGCGGCTACTGGATGGATATTTCTGGCTCGGCAAGGACGAGGTCAATAACCTGCGCGGCGATATCGAGACGATCATCTCGACGGCCGAACAGGTCATCGACGAGTTCCAGAAGGTCAGCGAGCTCAAAAAGCGGGCCCAAAACGAGCTCGCCGAGACCGAGAAGAAGCAGCGCGACCTGTTGGCCGACGTGCGCTACGGCGATTGGGATGACATCGACCGCTTCGTCAACGGGCTCGGCAGCCTGCGCAAGCAACGCGGGCACATTATCACGCTTCGCGAGATGCGTTTCATCGACACCGAGCGCCTCGACGAGCTCGAAGACGAGATCACCGAGCGCTTCGACGATCTGAGCGGCGCGACGGCAGATTTCCTGCTCGAAGACGACGCGCTGGCGAAGTATCGAAGCGACCTCGCCGAGATCTCGACGAAGGTCGAAAACCTCGAAAACTCCCGGCAGGCCCAGGAACTCGGGAAAAGGCTCGACGAGATCAACGAGGGCCTGAACTTGCTGACCGAGGTCGTGAGCGGGCTGCAGGTCGACGACCCGAATAAGCGTACGCAGATCCTGGAGAATATCGGGGAGGTGCTGAGCAAGCAGAACCGCACGCGGGCGGTGCTCGACCGCAACCGAAAGAGCCTGCTCGAGAAAGAGGGCAAGGCCGAGTTTGCGGTGCAGTTCCAGCTCTTCAGCCAGTCGGTGACCAGCGCGCTGGGGATGGCCGACACGCCGGAGAAGTGCGACGAGCAGCTCACGCGACTGATGGTGCAGCTCGAGGATCTGGAGAGCCGATTTAGCGAGTTCGAGGGCTTCCTGGCCAAGCTCTCCGAGAAGCGCGAAGAGGTCTACGAGGTCTTCGAGTCGCGCAAGCAGTCGCTGATGGAGGAGCGCCAGCGCAAGGCGCAGAATATTGCGGCGAGCGCCGATCGAATCCTCAAGGGCGTGGTGCGACGCGCCTCGAATATGGAGTCGGTCGACGACCTGAACGCGTATTTCGCCAGCGATGCGATGATCATGAAGGTGCGCGAGCTGGTCGACCGGCTGCGCGAGCTCGACGAGGACGTCAAGGCCGACGACATCGACACGCAGCTCAACGCCGCGAAGGACAAGGCGGTGCGCCAACTGCGCGACAAGCTCGATCTATACGAGGGCGGCGACAACGTCCTGAGCTTCGGCAGCCACAGATTCAGCGTGAATACCCAGCCCGCCGAGCTGACGATGCTGCCGCGCGACGACCACATGGCGCTGCACATCACCGGGACGGACTTCTTCGAACCGGTCGACGACCCGGAGTTCGCCGAGACGAAGCGTTTCTGGAGCCAGCACCTGATCTCGGAGACCGACCGGGTCTATCGCGGTGAGTACCTGGCCGCGACGATGTTGTTTCGGGCCGAGGATGGCGAGGGTGAGTACGACCTTCGCGACCTGCACGAGAAGATGAACGACGAGGACGGGTTGCAGCCGCTCGTTCGCGAGGAGATGAACGAGCGCTACGACGAAGGATACGAGCGCGGGGTCCACGACGAGGACACCGCGCAGATCCTCGAGAAGGTACTCGGGATGTACACGACGGCCGGCCTGCTGCGATTTACGCCGCAGGCGCGGGCGGTCGCGGCGCTGTTCTGGGCGTTTACGGACCGCGAAGCTCTGCGCAAGCAGTGGGGGCGCCGCGGCGTAAGCCTCGGGCGGTTGCGCCAGACGTTCGAATACGGACAGCCGCTGCGCGTCCTGGGTGACGAGCTCGCCGAGCATATCCGCGAGTTTTCGAATACACACGAGCTGACCGGAGCCGCGCCGCACGAGGGCGTATTCACCGAAGCCGGACGCTATCTGGCCGAGGAATTGGTCGACGCGAACCCGAAATTCGTGGCGAGCGGTGAAGCGACGACGCTTCGCGACCACTTTGTCCAGCACCTCGAGCAGCAGAATTCGCGGCGTGAGTTCGACGAGGATATCCGCCAGCTCGACGATGACCTCGCCGCGCGCTTCGATCTGGTCGTGGCGTGGTTGGCCGGTTACGAGGCGCAGCAAGAAGAGGAGCAGTCGTATCTGCTGCCGGAGGTCGCGGCGCTGATCTTGACGGCCGATAAACTCGATCGGCAGACGCAGTCGGCGAGGACGGTCACCCAGGCAACCGACCTGCTGGGTCAACATGCGCGGATCCAGGACGGGGCGCTGGAGCTTCGGCTGGACGAGTTCTTGACGCGGATGCGCGAGTACGTCGAGGAGCGCGTGCCGGCGTATCGCGAGTTCAAGCAGCTCAGCCGCGATTGGTTGGAGCGCGAGCGGCGCAGACTGCGCATCGATTCGCTGGAACCCGAAGTCATGAGCGGTTTCGTGCGCAACCAGCTCATCGACGAGGTCTACCTGCCGCTGATCGGCGACAACCTCGCCAAGCAGATGGGCACGGCCGGCGAGGACAGCCGCGCCGACCGCAGCGGGCTGCTGCTGCTCATCTCGCCGCCCGGTTACGGCAAGACGACGCTGATGGAGTACATCGCCGATCGGCTGGGCGTGATGTTCGTCAAGATCAACGCGCCGTCGCTGGGCCACGACGTCACGTCGCTGGATCCCGCTGAGGCGCCCAATGCGACCGCGCGCCAGGAGATCGAGAAGCTCAATCAGGCGCTCGAGATGGGCAACAACACGATGCTGTATCTGGACGACATCCAGCACACGCATCCTGAGTTTTTGCAGAAGTTCATCTCCCTGTGCGACGCCACCCGCCAGATCGAGGGTGTGTGGAACGGCGAGACCAAGACGTACGACCTTCGTGGCAAGCGGTTCTCGGTGATCATGGCCGGAAACCCCTACACCGAGTCGGGCGAGCGCTTCCAGATTCCGGATATGCTCGCCAACCGCGCCGACACGTACAACCTGGGCGATATTTTGAGCGGCCAGGCTGGCGCCTTCGAGATGAGCTACATCGAGAACTCGTTGACCTCGAATAAGGTCACCGCACCGCTGGTCACGCGGGAGCGCGAGGACATCCAGCGCTTTCTGCAGATGGCCCAGGGCAAGCAGATTCCGTTGACCGACTTCTCGCACAACTACTCGTCGGTGGAGGCCGGCGAGATCGTGAACGTGCTCGAGAAGTTCATGCGGATTCGCGACGTCGTGCTGACGGTCAACCAGCAGTATATCGAGTCCGCCGGTAAGAAAGACGAATACCGCACCGAGCCGCCGTTCCAACTGCAGGGCTCGTACCGAAATATGAACAAGATGGCCGAGAAGATCGCCTCGGCGATGAACGAGGACGAAGTCGAGGAGCTGATCTGGAACCACTACAACCAGGAAGCTCAGACGTTGACGACCGGCGCCGAGCAAAACCTGCTCAAGCTCCACGAGTTGCTCGATGATTTGACGCCCGAGCAGGCGGAGCGATGGGAGGAGATCAAGCGCGAGTACAAGCGCCGCAAGATGATGGGCGGCGGCGACGACGATCCGGTCAGCCGGGTTGCGGGGCCGCTGGCGACGCTGGTGCAGCGCCTCGAGGACGTCCACACGGCGCTCTCGGCGGACACGGTGTCGGGCCAGCTGGGGCAGATCCACGGCGTGTTGCAGAAGGCCGTCGACCGCTCCGAGGCCTTCGCCGAGCGGGCTGCCGAGGCGTCGAACGGCCAGCAAAAGGTCGAGGTCATCCAGCCCGATGGTGGCGGGAATGGCGAGGCGTCCGAGGCGCTGGTTCGCGCGCTGGACTCGCTGCAGCAGGCCAAGCTGGAGGTGCAGGTCGTCGGCGATATGCCCGCCAAGCTCAGCGAGGTGCTCGAGTCACAGCTCGGCCTGATCGAGTCGGCGATCCTACCGCTGGCAAAATTCGTCTACCGCGAGGCCGAAGACGACCGCCATCGCGACCAGCAGCTCAAAGAGGTGTTGGAGCGGCTGGAGGGTTTGAGTGGGGGTTAGGGTGAGTTGGTGATTGGGGTGAGTGGGTGATGTGGGGGAGCGGTCGCTTAGCGTCGACGTACGGTGTCTGCTTCACGGTCGAAGTCCGCGGCTCCTGGCTAACTGCGTGTCGTGGTGAAGCAGAAGCGGTACTTTGTGGCAGAGCGACCCTTCCCCTTTGGGGAAGTACCCGAGCGCGAGCGAGGGGGATGGGGCGTGCGGTTCCTGAACCACGTGCGCCGAAGCCAAGGGCGATGGGGCGTGCGGTTCCTGAACCACGTGCGCCGAAGCCAAGGG
>JBNJFZ010000194.1:0-10172 GCA_051747295.1 Myxococcota bacterium
AGGCGAATGGGTTGCCGATGACGGCAGCGCACTGAGTGGTCTCAGTGAAGAGGAGTATTGCGAAAACGCTGTCTACAACTTCACCGGGACGGACACCGATGTCACTGCCGATTCGCACCAGCGCGTCGACGATACCGACGACGATAATGCGGGCGACTGGGCCATCGAAGCTCCGTCGACCTGGGGCGCGAATAATGCAGGTCAGAGTGACCTTCCCTAGTCCCTGCTGAATTCCACACCGAATTCGCGGCCCCCGGAGTTTTCCGGGGGCCGCGTTTTTTTGTGAGCGCCTCAGAGCGGCCGCCAGCGTCCGAGCCACTCCATGCCTTCTCGACCCTCGTGGCTCGTCTTCACCGGCTCCAGGACGAGATTTTCGAAGCGCCCCTCGAGCAGGTCCCGGACCAACTCGGGGTGCATGGGGTAGGGCGGGCCGTCCACATCTGGACCCGGACGTTCGTCGAGTGACCTGATCGGAAAGATGAGCGTGACCAATTCTCCGCCCGGGGCGATCAGCTCGTGCATCTTCTCGGCCCATCGCAGGCGCATGTCCGGCTCGATCGCGCACAGGAACGTATAGTCCCACACCATGTCGAATGGAGAGGGAGGGTCGAGCTCGAAGAAGTCGGCGGTTCGCACCTCGGCGCGCCCCGATGGGACACCGCGTCGCTCTCGAAGCTCGGCAAACCGCTGACGAGCACCCTCGGCGAGGTCGATGCCGAGCACGCTTCGGGACTCGGTCGCGAGCGTCAGCACGTCGTAGCCCGAGCCGCAGCCCGGGACGAGCGCGCGACCGTTCGGGATCTCGCCCTCCTGGACGAGCTTCTCCAGTATCGGCGGCGACGCCCCGGCGTCCCAGGGTGTGCGTTGTTCTCGCCATGCTTCTTCCCAACTCATAGATGCCTCGGAAAATAAATCTCGATGAACTGCTCGGGGGAGTCGATACCGAAGGCCGCGACGGCCGCATGAGCTTCGTCCACGCCGATGCCACCGAGCTGCGCACGCCGCATGCGCGCGGCCGCCGCGAGCAGCGGGACCTCGGCGGCATCGGCGCTGTGTGAAACACCGAAGAGCGTTTCTCCCGCAGCCAGGGTGTCGCCTTCGGCTAACTCGATCGCCGCGCGAAGTGCCAGGCGCCACGGTTGTAGGTAGTCACGGCCTGCTTCGTCCTTCAATCGCCGATAGCTTTCGCGGGCCACCTCGATCCCCGTGTGACGCGATTCTGCGAGCAGTGCGATTCGTCCACGGAGCCACAGTGCTTCGGCCCGGGTGGCCTGAATCGCCTGCGCCAGACGGCTGTGGATGGTTCGTTCGAATGAGCTTCTCCAATCAGATGCGCCGAAGGCCAGTTGCATATCACGCGAGTAGAGCGCCAGCTCGGCGCGAGCGCGCAGTTCGTACCAGTGTTGGAGGTGGAATTCGTCGCCCATCGGCACCCAGGTCGCATCGTCGATCGTGCGAGCGGCGCCGCCGACATCGTCGCGCGCGAGCCAGGTCGCGACGAATCCACGTCCCATGGTCGTGTAGGTGAATTGGTCGCCGCGGAGCCTCGCATCTTCACGGAAGCGTCGTACGCGCCGGGAGAGTTCGGCCAAATCGCCGAGCTCGCGCAGCGCGTAGCACTGGAAGAGCCGGGCCGTATTGAGCTTGTATTGCTCGCGAATGGACTGGTCGAGCTGGAGCCGCTCGAATCGGTCACAGAGCTCGAGCGCGCGGCGGAATTCGCCGAATGTGTGCGCTGCGATCCCCTCCATCAAGAGCACGTCGATCTTCGGTTCCGGGTCGTCCAGACACGCTGCCAGCTCATTGGCCAGTCGAAGCTGCTCTCGGGCCTGCCGGTCGTTACTCGGGTTTCCATAGGCGCCGCGAAATCCCGCGTCGGCCGCCAGGGAGGTCGCATATTTGGCGCGGTCCCCGGCGCGGTATGCGTCGATGAGCTCGCGTGTCTGGACCTCGTATGCCCCGAGGCTATCGATAAGCGCCATCCTCCGAGATACGACATGAAAGGCTTCGAGCCGGCGTTTGATGTGGGGGCTGGTCTGCGTCTTGGGCGAGGGCATTTTGCCTCGAAGTTGAGTCAGGAGACCATGTGCGGCTCGGTTGAATACGATACGCGCAAGGGTTCCGATGCGCGACGATGGCAGCTTGATCCTGGCCTCCCGAAGCACCTGTGCGAGCAGCGCGCCCCCAACCTCGACTTCGCCGCCGCTCAAAAATTGCTCCGCTGCGAGTCGGAGAAGCGTCGGGCGCTCGCTGTCAGCGGCGGAATCGGCGAGTTCGCGATAGGCCGCACCGGCTTTGAGGCTATGTCCGGCGTTGCGCAGGCAGTTTGCCCGGCGGCGGCTGAGCTCGCCGTGATCGACGGTGTCGTCGGCGAGCTCGATGGCTGTCTCGTAGAGCGACGCCGCCTGTGCGAACGCCAGTGTTTCTTCGGCGCGCCTCGCGGCCGCGCGCGCCCGGTCAGCCGCTTCCGCTACGCGCCCGGCGTGGCGCAGATGATAGACGAGCATATGCGGCTTCTCTCGGCCGAAGTCGCTCTCGACAATTGCTTCGGCTACCCGATTGTGGAGAGCGGTGGTCTCGTCCTGGTTCAGGGCGTCGAGCGTTGCCTCGCGTATCCGGTCGTGGAAGAGCTCGACTTTCTCTTCGCGCCGGCGTTCTTCGATCCGTCGGATCAGCTGGCCGATGCGGAGGCCCTCGAGTGTCTGGAAGCACCGGGCCTGCGACATCGACGCGGCCGCTGCTGTTGCAGATCGTGGCAGCGGGACGCCCGCCACCGCTAGGATATCGACGAGGTCTCGCTGTTCGGGGTCCAGTTTGCCCAGGCGGTGAGCGAGAGCATCGAGCAGGTTAGCCGGCCGAGTATCCTCGGTGTCGGGCTCGGCGGCGAATCGCACGAGCTCCTGGACGAATAGCGGGTGCCCCAGGGCCTGCTCGACCGCCGCCAGCTCCAGTCGTTCGCGGTCGAGGGCCTCGCGCTCGTCGACGAGGCGGTCGACGAGCGCACGCGTCTCCTCCGGGGCGAGTCCCTCGAGTGACATGATGGTCGAGCCGGGGAGGTAGGCGGCCTCCTCCAGGCGCTCCAGTCGGAGGCGGGAATCCTCTCCGAAGCGAATCTCCGGGCGTGCCGTCATAAGAAGCATCACCGGGACTCGCTGGAGGCGGTTCCAGGCGAACTCCAAAAGCTGCAAGCTATCCGCGTCGGCCCACTGAATATCGTCGATGACGATGACGAGTGGTTGCTGCTCTGCCACGGAGGCCAGGACCTCGGCGACCGCCGAGAACGCTTCGTTTCGAAGCTGCCGGGAATCGCTGATTGCCGCGGCGGACGAGAGGTTGCTCGCGTCGATGCCGTCGAGCATCTGGACGACGGGGAAGAGGCGCGCGATGCGACGAAGCGCGGGCGCCAGCTGCGAGCCCCACTCGGGTTTCGACTTCAGGGTGGCCGTCAGCATACTCATGGCGCCGTCGAAGGCCTTGAACGGCATCGACTCGCGCTCGAAGCAGCGGCTGGCGATGACCGTAGCCTGGTCGTCGAGCAGGCGCGTTCGCCGATACCGGTCGACGAGGGCGCTCTTGCCGACCCCGGCAGCGCCGCAGACGATAAGGCCAGCTGCCGAGCCCTCTCGCCACGCTCGCGTGCGCGCGTCGAAGGTGTCTAGCTCGGCATGCCTCCCGATGAAGATCGGGGCACCGATACCGTCGTGGCCCCCGGTCGATGCTCCGAATAGGTCGATGAGCTCGGCGGCGGTCGGCCGCTCGGATGGGTCGATGGACAGCATGCGCCAGCACAGGTCGACCAGCTCGCGAGGGCCGTGTTCATCGAGCGTCGGCAGCCGCTCCGGCGGGTTCATTCGCTTGGCCAGCGAGATCTGAATGACGTTCCCGGAGAACGGATATGCCCCGGTCAGAGCCTCGAACACCATTACACCCACCGCATAGATATCGGCAGCGGGTGTCACTGCTTGTTGCCCCGCTTGCTCGGGAGCCATGTACTGCACCGTGCCGACAAAGGTGTCGTCAGTCAGCTCCAGCGACCCGCGCTGGGCGAATCCGAAGTCCAGGAGCACGAGTCGCCCTTCAGTGGTGACGAGCACGTTGGCGGGTTTGACGTCTCGGTGGACGCGGCCGTGATCGTGGAATGTCTGGAGGGCGCGTGCCAGCTGCAGCAGGGCGGAGCGAAGCCGTCGCTCATCGAGGTCGTGCAGCGACCTCGAGATGCTCTCTTTGCTGGGGGCGTCGACAGTCGTGGGTTCGCGCGCGCGCCCGACCTGCTCGTCGGTACGCGGCTCGAGGAGTTGCTCGTCGAGCAGGGCGATCGAGGTCGAGTGCCCTCCAGTTTGCCCCGCGCCACGGACGTACTCGAGGAAGGTCTCGCCGCGCAGCAACTCCATCGAAAAGAAGGCAGTCTCCGAATCGGCGAAGAGCTCACCGAGTTGGACGACGTTGGGGTGTCGAATGTCCTCGGCGGCTCGGAACTCGTTCTTGAAGCGATGTAGACCAGAGGCGTCCGCGCGCTGGAGGGTCTTGAGCGCTACGTGCGTTTCGAGCTCACGATCCCATGCCTCGTAGACCAGGCCCCGACCACCCTCACCGAGTTTCCGCTGGATCTCGAATCGGGAGGCGACCACCTCCCCCACGGTGAAGAGATTTTGCGTAGGTGGTGGTGACATATCAAAAAAAGAGCAACCCTCGATCGGGTTGCTCTCGGTACTTCTGGACACAGAGAACGAGTGAGCGAAGATCAGGCTGGTTCGACGGTCGCCGTGATCTGCCACCCCTGGCTCTGTGGCTCACTGATCACACGGATCTCTCGATCCATCCCGTCACGGAGCTCGTCGATAATTTCGCCGAGTTGCTCGACCCAACGGTCGGTAAACTGGCGCTCGCGACCACGCATTTGCATCACGAACCGGACCTGGTTGCCCTTCTCGAGGAATGTCTTCGCCCGATTGAGCTTGGTATTCAGGTCATGCTGCTCGGTCTTCGGACGCATTCGAAGGGTCTTGAGCGAGACATTGTCGCTCGATTTCTTCTTCTTCTTAGACTGTTGGTACTTGAACTTCCCGTAGTCCATGATTTTACAAACCGGTGGTTGGGCTTCTGGGGCGACCTCGACCAGGTCGAGGCCCTCCTCTTCAGCTCGCTCACGGGCCTCATCGGGCTCCATGATACCGATCTGTTCGCCGTCCGGATCGATGACGCGTACCTGCGAGGCACGAATCTGATGATTGACGCGGTAGTCATCGCTACCGCCACGCGAATCTCTGCTTCCTCTACCAGCGATAAGCCTTCACCTCTCGTCTGTGGACGCGACGAGCGCGTCTCCTCCACTCCAATACCGGTCTGTCACTGCCTTGACCCAGCATAACAGCGTTTCTACGATTTTTCACCCCTCGGGACGACAATCAACTACAATTTCCTCAGTTCGGATATTTTCGCAGTTGAAAACGGTGTTGTTCGGGTCGATTGAGAGCGTTACGTCGACCTCGCTGCCGTAGACGTCGTTCGTGGTCGGCCACGTGAATGTCAGCGTCTCGGTTTCGCCGGCGGCGAGGGGCGCTGAGGTGGTGACCTGGCCCATCTCTACGGTGCTTCCGCCCGCCCGAGTTTCAAACACGATGGGGACGCCGGCCGGCACGGTGCCGCTACCGTCATTCCTCATGGTGAACTCGATTTCGATCTCGAACGACTGGCCACAAGAGCCGACATCGGAGACCGACTCGAAAATCAGGTCGGGGAGGGTGCCCACGAGCGTCGCCGAATCCCCCGTTTGCTCATTGTTGCCCTCTTCGCACTCGTTGATGCTGTTGTCCGGGTCGACGACGGCGCGGATGGAGAAACCATCGGCGACCCATCCGTCGGGAATGGCCCAGGTCGATGCCAATGTCTCGGTTTGCCCGGGGAGCAGGCGCGTCTGCGTCTGAACGGTGTCATGCAGCGTCTCCGAGCCGTTGTGCTCGAGGTAAATCTCGACCGGGACGCCCGCTGGCTGGCCGAGGGCGCCGTCGTTCTTGACGGTGACCAGGATATTGGTGTCGCCCGAGGCGAAGCAGGCCGCTGCGCCCAGCGAGATATCGGTCACCTGCAGGTCTGCCGCGTCGAATACGCCGCCCGGCTGGATTTGCTGACGGAAGTTATTGAGCCGCGAGTTCTGCCAGTTCGGCTCGGGGACGCGCGGGATTTCACCATCCTCGGTGATATTGGTGACCGAGTAGGCGTGCTGGTTCCAGATGCGCCGCGTGCGGACCCAGTTGTCGTCGGCGTCGCCCCAGACGCTGATGCCACGATTGGGCGTATATGGCGCCGGGACCACCGCTTCTGAGTTTCCGTCGTTGTCGACGTCGACGACGATGGGCATCTCGATACGCGTGTTGCTTCCGTGGTCGGAGTCGCTGTAGAGCACGGTCCCGTCGGTGCCGTCGTGAATCTTGAAGGTCTGCTCGTCGGCGTAGACCATCTCGGCTTTCCCGTCGCCCTCGAAGTCGAAGACGCTGGAGGCGGTCGCACGGCTCGTGCAGTCCTCATTCGACGCTGCCCACAGTACGCCTCGAGCCTCGCATTTGTCCGGGATATCCGCGTCGGGATCGCTAGGATCGCACTCCATGTCCATGACGACGTAGAAGTCGGCGCCAGCGGTGCCAATCTCGGGTTCACCGTCACCGTCGAAGTCCGCGATGGTTGGCGGGCCGGCTTCATTGGCTTTGAGGTTCTGATTGGTCTTCGTGCAGTCGTCCCAGAAAATCTCGCGCTTCCACTTGAGCTGACCAGTATGTTCGAGGATGAAGACCTCGCCCTCCCTCACGATGACGGCTTCGCCGAATGGGTCGTCATCGAAGTTGGCCATGGCCGAGAAGCCATCACAGGGGAGTTGCCCCTGACAGTACGATGCCGAAGACGGGTAGGTGTACGTCCACAGAACCACGCCATCGTGGTCGTAGAGGGTATTCCCGGCCAGGACTTCTTGCTTTCCGTCGTTGTCGATGTCGCCGACGCTGGAGCTCGGCCCGAGGAAGGCGTTGTTGCCAATACCCCCGGTGCCACCGCTGGTCTGCACTCCGTCCCACTTCAAGGTGCCGTCCTGGCCGTTCAGGACGACGTTTCCGATGATGACCTCGGGGTTTCCATCGGCGTCGAGATCGGCCAGCGAGACGATCGCGCCGCCGCGCGTGTGGACATCGAAGGTGGGGTACGTGTCGTTCTCCCAGAGCACGCTCCACTGCGAGCCGTCGTCGCTATCTCTCGTCCACGCAACGGTGCCCTGCGCATTTCCGGCCTCCTGCTTGATGCCCACGATCTCGGGGATCCCGTCTCCGTTTAAATCGCCCGCGGCCAGCCCCTGCGACGACTCGGTCGCCGGCTCGGAGATCGACCCGAGCGTCGTCATTGTGCCGTCGGCGTTGCACTCGCCGCTGACGATGCGAATGGTCGAGGGGTTGCTGCAGCAACCCTGGTCACGATAATTGTGAGCCGGGAAGATGATGTCGGGGATATCGTCGGAATTGGTGAGGCCATCTCCGTTATCGTCGGTGACATTAATGACGACCGGAGCTGCCTCTACGGCGTCGCGCCGCTGCCGTGGGTCACCCGGGTTGGGTGTCCAGCGACAGTCGCGCTCGGGCGAGAATTGGCCGACCGGCGGTCGATATTCACACACCTCGACGCTGTCTCGCGGCAGGCATTTGCCGAGCGTCGGCTCGCAGATCTCGTCGATCTCGCACTGCTCGGTCCGCTCGCAATCTTCGCCCGGCGCCACGCACTGCTGTCCGATACACAGGTCGCCGCCCTCGCAGCACAGGCCGAGATCTGCTCCGCATCGCTCGCCGCCACAGGGCGGGAGGCACTGTCCTTCCACGCATTCGTCGGTGCCCGTGCAGCACTCCGATCCGCAGGCGGTGCCATTCGAGCAAAACGCGTCGGCGGTATCGCCTGCATCATCACTGCCGGTGTCATCCGACTCGCTGTCTGAAGCATCCGAGGCGTCCGCGCCGCCCGTATCGCTGACGTCTCCGCCTGCATCGCCGCCATTATTTCCACCGCCACCTGTGTCGTCGCAACCTGCACAGCCCGTCGCCAACATCAGCAGTACCGCGAGCGCGGCGATCATAAGTCGGGAGGAAGCTCTATCCAGGATGTCTCGCATCTCGTCTTTCACGTCTTTTCCACGGCCTGAAAATTGTCGGAGCGATCCGGCGTCCATCGCACGCGTATGTTTAAGACAGCAACCGTCGTGCCAATGTCCGAGTCTTTAGCTGCTCGGTTCGTCGCACAGTAACATAGTCTGCGGGCGCGCCTCCATCGGATGCTGTACGTCGACCGGGGAACACAGGCCGCGCGAAGCAACTCAGTGTGACTATGACAGATTGGCACGCTAGCCGAGGCGATCGGGGACCATCGACCTCGATTAGGGTCGAGCCTCGAGACCTCGCAGCAACGACTCCAAGTTGCCCGGCGACACGAGTTGGTCGCTCGGCAGGTATGGCACGCCCAGATCTCTTGCCTTCTCGGTGGCGCTGGGCGCCGATGGCTGACCGACACGGCCGAGCGTGGAGGCATCGGCGGCCCGCAGGCTCGACAGGAGGCCAGAGAGCTCCTCGGCGACCGGGCACGCCGGCTGCGACTCACAGATGATCGCGATGTGCACGCCCGATTCGGCCGTCGTGGCCGCCGAGCCGACCAGCATCCACGCCGGGCGCGTGCGGCGCTCGTCCCCGCTCGAGCGGTTCTGTATCTGGCGATACGCATCCGCCACGCTCTGGAACTGGCCGGAGCGCGCCGCTGCGTCGTCGAGCGTTCGCTGCACGGACGGGTCATGCTCGGCCCGAGTCGCCCACTGGCCCTCGGTGAGCCCGAGTCGGAAGTCCACGTCGTGCTCGGACGTGCCCACCCACTTCCATCCCGAGAAGCTGTCATCGGTCGATCGATAGTTCAGCCCGGCGCCCAACGTATGGCTTATCGAGCGCATGACGGTACTGACGAGCGTGTCGACCGGCATGTCCGTCTTCGTCGCCGCGACGTCCGCGGCTATCGACGTCAACGCTGGTGGAATCAGAGCCTGGGCGAGGTTCGGGTCGACCGTGCGGTGGAAGCGGTTCATCTCGAACGAGGGGCTGGTCCGCATCAGCGTCGAGAATTCTTCCGCATAGATGAGCGCGCTCGGACGCGTCGCGCCGCCTTCACGATACGAGATCAGCGTCGTGCGCGCGTCGCCCGACCACTGCCATTCGTCGAAATTACTGGGCATCTCGGCGACGAAGCGACCGGCCAGTGGCACGAGCTGTTGGCTGACCGCTTCCGGCTGATCTTCGCCGTCGCCGCCGGACGCGCGAGCGATACGCTCCTCGTAGCTACTGGCCGCTCCGCCTGCCTCGGATGTGGACTCGTCGGCCTCGAGCTCGGGGAAGGGCAGCCTCGCATCGAATTGCGGCTCTGGAAGCTCGCGCGGCCCCTCCGACAGCGAGCAGGACACCAGCAAACATGCCAAAATCAACCATATACGCTTCATACCGAGCCCTCCTCGTCGGCCCTCGCCAGCCCCAGGCGCGCCCAGGCGGCCGAAAGCGGCAAGAAGACCCACTGACTCGGCTTCTGAATCGAGGCCGCCCCCAACTCCGCGTAGTGATCCGTATCCACGGCGACCATCAACGAGAGCGTCCCCCGACCCGAGCCCGGGCGAGCCGGCAACTCGCCCCAGACGACCCGCGGCGTGCGGTGCGTCGAGGCGTCGAGCCATGTCCGCAGATGTGCGACGGTATCCTGGTCCGCGCTCGCACCCTCGTCGAAGGTGCTGGTCTCGTCGGCGACCAGGACCGGCGGAATCGCGGCTGCCGCTCGGAGCTCGCCGGTCCTGGGCGCCAGCATCAGGCCCGCCTCGATGCCGCAATGCTCGAGGAGCAGGGCGAGCAGCAGCGTCTGGCTTCGTTGATCGCCGAGCCGATACAGGAGCGTGCGAAGCGGCCCCTGCAACTGCTCTCCGGCCCGACTGCTCTGGAACGGGATGCCCTGCACGAAGCGCGCGACATACGAGACGAGGCGGTTTCGCGATTCGATATCGCCCGTGCCGCCGCCGCTTCTCTCCATGAGCAGGCGCGCCAGCGGCCCGAGCGGCTCGTAATTGTGCACGGCCATCGCATTGAGGAGTCGATGCAGCTCGAGGACCGGCTTCTTCGTCGCCA
>JBNJFZ010000195.1:0-10160 GCA_051747295.1 Myxococcota bacterium
CCACTTCCACATGCCGACGATGGGGTAGCACAGCGCGACATAGACGCCGGAGAAGACCAGGAACGGGCCGAGCTTGATGCGCTCGGCGACCGCACCGGAGACGATCGTGGCGGCCGTCGCGGCGAACATGCCCTGGAAGATGAAGTCGGTCCAGTACGTGTAGCCGGGGTTGTAGGCCATGGTTAGGCCGTCGGCGTCCGGTCCGACGCCGAAGCCGGCGAATCCGAAGAATCCGCCGGCGAACGCCTCGCCGGGATACATGAGGCTGAAGCCGACGATGGCGTACGTCAGCGTGCCGATGGCGACGATGCCGACGTTTTTGAAGAGGATATTGACCGTGTTTTTGGCCCGGGTCAGGCCCGACTCCAGGCAGGCAAATCCCAGGTGCATGATGAAGACCAGGATGGTCGCGACCAGCATCCAGGTGTTGTTGACGACAAAGAGGACCTCTTCATTGGTGACGGCGTTGCCCTCTCCGGCGAAGGCCAATGCCGGCGCGAGTAGTAGCGCCAGGCCGGCGCCGAGGGGCGCGAGGAGCTTCGATGTGTTCTTCATGGGTCGGTCTGTGTGACGAGGAAGATGTCTCGCCTCCGGCTGCAATCGAGCATCCGAGGGCTGGGTTCACTGACTCGCCCGACCTTTAGAGCAACCTGCGTTCCAACTCGCTCGAAAAAAGTCGAGATCGGCCTCGCATGGCCACGCCGCGCTGAATAAAACCCGCCGCGGACGCTCACGTCTCGAGAACGCGCGGAGCATGGACCAAAAACCTACATAGATGTAGGATTTGCAAGTTCACCCTACATTTATGTAGGAATACGGGTATGGGAGGACTCGCAGTCGCCGTATTTGCCGGTCATATGTCGGGCTGAGCGGGATCGCGAGTCCTGCATTCGACGCGAAAGTATCGTAGGCTGTTGACGCAGCGCGTCAGATCCTACGAAAATGTAGGACGTGCACGTTTTGCAATCTTCCCCGGCAATGACGGTGCGACGATCATGGGTGACCTAAGAGCCAGGCGGCCGGAATCGGCTGTCGCTGACACAACCGTCCCGGAGCAGTCCTCCAACCTGGAGGAGATGCAGCTGCTCTTCGCGATCAGCAAGAAGCTGGATCAGAGCCTCGACCTCAAGAAGGTCCTGGGTCCGGTGCTCGAGCTGATGGTCGAGGGGATGCAGATGAAGCGCGCGTCGCTGACGCTGCTCAATCGCGATACCCAGGAGATCATCACCGAGGAGAGCTACGGGCTCTCCCACAGTGAGCAGGAGAGCGGCCGCTATCGCATCGGTGAAGGAGTCACCGGCCGCGTCGTCGAGACCGGCGAGCCCTGGTTGGTCGAGCGGATCGCCGACTCGGTGGAGTTTTTGAACCGCACCGGCCCCTCCAGCCGCGCGACGGCCGAAGACACCTCGTTTATCTGTATTCCCATCCGGATGAAGACCGAGGTCGTCGGCACGATCAGCGCGGATATGCCGCACTTGCCCCATGACGAGCTCCAGGAGCGCGCGCGCTTTATGTCGATCATCGGCTCGATGATCTCCCAGGCCGTGCGCCTTCGTCAGATGGCCGCCGAGGAGCGCCAGCGGCTCGTCGAGGAGAACTCCCGGCTCCAGAAAAAGCTCGAGACCCGGTTTCAGCCCGACAATATCATCGGCAAGTCCAAGCAGATGCTCGAGGTCTTCGACCTGATCGCTCAGGTCGCCGACAGCTCGACCTCCGTGCTGATCCTGGGCGAGTCGGGCACGGGCAAGGAGCTCATCGCGAACGCGGTGCACTACAATAGCCAGCGGGCCGAGAAGCCGTTCATCAAGGTCAATTGCGGGGCGCTGCCCGAGAACCTCGTCGAGAGCGAGTTATTCGGCCATGAAAAAGGCGCCTTCACCGGCGCCATCGACGAGCGGAAGGGACGCTTCGAGCTCGCCGATGGCGGCACGATCTTTTTGGATGAGGTCGGAGACCTGCCCCCGCCGATGCAGGTCAAGCTGCTGCGTGTGCTCCAGGAGGGTACGTTCGAGCGCGTCGGCGGGACTCAGACCCGCGAGGTCGATGTCCGCGTGCTCGCCGCGACCAGTCGGGACCTCGAGCAGAGCATCGAAGAGGGTGACTTCCGCCAGGACCTTTACTATCGGCTGAATGTCTTCCCCATCCGCGTCCCGTCGCTTCGCGAGCGTAAGTCCGACGTCATGCTGCTCGCTGACTTCTTCGTGGATAAGTACAACGACGTGCACGGCCGCGAGGTGCGCCGCATCTCCACACCGGCCATCGATATGCTGCACGCGTACCACTGGCCGGGGAACGTGCGCGAGCTCGAAAACTGCATCGAGCGGGCGGTGCTGCTGAGTAAGGACGGCGTCATCCACGGCCACCACCTGCCGCCCAGCCTCCAGACGGCCGAGGCGAGCGACACGGAGTTCAAGGGCGACCTGGATTCAGCGCTGGAGAGCCTCGAGCGCGAGCTCATCGTCGACGCACTCAAGTCCACGCGCGGCAATCGCGCCGCCGCCGCGCGCAAGCTCGGGGTCACCGAGCGGATCATGGGCCTCAGGGTGGACAAGTACGAGATCGACGCGGAGCGGTTTAAGTAGCGAGCGGTTCGCGCGGCATACGCCGCGCAAGGGGTTAAGCGGTTTCGTTCGCACCTGAAGGCGCTCACTAGAGGTTTAGCGGTTCGAGCTTCGAACGAGCCGCGATGTAATAACCGCTCGACCTCCGCGAGCGGCACGCGAACGGAATCTACTCCACCGTCGGAGCCAACCCTTCCTTGATCGTCGAGACCGCTCCGGGCGCATCTTTCGTCTTCTTCCGCACCTGCGCGACCGCCTCGGCCGTGACCGGCGCGGCCTCGTTGCCCCAGCTCGAGCGAATATAGGTGAGGATTGCGGCGAGCTCGTCGTTGGAGAATCGGCCCGCGAAGCTGGGCATGTAGCCGTTGTAGTTCTGGTCTTTAACGCGTAACGGGCCGGACATGCCGTGCAGAGTGATGCGGGTCAAAAGCTCGGTGTCCCCGGTGACGATGTCGGCACCCGCGAGCGGTGGAAACGCGTCGGTGACGCCCGTGCCGTCGTCGGCATGGCACGTCGCGCAGGCATTCACGTAGAGTGACTCACCGGCGGCGGCGCGCGTTTTGTCGTCGATCGTCACCGGCTCACGCTCGTCTTCGCGAGTAAGCGATTCAGCCATCGCCGCGTGCTGGCGAGCCATCAGCTCGTGCTGTTTGGCGATCGATTCGTCGCCGGCGCGCTTGCGTTCTTTGGCCTCTGCCTCGTGGAAATCACTCATCTGTCGGTGCCACTCGCCGAAGCCGCTCATATGAGCGGGCATGTGCGGCCCCATCTCGGATCCCTTGGGATCCTCATCGCCGTGCATGCCTTTCATCATGTGGCCGCCTTCCTCGTCGCGTTGGTCGGCCATATGCCCCTTATTTTCATGCATATACATCATCTGCATGCCCCACTCCTGCATCTGTGGCGCGAGTCCAGCGGGGGCCTGGTCGAGCTGCTCGTACGCGGTTTGGAGCTCGCTGTACGATTCGGCCAGGCCTTCGTAGGTGGGTTCGGCGTCGTCGGGCTCGTCGTCAGCTTTGTCCGCGGCCTCTTTATCCGCCTCTTCAGCTTCCTGAGTACCCGACTTTTCCTCGCCAGGTGGCGGGACGTCAGCGACTTTGTCGTCGTCGCAGCCGGCGAAAACGATCGCCAGCGCCAGCGTCGATACGGTGATCAATGTCTTCAAAGTCCACTCCGTGCGCGAAATACGATGACCTGAGGGATACAGGTAGAGACTAGTCGCTATCGCGCTGACGACAAACTCTCGAATACTCGGGGCAGGCCCTCTTCGAGGAGCAAGAACTCGCCATCTTCGATATCCGGTCGGTCTCCGAGGGCGTCGCCGAGGTCTCGCACGGGGTCGAGGACGCCATCGTCCGCCATCGGAAACGTGCCCCAATGGATACCGAAAGATCGCCTCGCCCCTAAGAGCTCGTGTGCTCGCACCGCCTCAGCCGGGTCGATGTGTACGGGGCTCATGAACCAACGCGGCTGGTAGGCGCCGATCGGCAGGATCGCGAGCTCCACGGGGCCGAATTGCTCCCGAATCTCGGCGAAGTGGTCGCCGAACCCGGTGTCCCCGGCGAAGTAAACCGGCCCACGGGTTCCTTCGATGACGAACCCGCCCCAGAGCGTCTCGTCGCGGTCACGCATGCCGCGTCCAGAGAAGTGGACTGCGGGCACCAGGCTCACCCACACGCCGTCTCGGACCTCGATGCGTTGCCACCAATCCAGGTCACCCGACGTCTCAATGCCGTTGTCGCGCAGCAGGCGCGTATTACCGAGCGGGACGACAAACCGTGGGCGGTCGCGCTCATAGAGCCGCTCGAGCGTCGGAAGATCGAGGTGGTCGTAATGATTGTGGCTTATGAGGACCACGTCGATCGGTGGCAGCTCTTCGAAGCGAACCCCGGGGACCCTGCGGCGTCGAGGACCCGCCCAGGCCACGGGGCTGGCTCGCTCCGACCATATCGGGTCGGTCAGGATATTCAGGCCGTCCATCTGGATGAGCACCGTGGCGTGATTGACCCAGGTCACGCGCAGCTCGCCGACACCGACACGCTCGACGGGCCGCGGGCCGTGCTCCGATGGAATCGTATCGGGCCAGGGCCCGGGGTCGGAGGTGAACTGCCACCTCAGAAAGTCTCCAAAGCCGTGCTCGACGGTCTGGCCGGGGTTGTAGAACGTCTCCCCATCGAAGTGACGACTGGACGGTCCCTGATACTCCGGGGCGGAAAAACTACAGCCCGCGACGGTCGCCGCAAGCAGCACGACCACCACGAGAATCGACGATGAGGTTGTTGGCTTTGTGGAAATCGAGGTCGCCGTGGTTTTCATGTAAGATGAGATGCATGAGTCGAGCGCGGCGTCACGCCGGTGGCTACAGATACTGGCGTGGTCAGCTATTAAATACGCTTGGAATCTCTTATACCGTAGCGCAGCGTTAGGATCAGCGCGATCGCGTTGGACCTGCACGACGTTTCGAGCTCGCAGACGAGTGATTGGATGTCCGAAGAGCAAGCAACAATTCCCCTGGACGAAGACGTGCAGGGCAGCTCTCCGATCGACGGAGAGCACGAGGTGAGAGGCAAGTTGATCTCGGAGCGCTACCGGCTCGAGGAGTGCCTCGGGCAGGGGGCGATGGGCTCGGTCTACCTCGCCGAGCACGTGCTGATGAAGAAGAAGGTAGCCGTCAAGCTCCTGCGGCCCGAAGTCGTCGGGCACGGCGAGATCGTCGAGCGGTTTCGGCGGGAGGCTCAGGCCGCGGCCCATATCGATCACCCCAATATCTGTACTGCGACCGACTTCGGGGAAATGGACGAGGGCTTCTTCCTCGTCATGGAGTATCTCGAGGGCGAGACCCTGGACGTGTCGCTGGTCGAGGACCAACGATTCGACGTGGATCGGGCGCTGCATATCGTCGCGTTGATGTGTGATGCGCTGGAGGTCGCCCACGAGGCCGGCATCGTCCACCGTGACCTCAAGCCCGAAAACGTCATGCTGATCGAGCGTGAGGGTGATTCGAATTTCCCCAAAATCATGGACTTCGGAGTCGCGCGCGTTCGGATCGGAGAAGATGAGGACCAGGAGTCAGCGCGCCTGACGCGGGCGGGGATGGTCTACGGAACGCCGCACTACATGAGCCCGGAGCAGGCTGCAGGCGCCGAGATCGACAGACGCGCCGATATCTACAGCCTGGGTGTGATGCTCTTCGAGATGTTGACCGGCTCCCTGCCGTTTTTCGATACGAACCCCGCCAAGATCATGGCGATGCATATGACGGAGGAGCCTCCGTCGATGCGTCGAAAGTGTCCCGAGGCTAAGATTCCTCGCTCCCTCGACCGTCTGGTGCAGCGCTTGCTCGCCAAAGAACCCGAGGACCGACCCTCGACGGCGGGTGAGGTCCGTCAGCGGCTCAACGACATTGCAGAAGCCTCGGATGCGCTGACGCTGGGCGGGTTAACGCGTGAAGCCGCTGAAACCGGCACGGAAGCCATCCGGAACCTGGGCCGCGAGGTAAGGCCCGGAGCTCGTCGATTCGTCCGCTTCATGGACACGATCGCCCAGAACACCGGCCCCCGCGTGAGCGCAGGCATCGAATGGGCGCTCCGGCACCGAAAACACCTGGCAATCGGTGCGATTATGGCATTTTTGGCGGTGGCCGTGGCCCTCCCGGTGGTCATTCTGATCAACTCGAATGCCGAGCTCAGTCCACAGGAGCGCCTCGAAGAAGCAAGAGATCTGGCTGACGACCGGTCCGCGTTCCTCCGAAGCAACGGCGCAGGCAAGGTGATGGACGCTCTGGCGACTGGCAGTATCGAAGATGCGGTCGGACAGCTCGAATCGCTTCGGGCACGAACCGGCCCCAATCCGCATCTGGCGTTCCTGCTGGGGCGGGCCTACGCCCAGACGGGTCAGTGGGACCAGGCGCTCGAGCAATATGAATACGCGCTCGCTGAGGAATCCCGCTACGCCAGCGAAGAACGGTTGATCGCAGATCTGAAGACTCGGTTGGCCAGCGGTGAGGAGGCGAGTCGAGAGGCCGCGAAGAAGATCGTGCTGTCCGAACTCCCCGCTGAACTCGCCAATGATGTCCTCGGCGATCTGGCCTGGAGTGCAAAGAGCAGGAGCACCCGCGAGGATATCCAGGCGACGCTGGAGTCGACCGGTCGCATGGAGTCGCTGGACCCCTGGCATACGTACGCGATGGAGCTTCGGGCGGCGAAGGGGTGCAAAGAGCACGCGAAGTGGATCGAGAAGCTCGCCAATAGTGGTGATCCAGACGCACTCGCCCCGCTTCGATTCTATGCCGCTAAGCCCACGCGTGGTTGCGGGACGTTTAACTCGAAGGATTGTTACGGGTGTATCCGAGACGATCTGGACGAGGCTATCCAGAAGCTCGAACCCCTCGAGGAGTCGAACTCGCCCGACGACGGCTCCGAGAAAGAGGCCGACGAGCCGGTCGAGGGTTGAGCTCCGTCCGGGCTATCCATCGGGTGGTTTTTCTCGCTCTTCTTGCCTCTCGTTGTTTTTGGTGTCACCGCGAATCGCGAAGGGTTCGCCGACGAGAGTGTCGCGCGGATCTTCGTACCAGGGCACCTTCGCGTCGGCCGCCATCTCCAACTCGGCGATGACCTGTGCTCCCAGCAGGATGATGATCGCCGCGACCTCCATACCCAGCAGGACGATAATCACGGTCGCCAGGGAGCCGTAGATGATGCCCACGAGCGAGATACTCTGGAAGTACCAGCCGAGGATACGCCGGACGATTTCCCACAGAACTGCAGCCGTGACTCCGCCAACCAGCGCGCGGCTAAACTGGATTTCGATGACGGGCAGGACCTTGTAGATCGACGTGAAGAGCAGGCTCAAGCCGGCCAGTCCGAGGACGTAGAGGCCGATTCTGGGTGCCTCGGCCATGGAGAGCGTCCACCCGAAGAAGCTCATATTATGGCCCGCGAGTGCCTCCAGCATGGTGTTCGTGGCAGTCAGGAAGATGATGCCGACCGCAAAGAGGACCATGTAGATGTAGGGGATGAGCGCGGAGACCCAGAAGCTCCTGCCCTCGACGTGGTCGGGAACCTTGAAGATGCTCGCGATCGCCTCCTCGAGCATGCGGAAGGCCAGCGAGCTGAAGAAGAGCAGGACCAGAATACCGACACCGCCGACCAGGGAGCGCGAATCCAGCACCGTCTGGACGGCCTGTGCGATCTCGTCGGCCTGGCCTGGAATGATGAGGCCGAGCTCCGCGCGAATAATCGAGATGAGGCGCTGGCTATCGTAGAAGTTCGACAGCCCCAGGATGATGACCGCCATGAGCGGCACCACCGACAGGAGGGTGTTATAAGCAACGCCACCGGCCAGCAATATGCCACGATTGTCCAGGAAGTGCTTGACCACACGAACGACGAAATGCCACAGCCGGGGTCCGGCGTGGAGGATGGCCTCGAGCCAGGTTTTTTCGTCGTCTACTTCCATGGTCATACGGGATACCTGGCCAGTCGATTAAACGCCTTTGCCTCGACTGACAAGGCCCATTCTTGCCGATTCCGGTTGAAGGGGGACTGTCGCTTATGAAACTACCACTTATCAGCGGCAAAGCCAGCAATCGGATGCGCACGCTCTGGGACTCGGTGCAATGAGGTGAGTCGGAAGGCCCGAGTAGGCGGTCGCGAACCATCGGGCCATGTTGTCACACAAACGTCTCGCGATCGGCGTGGCATCCTCGAGGACTTCTTGATAATCAGTGTCTCGTAATTACCCTTCGAGCATGCGTGGTCGTGGTGGGACCACTACAGACTCGAGGACCAGAACATTTTTCGGACTTTAAACCAATCTGATTTTGAACCAAGGGGACATGATGTTGCGCAAAATTCTGAGCTTATTTGTCGTTTTACTCCTGGCGGGCGGCATGAGTGCGTGTGCTGGGTGTGACGACGACGGTGAGAACAACGACAACAATGTCGACCAAGACACCGGAATGGATGTCGAAGTCGATACCGGTATGGACGTCGAAGAAGACACCGAGATGGACGTCGAAGAAGACACCGGTGACGACGCGACGGACGCGGCGGACACGACAGATACGGAAGACGACACCACAGACGTCGAAGATGACACCGCGGATGCAGACGCTGGCACGGTCGAGCCAGACCCGGCCGCGTCCGACCAGATCGAAACCGTGCTCGGTGGTACCAACGCCACGATCGAGCAGGTTGCTGTGACCTACACCAAGCCCAATGTCGGCGGCGACGCCGCCGGGTTCTTCGTCCAGGCCGAGCAGACCGGGCCGGCGCTGTTCGTCGAGGTCGACCCGACTGCAGTCGATCCGGACATCGTCGCGGGCGATATCCTGACGTTCGATGTCACGGGGACGGATGAGGTCGATGGTCTGAGCAAGGCCACCAGTATCGAAAATATCGATTACCTCGGCTCGGGCTACGACGTCTCGCAGCTCGCGCAGGATGTCACGGACGCCACCGACCTGGTGAGCGCGCTGGACGACTACACCGCTGAGCTGTTGACTGCCGACGTTGAAGTCGTCGACGACTTTGGCTTTGCCGGTGGAGGTCACGAAGCCGCTCAGGTCGAGACTGCTGGAGTTACAGGCAACGCAGACCTGCTCTTTCGCGCGCCGTCGGACTTCGTCGACACATACGGCCTGCAGAACACCTGCACGCTGACCGTCGGCCCGACGCCGATGTGGCGCTTCAACGCCGACGCCCAGCTTTCGGCATACGCCATCGAAGATATCTCGAACGTGAACTGCCCGGCTCCGACCGTCACCGAAGCCGTCGCGACGTCGGCCACCGAAGTTGAAGTGACCTTCAATCGTGCGCTCGATGACACCACGGTCGCTGAAACCGAGTTCACTATCGAAGACGACGGTGGAGCCGGCCTGAACGTCACCGGCGCGACGGTCAGCGACAACGTCGTCACGCTGACGACCGACGCGCAGACCGAAGGCACCAGCTACACCGTGACGGTCAGCGATAATGTCCTGGATGTATTTGGTTCCGCTGTCGACCAGGCCGCGAATACCGCCGACTTCCTCGGCTATGCGCCCGCGGCGACTGTCGTCATCAACGAGCTCAGCGCCACCGCTGACGGCAACTGTGACCTCGTCGAGTTGCGTGTCACCGAAGGCGGCTCGATGACTGGATTCGAGTTCTACGAGAATGACAGCTCCGTGCTGACCTTCGACGGGCTCATCGTTCAGAAGAACGATTACGTCATCATTCACGCCGATGAGGCTGACTGCAATACCAACGGTGCCACGAACGAGACGGCTGCGCCGGACGAGCAATCCAACGCGAACTTCCCAGAGAACTACGATAGCGCGTACGACTGGTGGAGCTCGGAGAATAGCTTCGGTGGGGTCGACCGCTCATTTTGGCTCGCCGATGCTTCTGGCGACATCCAAGACTTTGTGACCTTTGCGGGTGCAGCCGATGCATCAGCTTGCACCGGTTACGACGCCACCAATTCTGCAGTCACCGTGACGAATACGGCTGCGGGCGCAGGCGAATGGGTTGCCGATGACGGCAGCGCACTGAGTGGTCTCAGTGAAGAGGAGTATTGCGAAAACGCTGTCTACAACTTCACCGGGACGGACACCGA
>JBNJFZ010000196.1:0-7029 GCA_051747295.1 Myxococcota bacterium
CACCAGGCCCGCGCCCACCCAGGCCGTGGCGCTGTGGCCGCTGGGAAAGCTCACGTTGGCGCGGTCCTGGCATGCCTCGCTGGCGTTCGGGTCCGTATAGCACGCGCCGAAGGGCGGGCGCTGGCGCGCCACGACTCGCTTGAGGACGTTGACCGTCAAAAACGACACGGCCATCGACTCCATACTAATGAGCGCCATCTGACCGGCGACATCCGGACTATCGTGTGCGAAGAAGGCCACGGCGGGGTCGACGACCAGCGGCATCGCGATCAGAGAACCCACGAGCACGTCGCTGACCAATGAGGCGCGCTCCAAGCCTGCCTCATGATTGGCCATCAAGGCGGTTCGCGTGCCATCATCGAGCAAGGCGGGGCCCGTCCAGTTGGGCTCGTTCGGCTCCTCCCAGAAGAGCTCGGTACCCAGCGCTGCGCCGCCGATGACGGCCGTCGCCGCGCCGTGCCAGGGTCCCGAGCGATTCCATTCCCCGCGCCAGTTCAGATCCTGTGCGCCGGCGCCGTCGGGGACGAACCACACGGTGAGGCAGAGAAAAAACGCGAGTGCGAGGCTGGCTCGGGGCGAGTTACGGTGCTCGTTTCTGGTCATGATGTCCGGTTGTCTTACAGCCACATGTCTCACTGAGGCACACACGTGCCGTTCTCACATGTGCCGATCGCGCCGTCGTAGTCGCACTCGCGTCCGTCGCAATCGGGGTCGTCGCACGCGGGCTTCCCGTCGCAATCTCGATCCTCACTCGCGTTCCAGCAGGTCTCCAGCGCATCCGGGTTAATATCGGGGTCGGTGTCGTCGCAATCGCCGCCGACGAAGGCCGTGTGGCTGCCCGACGGCGCACAGGCCAGGATGGGGTTGGTTCCGTAGTCGTCGCCGTCGCGGTCTTCGAACCACTCGGCCTTGACGCCCTCATCGATCTCACCGTCGCAGTCGTCGTCGCTGCTGTTGCAGGTCTCTGCTCGCGGCTCCACATCGCCGTTGCACGGCCCCCAGACACCGTCTCGACATTCTTGCTGGCCTTCCTGGCAATTACCGATGTTGGTGCCGCAGGTCTGAGTCAAGTTCTCATCGACGCGTCCGTCACAGTCGTTGTCGATATCGTCACAGACTTCCTCTTCCGGCTCGATTGCCCCTTCACATTCGCTCCACTCACCGTTGCGGCATACTTCTTCGCCGTAGGCGCAAGGCCCATCATTGGTGCTGCCGCACGTTCGAGCGAGGCCCTCGTCGACCTGGCCGTCGCAGTCGTTGTCGAGATCGTCGCAGGTTTCCCGGCCGCCGTTGGTCTCCTCGCAGGTCTCCTCGCAACCGTCCCCGGACAAGCCTGACGGGAGGTCCCGATTCTTGTCGACGTAGCCCGCCTCGCACTCGTATTCGCAGTCGTCGTCCGGGCAGCCGGCGACCTTGGCGTTGGGCGGTGCGTTGCACTGACTGCAGCTCGGCTCGACGGTCTCGTCGGAGGTGTCCGACTCGGCATCGAGGTCCGAGGTCGTGTCGAGGCCATCGGGGATGGGTTCGTCGAGGCGCGGATCCCTGACGTTGCAAGACGCCAGGACCACGCACGCGATGAGCAGAAATCCTGTTGCGATACAGCTTCGCATGGGAGTACGACGCACAGACGTCCGGTTTTGAATTGCGATTATTCTCGAGTTCGGCCGAGCCTGCTCGGATCGACGCTACGCATATATAATGCCCTGAACTGTCGCGACATTCAAAGTTCTTGTCGCAGCGGTCTCACCGGTCTTCCAGTATCGCAACTCGTAGATCCATCATGGGTCGTCCTCACGGAGCGAGGTATCAGGACGGCAGATCTTTTTGCGTCTCGAGCAGGCTCGTCCCGCTGCGCCACGACCAGAAATAGGCCAGTGACAGCCCCGCGATGATGTGCCAGATGCCCCACCATGCGGCGGTGACGGCCATTCCGCCGAGGCCACCCATGAACGTGAAGATCAGCACGAGGCCCAGCCCGGAGTTTTGGATGCCGACCTCGATGGCGAGCGCGCGCGCCTCGGGCTCCTCGAGTTGCACCAGCTTGCCGGCACCGTAGCCCGTCGCCAGCGCCATGGCGTTTTGCAAGAAGACCGGCAAGAAGACCATGCCGATGAACGCGAGGAAGTAGGTGAAGTTCGACTGAAAGGCCATCAGTACCAGGCCGGCGAAGAAGACCAGCGACATGATCTTGAAGGGCTTCCGCGCCTTCGCGGCAAAGTCTGGATACTTCGTCGCGACGGTCATCCCGAGGATCAACGGCACGCCGAGTACGGTCATCACGGTCCCGAGCATCTGGAGCGGATCGAGGCTCAGATCGGTCAGGATCGCGGCGGTATCCGGGTGCATGCTGCCCCAGAACGAGAAATTGATCGGCGTCATGAACGTTGCACCTACGGTGGAGATCGCCGTGATACTCACCGAAAGCGCCGTATCGCCCTTGGCGATGTGCGTGATGAAGTTCGAGATATTCCCTCCCGGGCACGAGCCCACCAGGATCATACCCAGCGCGATGCTCGGGACCGGATCGATGATGCGAGAGAGCGCGAATGTGGCCGCGGGGAGAACGAGAAACTGGGCGGTGATCCCGATCAACGGGGCGCGCGGCTTCTTGAAGGCGACCTTGAAGTCATCGAGTCTCAGGTCCAGCGCGACGCCGAACATGATCAGACCCAGGATGACGTTGAGGGCGATCAACGTACCCGGGTCGAAGTTTAGCTGTGCCTGATCAATCGGGTGTGGTTGCATGTTCGGGCTCGAGGGCGTCTATTCGCCCGCTCGAAATATCCAGTCTCATCGTGTGTCAATTTGGCTGTCACGAGGGTGCCATTGAAGCCGGCCTACGTCGAGTCGTGATGTATCACAGACGGTACGAGCAGCGCGTTGGACCACGATTTAACTTGCATTTTTGACGTAAGTATATGTAGGTAGCTGTGCGATGGGATACCAGAAACGGGGCCAGGAATGACGACAGACGCCTATTTAGATCAGATGGGAGACACGGAACGCCGCATCTTCGAGGCGGCGGATAGTCTATTCTGCAGGCACGGCTACGACGGCGTGAGTATTCGCGACGTCGCCGAATCGGCCGGAGCCAATAAGGCATCCGTCTTCTACCACTTCAACAGCAAGGAAGAGTTGTTCGAGCAGGTCCTCGAGCGCTACTACGTGGCGCATCGCGAGGTGCTCGAACGTGCGCTGGAGGGCAAGGGCGGACTGCGCGACCGACTTCGCGCCGCCATCAACGCCTACTTCGACTTCATCGTGCAGAACCGGCGCTATCCGCGCCTGGTCCAGGGGCTGGTGACGCGCGGGGACAGCCACGCGCGCTTCGTCGAGCGAAGCCTGACGCCGTTGTTTCGATGGACGGTGGATGCGCTCACCGAGATCGCCCCGGAGGACGGGCCGACCGGGGCGCGGCACTTCTTCCTGACCTTTTCCGGGGCCGTGGTCAACTACTTCACGTACGCGCCTACCCTCGAGAACGCATGGGGTGACGACCCGCTCGCCGACGACCAGATCGAAGAACGTCGCCAGCACTTGTTGTGGCTGGTCGACACGTGTCTGGACGGCATTCTAAGCGATGTAAACGGGCCTGATCAGGATGATTGAGCCGGTCCAGGGCCTGCGCCCGGACACCAAATGGACAAAAAGAGCCCCCGAGCGACGGCGCTACTGCCGACGGCCGGGGGCTTTTTCGTCATTGGGGGGCGTCTACCCTTCGCCGAGCGCGTCGAGGACGTCGTCGTAGTCGGGCTCCTGGGTGATCTCGGGGACGAGTTGGACGTACTGGACCACGTTGTCGCCGTCAGCGATCAAGACCGCTCGGGCGCACAGGCCGCGCATCGGTCCATCGGTCATCTGCACACCGGTCACGTTCGGAAAGGTCGAGCGGAATGCCGACAGGTTGACCGCGGCGTCGATATTTTCGGCGCTGCTGAATCGATCGAGCGCAAACGGCAGGTCCATCGATACGTTGAGCACATTGATATCGCCCAACTGTTCGGCGTGCTCGTTGAACTTGCGCACGGACATCGCGCAGATGCCGGTGTCGATACTGGGAAAGATATTGAGGATCTTGGTGCCCTCGAAATCTTCGAGCGCCACGTCTTCGAGACCGGAATTCGTCAGCGTGAAGCTCGAGAGTTTGTCGCCGACTTTCGGGAGGTCGCCCACGGTCGAAACATCGTTTCCTTTGAATGCAGTTGTTGCCATAAGTCATCGTTTCCGTTTGAGAATGGTTGTTTTATCGCGTTGTTTATACGAAGCGATGCGCGAACACTTGCACACCTCGCCGACATTTAGAAGCAATTCGGCGCCTCAAAGGTGTATGCAGCCGGCGGAGGCTGCGTCGTTTCGGGGCACAAAATATAGCCGCATTTAGTCGTCGCGGTCGCGCGGGTTGACCTCCGCGCGGATCGGCTCGAGGTCGGCGTCCAGCCAGACCTGCGCGAAGCCGAAGCCCTCCTGATCGTCGGGGCGCACGTAGCGAAGGTCCCGAATGGTCACCAGATAACCCGACCTCGCGTCCTCGACTTCGAAGACGGGGAAGCGCATCCAGTTGGTGAAGCCGCGCACGTGCGGGGCGTCCAGCGCAGCCTCGACGATGGGGCCGTTTCGCCCGCTGGTCGCCAGAGGCGGCCCGGTTTGTTCGATCGGCGGCGTGGCCAGCCAGTTTGCTGTGTAGAGGACGTAGCGGTCTCGCTCCTGGATGACACCCTCGCGGGCGAACGGGTTTCCGGGCGTGGGACTGCTGAACGTCGCGCGCGGATTGTCGGCACCGGTCTTCTCCGCCGCGATCGTCGCGGTCACGGCGCTCGCGGTGATCATCGCGCCGATGTAGCCGACGAGCAGGGCGAGCGTGATGGTCGCGACGGAGCGGCTGCGTCGCTGGAACCAGCCCGACGTGCGCATGCCGATGATGGCGAGGACCCCGATGCCCCAGCCGATCTTGACCCCCAGCGGGACATCCGCGACGCCGAGCACCAGCCCACTCGTCGCACTCCCGAGCACGGCCCATGCCCCGATGCCGAGCTTGCTGTCGCTGCGTGCCAGAACCACGCTGCTCCCCGCCAGCAGCCACATCCACGGATCGACGATGAACAGCGCGTCGCCGTAGAACCACCGGCCATCGAAGGGCATCAGCAGTCGCACTCCGTACGTGTTGAGCCAGTCGAGCAGCGGATGCGTCAGGAATGCGCCGTAGGACAGGGCGACGATCAGCTTTGGCCGGGCCGGATCAGCATCCGGGTTTCGACGGAGACGCCAGTATTTGTCGTACGCCAGCATCAGTCCGGCGAGCACCAGCGGCAGCACCACCGCTGCGAGTATCCCGTGCGTCCACCCACGGCGAAGGTGCAGCGATGCGTCTGACCCCAGAAAGGTCGCGACTCCATCGATGTCGGGCAGGTTGGCCCCGATGAGCAACGTCGCGGTGGCGAGCGGCGTCACCTTCTTGAGGCCGGTTTCAGACAGTGAAGCGCCTACGAGGGTATGTGCGAGTGGATCCATAGACTGTGCAACCTGCGGTGGGTTTCCCGATGAGTCTTGGTGTTTTCGTGTTTAGATGCTGCAATGGCTCGAAACGACACGGGAGGGCGTCATGCTCGGAATGTTCGATATGTTCGATATCGATGGAAGTCAGATACTCTATAATTTGCTCACGATGGTTGCAGCATTCGTGCTCGCGATGCCGCTCGGTTGGCATCGAAAGCGCTCCTCACATTCGGTCGGGTTTCGTACTTTCCCGCTCGTGGCGCTCGCGAGCGCGGGATACATCCTGATCGGTCGTACCGTGCTCGGGCCGAATTCGCCCGAATTCGCCCGGCTTATTCAGGGGCTGATCACGGGTATTGGTTTCCTCGGTGGCGGCGCGATCGTCAAGCACGAATCGACCGTAGCCGGGACCGCGACGGCCGCGAGTATCTGGAATACGGCGGCCATCGGCGCTGCTGTAGCCTTCGACCGCTACGAAATCGCGGTGACGCTTTCGCTCGCGAATTTTCTCGTGCTGTGGGTGCTGACGCCGGTCGGCGAGAAGGTCGATGACCTCAGTGAGGAAAGCGGGGATGACGAGGTGGAGTAAGCGCGAGGGGCATAGGTTTCTCGAGCGCGGGGAGTGCTCACGAAACCTATGACCTATGGTCGGGCTCATCGGTCAATGCAATCGGTGATATCGCGGTTTTGTTGCCAGTCGGAGGGGATGCAGAGGTTGATGATCGTGTCATCGAACTGATCGAGGTTCTGCGAAGAGGTGCAGAACGAGCCGGACGGGCAGTCCGCATCCTCATTGCACTCGATCGTGCAGATCTGGCAGCTCTTGTCCGCATTCTGTTCGACTGCACAATAGCTGGTTGCATTGCAACCGGGCAGCGCAACGTCTCCGTCGGGGGCCAGGTATCCGAGACCGTCCTCGATCTCGGTCGGCTCCGCGTCGCAGAAGTTTCGGTAGCCCGGGGCGTTCGGGTCCACACATTCTCCGGCCGTCGTGTCGCAGGTGAGCTGTTTTTCGACATACTCGTCGGTCGCAGCATCGTAGTGATCTTCGGCCGGCGAACAGTCGTCGTCGGATGAGCATGGCTCCCCGACCCCGCGTGGGCGATTTTCCTCGCACATGATGGGCCAGCCATCAGGGCCGTTAGAGGGCAATTCGTCCTCATCGATGCGACAGCCCTCCTGGCAGTCACCGACCTTGTCCCCCTTCGTACAGAGCTCGGCGCCGCCAACCTCGCACGGGATCGGACCGCCCGACTGCCAGTAGACCTCCCCATTCTCGCAGGTGTAATGCGCGAAACAGTCGTAGTGACAATTCGGATCCGAGGTCTCTTGGTCCTCGCCGCCGGTGTCATCGGTATCCGCGTTCTCTACATCGTCAGATGTATCGGATGTGTCGGATGTGTCGGTTGCACCGGTGTCGGACGGTGACGGCGTCTCCGATTCGTCAGGGCACCCTGCAACGAACAGAGCGACGACGGCGAGAAGGAACGTGGTGTGGATCGTTCGAGTCAAAATAACCCCCAAATACGGGTACAG